>CAJJBM010000021.1 GCA_905182445.1 Pelagibacteraceae bacterium AG-422-B15 | reverse complement strand
GATGTTTCAAATGAGTGGTATCGGTCCGATGATGGGACAAGCTAATGTATTTTTTAGATATTGGCCTGAAAAAATTCAACCCGCAATTGATCGGTATCAAAATGAAGGCCGAAGACTTTTTGAGGTACTGGATGATAGATTAAAGGATCACGAATTCTTAGCTGGAGATTTTAGTATAGCCGATATTGCAAATTGGTGTTGGGTTAGAACTAGTGCTTGGTCAGGAATAAATATTGATGGTCTGGATCACTTAAAAAGATGGAAAGAGCAATTAGAAGAACGACCAGGCTGTAAAAGTGGTGTTGCTGTTCCTATTGATATTGTAAAAGCTATGAGTGGCAAATTAAAAGAAACTGAAGAATTTACTAAAACTGGATCTTCGATTATACAAAAATAATTTTAAGGATAAATTAAATATGAATAGAATTACCCAAATACTCAAATCAAAATATCCAATAGTTCAAGCTCCTATGGGATGGATTGCAAGAAGTCAGTTGGCTTCTGCCGTGTCTAATGCAGGTGGCTTTGGAGTTATTGAAACATCTTCAGGTGAAACTGAAATGTGTAAAGCTGAAATTAGAGCAATGGCAGATTTGACTGACAAACCGTTTGGGGTCAATCTTCCCATTCTGTTTCTTCAAGACGAAAGTATGATTAATTTGGTTATTGAGGAAAATATAAAATTTGTAACCACCTCTGCTGGAGATCCCGCAAAATATATTCATATTTTAAAAGACGCCGGTATAACTGTATTTCACGCAGTTCCCAGTCTTGCTGGAGCATTAAAAGCTGTAAAAGCTGGAGTTGATGGGCTTGTTGTTGAAGGAACAGAAGGTGGTGGATTTAAAAGTCCTGAAGAAGTTGGTCTATATGTTTTATTACAATCAATAAGAAAGCACACAGATATTCCAATGATTGCAGCAGGTGGAATCGTTGATGGTATCGGGATGGCAGCAGCATTTGCAGCGGGTGCTGAAGGTATTCAAATGGGAACTAGATTTGTTTCATCCCAAGAGAGTCCTGTGCATGATAATTTCAAACAGGCGATACTAAATTCCGATGAACAAGGCACGTATATTCTAAATAAAAAATCAAAGCCTTGTATTAGGGCACTAAAGACTGAATTTACCAAAAAAATATACGATGAAGGTTTAATGGACATGTCATCTATGATTGGTATCAAGGATTTATATTTTAATGGTGACATGAATGCCGCGCCGGCATTAGCTGGACAATCAATAGGATTGATCAATGAGATAAAAAGTGTTGATACGATTATTGCTGAGACTATTAATCAATTTAATGAAGTTTGTAAAAATATGAGCTCTCATTCGTTTTAGGATTATTAAAAAGGTGAAAGAAATGAAAGTTGAGTGATTTTAAAAAATAAAAATATTGTTATTTCTGCTGGAGGAAGTGGAATTGGTCTGGCTACAGCTAAAATCTTACAAAGTCGAGGTGCACGAGTATTCCTATGTGATATCAATGAGACTTTTATAAATAAAATTAATAATAATAAAAAATATAAAAATAAGATATTTTCTTTTGTTTGTGACGCCAATAATGAAGATGCGGTTATTAATTTTTTTAAAAAAATCAAAAAAATTACTAGTAAGATAGATTGTTTAATAAATAATGTAGGTATTTCTGGTCCTACTGGAGCAATTGAAGAGCTAGATTATAAAAGCTGGGAAGAAACTTTAAAAACAAATGTGATTGGACATTTTCTATTTACTAAGTATGCAATACCAATGTTAAAGAAGAATAAAGGTGGCTCAATCATCAATATATCTTCTACCGCTGGCATATTTGGATTTCCACTTCGTTCGCCTTATGCTTCAAGCAAATGGGCAATTATTGGTTTTACGCAGACTGCAGCCATGGAATTAGGTAAATTTAAAATTAGAGTTAATGCTGTTTTACCAGGAGTAATAAAAGGTAAGAGAATGAAGGGTGTAATTAAAACGAAAGCAAAATATTTAGGTGTTTCTGAAAAATCTGTGGAAACAGAATTTCTTTCTGCAGCCTCAATGAACTGTTGGATAGAAGAAGATGATATTGGAAAAATGTGTTCATTTTTAATTTCTGATGATGGAAATAAGATTTCAGGACAATCAATTGCTGTCGACGGCAACGGATTAAATACAGGTTAATTAAGATTACCTTCATAGGAATCAATATATAATTTTTTCATATCGCTTAATGTCATCTTGATTGGATTTGTAGATGTAGATGGATCTATTAATGCCATCTCCGCCAAACTATCAAAATCAAACTTAATATTTAATTCTTTTAAAGTATGAGGAATTGATAACTGCCTTCTCAAATCAACTATCCAACTTAAAAATCCGCTAAATGACTTATCTTCTAATTCTAGATAATTTGATAATAAAATTATTCTTGATTCAATCTCTGGCTGATTAAACTTAATTACATAAGGCATAAAGATAGCGTTAGTTAACCCGTGATGAAGGTCATGCACAGCATTTACCGGATGACTTAGTGAGTGAATTGCACCCAATCCTTTTTGAAAAGCCGTAGATCCCATTGGAGAACTTACTAGCATTTCAGATCTAGCTTTTAGATTTCTTGGGTCTTTATAGGCAGTAACCAAATTATCTTTAATACTTTTTATTCCTTCAACTGCAATTCCATGAGCCATGGGATGATATACTTTTGAGCAATATGCCTCTAAACAGTGCGCCAAAGCATCCATACCTGTAGCCGCAGTTAAATGAGCTGGAAGTGAAATAGTTATTTCAGGATCTAATATGACAAGATCAGGTAAAATAGACGGATGAAAAATTATTTTTTTTGTATATGTATCCTCATCAACAATTAATGAAGCGCGCCCAGTCTCTGATCCAGTTCCCGCTGTAGTTGGAATAGCTATTACCTTTGGCATATTTTCAGTAATTGCCTTGGTCCAATTATCCCCAATGTCTTCAAAAAACCATAAGTTTTCTTTTTGTTTAGACATAAAAGCTATTGCCTTACCAGCATCTAGTGCGCTTCCGCCTCCAATTGCAATAACTCCATCGCTTGAACCAGCGTTAAATTTTAATACTCCATCACTTACATTTTTTCCAGTCGGGTTACCTTTGATGTCTGTAAAAATAGAAAAATGGATAGAGCTATCAGAGAGTTTTTTTATTATTTTTTTAAAACTATCATTTTCAGCAAATTGAGGGTCAGTAACAACTAATGGTTTATTAATACCAAGTTCGTCGAGTGCCAACATAATTTCTGAAGTACGATTAAGCCCAAACCAAATAGGCGTTGGATAATTCCAATTAGCATTATTAATTTCTGACATAAGAATATTTAAATTATTAATTTCTATAAAGTTAGATTAGTTAAAATATATTGCAATTAACTTTTTTTCTCTAAACATCTGAAATCAGATTCTAGTTTGTGCCCTTCAAAATTTATGTGGCATATATTTAAATGATGTCGCTGGCACCATATTTGCAGTCCACGCTCAGTAAATCCAACATCAACTTTTAGATAATCTTGCAATGAACTACTATCTGACTGACCCGCGGTAAACTCATCAGAACATTTTACGCATGCAATAGGTTCTTTGATTTTATTTAATAAATATTCAAGTTTAGCTATATCAGTCATATTCTAACTTCTAACAGGCAATGACATTGTAATGTCTCTCAGCATTAAGGTAATTTGTTTTTTATCTTCAATTATTTTTAGATTTTTATTTAAAATAACTTCTCCACAATAGATATCAATTGTTTTGCCAATTTTTCTTTTTGTTTCATGTAAGTAAGAAGAGTATTTTAATGTCCGGCTCTTTAATTTAGATGCAAATAAATGAAATAAAATTCCGTTTTTACCATCAAAAAATATTGGTAATATATTTGCATTAGTCTTTAACACTAATGAGCCTAATAAATTGCCCCATTCGGCATCTATTGCAGGCATATTTATTTTTTTAGCAGTAGCAACTCCACCAGCAGGAAATAATATAATTACACCATCCTGCTCTAATAATTTCTTTGCATCTCTTGCAGTTTTAACATTATTTCTTAATGCTTTTTTTCCATTAGAAAAATCTACGGGAAGAATAAATTGCTGTGAGGCTTCAGTAAATCTTAGTATTTCATGGGTAATGATTTTAAAATCTGTTCTAATTTCTGAAACTAACGAAGAAAGTATAATTCCATCAACAATACCAAAGGGATGATTGGCGATTATAATTAATGGCCCTTCTTTTGGAATAAATAATTTTCTCTTAGACTTAACATTTACTTTTAACTTTAAAAGATTTTTTACATCTGTCCAAAATAGATGTGGCTCCCTATTCTCTTCGTCGTATTGCTGATAAAGTTTTTCAAGTTTTTTACGCCCACTAATTTTCTCTATACTATTAACGATAAATTGCTTGGGCCTTGATAGCTCTTTAGATGAATATGAAAATGTATTTTTCATAAATAATAAATATATGTTTATATGTAAATAGGAAACAAGTTATTGAGGCGTAATTCCTCTTATACGCTCTGAACGACGTCTAAGTAGCTCTGTTGCTATCAAAATTAAAGTCGACATAACAATTAAACATGTCGCAACTGCCATGATAGTTGGACTCAGCTGCTCTCTTAGTCCTGTCCACATTTGCAGTGGAATAGTTGTGAGTGATCTTTCGCCGCCTGCAACAAATAGAATTACTACGATTTCATCAAAAGATGTAACGAATGCGAATAGTGCTCCTGAAATAATACCTGGTAATATTAGTGGTAATGTAATCTTAAAAAATGTGTTGGTTGGAGGACTTCCAAGACTTGAAGCTGCTCGTGTTATACTATCATCAAACCCACTTAAGGTTGCAGTCACAGTAATTACTACAAACGGTGTACCTAATATTATATGGGCCATAACTACACCTGGAAAAGATGCAGCTAACCCTATTTTAGCTAATCCAAAAAAAATAGCTGAACCAGAAATAATTAATGGAACAATCATAGGTGAAATTAAAATACTCATGATTAATGATTTATAAGGCATATACCTACTGCTAAGACCTAAGGCAGCAATAGTTCCCAAAGTGGTAGCACCAATAGTGGCAAAAAAAGCAATTTTAAAACTATTCTTGACTGCTATTCCCCATGGATTTTTAGTTCCATAAATCATGTCTTCATACCAGCGAAGTGAAAACGCATCAGGGTCTAAAGCCAACATACCATCAGAAAAGTGAATGTACTGCTCTGCATTAAAAGATAGAGGAAATATTACAAAAAGTGGTGCAATAAGAAATATAAATACAGAAGCACATATTAGTAAATATGTGTAATGCCAAATTCTATAACGAGTTTCAGTATATTTAGGTAAAGCCATTTATTATCCCAGCCTCATATTATCTATACCAACAAGTCGATTGTAGACCCAATATACAACAAGTACTGCAATAAGTAATATTCCAGCCATTGCAGTTGCTAATCCCCAATCAAGAGATTTCTGCATATGATAAGCAATCCGATTACTTATCAAGACACCCTTAGAACCACCAACAAGTGCTGGCGTAATATAATAGCCGATTGCAAGAACAAAGACTAAAATCGATCCCGCACTTATTCCTGCGTACGTTAAAGGGAAATAAATTTTTCTAAATGCATGAAATGGTGTCGAGCCCATAGATGTGGCTGCTCGCATTAAGCTTGGCGGTATAGTTTTCATTACACTGTAAAGTGGTAAGACCATGAAGGGCAATAAGATTTGCGTCATAGCAATAAAAGTGCCCGTCATATTATGCATTAATTCCAATCTACCATCATCAGCAACAAATCCTGCCCAGACTAAAATGTCGTTTAGCACTCCTTGCTTTTGAAGTAATACCATCCAACTTGATGTCCTAACAAGTAACGAAGTCCAAAACGGAAGAAGTACGCAAATCATAAGTAGATTTGAATAACGTGCTGGTAATACTGATAATATATGGGCAATAGGATAGGCGAGCAAGAAACAGGAAAAAGTTACACCGACAGCAACAAAAATAGTTCTAAGCCATAAAGTAACATTGATTCTTTTCTTCTCTGGAATTCTCTCAAAAGACCCATCAAATTTTTGCTCATAATCAAATGCAGTTAAGTATTTACGTCCATGATATTTAACTGTTCCACGTTTAAGGGCAAGCCAGTAATCTTTATCTTTCCATCTCTTATGAGTATTCATGAACTGATCTAAGAAATTTCCACTTTCATCAAATGTATCAAGTTTTCTAGCGGTCTTCTTAATTAAGCTTGTAAACCCGCCTTTTTCATAATTAAGTCGGGTTGCTATTTTACCATGCTGTTTATCTGCTACTAAATCTTTGAGTTCATAATAAAAAGTCGAAGTAACATCTTCGCCTGGCATTTCTTTGCCATCCCATTGTTGTATGACAACAAAAGTTTTAGATAAAAGCGAGTTCATCTGTGAATTATCGACACTTCGTGTCATCATTTGCAAGATTGGAAATATGTATGCGGCAAGAATAAATAATAGCAAGGGTGCTACCAGTAGAAATGCTGTTAGCCTTCTTCTGGATTCTACTTTTTTTAGTTTAACAGATAGAAGTTGTCCATCTGATGTTCTAATAGCTTCTGACACAGTGATAGGATAAATAATTTAAGGAAAATTTAAAGTAAAAAGAAATTTGAATTTCTTGAGCAGCCCTTTCGGGCTGCCCAAAAAAGGATTGACTTAAAGGTTAGCTTTCCAAGCTTCCCACGCATCATTTACTTCAGTGTTATTATCCGCGTACCACTCTGGGTTCATTAGGACATAATTCTGAGTATTTGCAGGCGCAGTTGGCATGTGCGGCATAATTCTAACAGCACCAGCTGTTGGAGAATTAAACCACGGCTCATTAGCATTGATAATATCAAGCGATGAGATACGGAAAGGTGCATAAGCAATATGCTTGGCACTACCAGCTAAACCTTCAGAACTTGTGAAGTATTTTAGCGCTTCCATAGCTTCTGCTTGGTTTGGTCCACCTTTTACAAGTACAAAGTACTCATAATCTAAGACTTGACCATCCCAAACCATTTTCATTGGAGAACCTTCATTAACGATAGCGTTAAAGTGACGGCCATTCCAACCAGTTGCCATTACAGCTTCACCAGAAACAATTTGCTCAGGTGGTTGTGCACCAGCAGACCAGAAAATACATCCACCGTCTGGGTGTTCACATAAGCTAGTTAGTTTAGCAAGTGCTCTGTCGATACCATTTTCGTCCATATAATCATAGACGTCAGCACCAGCAACTCCATCAGCAACTAAAGCAAATTCTAAATTAGACATTGCGCTAGAATAGATTGATCTTACACCAGGATATTGAGCCGGGTTAAAGAAGTCAGCCATTGTAGTTGGTGCATTAAATGCATATGCGTCAGTATTGAAGGCATAGTTCCATGAGTATAGGATATTTCCTACAGCACATTTACTAGGCATTGGAGCAAAGAAATCGTCACTTGCTTTCATACCATTTACACCAGCTGGGAAGTCATTGTCGAAGTCAAATTCAACAAATAGTCCTTCATCACAACCGATGATAGTATCACGTGCGTACACATCAATGATGTCCCATGTGATTGCTCCTGATTCAACTTGAGCTTTAATTTCACCCAGTCCACCAGAATAATCGATCCAGTTTACAGCAACTCCTGATTTCTCAGCATATGGGTCACCATAACCTAGTCTTTGACTCTCTGTATAAGCGCCGCCCCATGAAACTACATTTACTTCTGCTGCAGTTGCAAGAGATGGAGCTAAAAACACAGCTATCAAAGATATTATTTTAGATAGTTTTGACATTTTTAGTCTCTCCTAATTTATTAATTAATTAATTATTAAGGAAGCATTACAGAACTTATCGAAGAATAACACAACCCTAAATTTATCTAATTTGTCAATTAGTGGATAAAATTAATTTATTGGTACTAGATCTAGTGGTCTAAAGCTCTACAATCATAGCTTGACCAACCTAATTGTATTTTATCACTCACATTTAGCTTAATATCATCACTAGCATTGGGAATCTTTAATATAAATTGATCATCGCTCAATATATTAACTCTCACTCTTGTATGGTCTCCATGGTAAATAATCTCTACTACACTAGCATCAAATTTATTCTCTACATCACCCGATGGATTGATCATTACTCGTTCTGGTCTTAGTGACATTTTTGTTTTGTCACCAACAGATTTAACTGCAATTGGATTTGCAATAACTGTTTCGCCTTTATCTGTTTCAACTTTGACCTTATTACCTGAAACCTCTTTAACAGTCCCAATAATAGTATTATTTTCACCAATAAACTCTGCAACAAATGAATTTACAGGGGTCTCGTAAAGCTCATTTGGTCCCGATAACTGCTGAACATGACCATCATTGAAAACTGCAATTCTATTTGACATTGTTAAGGCTTCACTTTGATCGTGCGTTACATATACAACAGTCACTCCTAAAGTTTCATGAATATGTTTCAACTCATACTGCATACTTTCTCTTAAGTTTTTATCTAAAGCACCTAATGGCTCATCCATTAAAACTAATTTAGGGTCAAAAACTAAAGAGCGAGCTACTGCAACACGCTGTTGTTGGCCACCTGATAATTGTGCTGGCATTCTATTTCCAAACTCTCCAAGCGAAACCATGTCTAATGTCTTTTTAACTTTCTCTGCAATAACTCCATCTGAAAATTTTCTTACTTTAAGAGGAAATGCTAAATTTTCATAAACTGATAAATGTGGAAACAGCGCATAGTTTTGAAAAACCATTCCAATTCCCCTTTTATGCGGAGGAATACTAGATATTGGATCGCCATCTAAATAAATTTCACCATTTGTTGGAGTTTCAAAACCAGCCAACATCATTAAAGTAGTAGTTTTTCCTGATCCGGATGGCCCAAGAAGTGTAAGAAATTCTCCTTCTGCAATGTCTAAATCTAAGCCTTTTACAACCAGCACCTTGCCATCATAACTTTTATCTACTTGATCGAATTTAACAAAATCTTGTTTAATGCTGCTCATTTAATATCCTAAAAAAATTTGAAAATTACTGTAACAGAATTAATTCAGCTTTATCAATAGTTTTATTAAACCTTTTGCATTTATAGATTGCGACAATTTGATCATTTTATATATCGAAAATTACTCTAAAAAGGGTATATTAAGCAAAGATACTTAATATGACATCAATCAAACTAAAAAATACAGATTTAATATCTTCATTTACTAATATGAATGAGTACGTTCAAAAGTATGAGAACATCTCATTTGATATTGAGAAAATGCGTCAAGCAGTCGATCAGTTAATTCAAATTCGTCCTTTTGAGCAACCTCAAAAAGAAGGTTTGTTAAAGTCTAATGCAATTTGTCTAAATTATGATGAAAAAGAATTGGATGAATGGTTTGGTGGAAATATTAGAGGCAAGTATTGGACAAAGCCAGACGCATCATTTGAAGAAATGGAACGTGAGCCTTATATGGATGAGTCAAGATATACGTTATTTAATGCAAAATTAAATGATACCTACTTCAAGCATGTTTATGAAACTTTAAGTGAGCATTTTGCAATTGGTCGTTGTCGAATTATTAAGATGCCTCCAAGAACAACTTTGAGCTGGCATCGTGATCCTGAAAAACGTATTCATATTTCTATCAAGACTAATTTTGGTTCTCGTATGTTCATTGAAGATACAGGCTTTCACATTCCTTCAGATGGAAACATTTATATAACTGATAATACTAAATATCATACGGCTATAAATGGAGGTGAAGAAGATCGAATTCACTTAGTAGCAACACTTCTTAATTAAAGATATTATCCTCTCCAAACTTCTCTTAAAATTTACTTTTTAGTAATACAATATTTGTTGCTATCCTATGGCTAATAGGGTTAAATTCACTCATGCAAAAATGTCAAAATTATATAAATGGTCATTGGATGGATAGCTCATCTGGTGAAGTTATTGAAGTAAATGATCCAGCTACTGGAAAAATTATAGGCCAAGTATCTTGCGCTAAAGAAGAAGAAGTCAATATGGCTGTCGATGCAGCTTTAAAAGCTCATAACTCAAGAGTTTTAGTCGACATGCCTCCGATGGAGCGTGCCAAGTTAATGCGAACTATCGCCAATGAATTACGCAATGTAGCAAATGAAGGTGGCGATGTATTGTGTCGTGAAAATGGTAAGCCACTTCCAAATGCTATTTTTGAATTTATGGATGCTGCAAATTATTTTGATTATTACAGTGGCTTAACTGACAAACTTGAAGGCAGTACAATTCCTGTAAACAACACAGTTATAGATTATACATTGTTAGAACCTTATGGTGTTTCGGCACATATAGTTCCATGGAACTTTCCAATGTCGATGCTAGCAAGATCACTTGCTTGTGCATTCGCCGCTGGTAATGCAACTGTTATTAAAACTGCTGAATTAACTCCACTTGCAACGGCATCTCATTTTGCTAAAGCTATAAGTAATGCAAATGTCCCTGCGGGTTTAATTAATATAATTTGTGGTTATGGAAATGAGGCTGGTTCAATTCTCACGGCTCATAAAGACGTTAGTCAGATTACTTTTACTGGCTCAGTTTTAACTGGGAAAAAAATTCTACATGCCGCGGCTGAACGAGCAATACCAGCGGTAGTTGAGCTTGGTGGTAAATCAGCAGCAGTAGTATTTCCAGATGCTGACCTTGATAAAGTTGTTAATGCAGCAAAAGGTGGAATATTTGGACAGGCGGGACAAATCTGTTCGGCAATGTCTCGAGTTGTAGTGCACAAATCTATTAAAGATGAATTAGTTGAAAGATTAGCAAATATGGCAAAGGGCCTTAAAGTTGGAGCAGGTTATGAAGAAGGTGCTGAACTAACTCCCCTTATATCAGAACAGCAATTGCAAAAAGTAGAGAACTATGCTCGTTCGGGTCAACAAGCTGGTGCTACACTTGCTGTAGGTGGTAATAGAATTGATCGTGAAGGTTATTTCTTTGAAGCCACTGTCTTTGATAACGTAAAGCCTGATATGACTATTGCACAAGAAGAAATATTTGGGCCTGTTTTATCGGTATTAACTTATGAAGATGAAGCAGAAGCTATTCATATTGCAAATGATACTGCATTTGGATTAGCGGCTGGAGTTTTTACTAAAGATATTAATCAAGCAACCAATGCTGTTAATCAATTGCAAGCAGGGCAAGTCTATGTGAATAGTTGGTTTACTGGAAGTATTGCAACTCCATTTGGAGGCTATAAACAATCTGGTTATAGTCGAGAAAAAGGGCAGGAAGCTATTAAGGGTTACCTTCAAGTTAAAAATGTGGGTATTCAACTCTAATATAAATGGATACTCAATTATCTAAAATTGATGCTTTTGAATTAGCGAAAAAAACATTAATTGCGTGTGGTGCATCAGAAGAAAATGCGTTGCCATTAGCAAATGGCATTATTGCAGCTGAGCTAGAAGGTATCAAAAGTCATGGGTTTCACTATTTACCAATTTATTGTCTACATCTTCAATGCCAAAAAGTTAAAGGCTTTGCAGATCCAAAAATAAATTCTCAATCACCAGTCGCCTTTACTGTTGATGCTAATAATGGCTTTGCTCATAGAGCTATAACGTTAGGTTTTAAAGAACTTATTCCAGCAGCAAAAAAAAATGGGATAGCTTCGTTGGCAATTTCTAATTCTTATAACTGTGGAGTTCTTGGTTATCACACACAAACACTAGCTAAAGAAAAATTAATTGGCATTGGCTTTACGAATGCACCCGCATCTATTGCACCAGTTGGCGGTATTAAGCCAGTGGTCGGAACAAATCCCATTTCAGTGGCTGTTTATAATCAAGGCAGCGTAAAAATTTTAATAGATCAATCGGCTAGTGTAGTTGCAAAAAGTGAAATATCCGTTAGAGCTAAATCTGGTGAAACAATTCCAACTGGTTGGGCATTTGGTCCTGATGGAGAAGACACAAATGATCCATCCGTTGCCTTAAAAGGCACAATGGCACCTACTGGTGGTTATAAAGGATTTGGAATTGGGTTGTTTGTTGAAATAATGACAGCCTGCTTAACTGGAGCAAATTTGGGTACTGAAGCTAGTTCGTTTGCAGATGATAAAGGCGGACCTCCAGGAACTGGTCAATTTTTTATTGCTATTAATCCAGAAAAATATTCAAAAGGCTTTGAAGAAAAAATTACGAATCTTATAAACAACATTGAATCTCAAGAAGGACCAAGAGTGCCTGGCAGTAAGAGAATGAACAATGCAATAAAGAATGCTGATATACCAATAAGTATAAAAGAAGATCTCTATAATAAAATTATTTCTTTACAGAGTTAAATCAATCATTATCTGCAAGTCCAGCTCCAGCAGCATTTTCTTTAAGACGATCTGTTTCTTCAACAAAGGTCTCTGATGAGAGCTCATACAACTGATCCCAAACTTTATTTTGAAATGAGTCTATGTTTTCCTGGACTTCTATCTTAACAATTTTTGCATTCTCAATTATTAAACCGTTAAGATCACTATCTGATGAAATAAATTTATTTAAATTTAATAAAAAATTATATTCGTCTATTTGCAATTTAATTTTTTTACCTATTCTGTCTGAAAGACGATTAATAAAAGGAATTAATAAAATTGGAAAATCTATTGAATATAATGTGAGATTCTTAATCTCTTCAACTTTACTAGCAGAGTCTAATAGAGCTGATCCTGTGTAAAATGGGCAAAAAGAATTTGGTTCTATTTTATTTTCTGAGCTTATTTCTTTTGGGCCAAATGTCTCCACCCCTTTGACTAATTTAAGATATTGATTTAAATTTTCGACTCCTGAAACACCTAAGAGCTCAAGGTTTTTAATATTTTTTCCAACTTCTTCTGCTATTCCCCATGGGAATCCAGCTGCTTTAGTTGCTCGTTTTGAGATTGTTTCTATTTCACTTGAAGTTCTCATAAGCGATTATAAATCCAAGTATCATCTGTATTTTTTAATTCATTTATTAGAGGTGCGCCTTGATACATATTTATACGCAACCATTTATCTGATCGAGGATCAAATTTTTGTGCGCCAAAGAATGATAATTTTAGTCTTAACATATCGATTGGAACTAGTTGTGATCCAATTGTGTTATCTTGAATTTCTGAATATGGAAATTTTTCAATAATAAAGCAACGGCGCACCGCATGGCGCAAATCATTATTAGCCATTAAGAATTCAGCAATTGTTTTCGAAGAATCGTAATCTTTTAATCTTTTAAAAAGCTTAGAGACATCACGGGCTATAGCAAGAGGCTGCTCTAATTCTGATCCTTCCTCTTCATGTCGATTAGCCACTCTAGGCTCTTCTTTATTTTTTGAAATAAACCAAAAATTGGCAATTTCATTGGGAGAATCGAAGTCTATATCCAATATATTAGAATAATTATTTTTTATTATATTAATTAAATTGCTCACCAACCTCTCGCCTGGAATATCAAAATAAAGATCTTCTTCTGCGCTCATATTTTCTACCAATGGGTTTACTATATTATCATATGGCTCCATGAGCATTGAAACAATATATTCAATCCCCTCTTCACTTAGCTCTTTTTCAATCCATAGGTATAAATTATTCCATAAGAAATTTTCATTAAACTCAAAATCTAATAAGTAATTTTTTTCAAAAACTTCTAAATCTTTAATCAAAATATTAATCTTATTAGTCTGATACTCACTATCTGTTTTCCAAGTATTAATATTTAATTTTGATTTTTCAAAACACTCTTTAAATTTATCAAAATCTTTTATTTCAACTTTCTGAATGGAGCGAATTTGTTTAAGCGCATCTTCTCTTGAATAAATCCAATTATGTAGCAAGGTTGGGTGATTGACTATGAAAGGTGCCATCCCTAATCCAGTAGAATTTCCAATTCCTAAATTTCTTGCAATATCGTCTGATAGCTTAACAGCTTTATTTGGATTTCTAGACTTAGCCATATGGTTGACTTGATCAAAAGTAAATTGACGTACTAAGTAAACAAGCATCATTTCTAATCTAAATGGACCGCATATTTCAGATCGTTCTTTGATTCTATACCGATCAGCTAAACCAAATTTACCAGAACCGTAAACTGCCGTAGTTCTATAGAGATACCCAACATCTTTTACAATATTCTCGTCTGGTTGCCGTCCACTTGCCAGCGCATCGACTGTATGTTCGAAAACTCTTACTGATTTATTTGCTCTAGATAGCGCTAGCTCTTTATAGGAAACTCTTCCCACTTCCTGTTTTGGAACATTTTCTTTTAAGCGGTCAATATCATCTTTAGTGGGAATTCCATCATGAAGTACAAATGCTGCATCCCACTTCGTTGCAATAACACGATCAGATCGTTCGATAGAGTTTAATTTATTTGCAAAACAAACTAATGAGTATGCTCGACTATCTTTTTTTACAGAGTATACAGCTGTACCATATCCATCTTTATCTAACTCAAATAAATCTTTATTAAATTCCCAGTCTTTAAACTCTCTTATAAAGCTTCTTAAAAATGATAATTTTGACTGATAAAATGATCCCAGGCGTGACAAAGTCATTATTTCCTTAGGGCTCCGGTGATTTATATCTGGCATAGTTAAATAATATAATCTTTGTAAAAATTAAACCAATTATTACCTAAAATACCTTGTAATTCCTCATCATTAAAACCAACATTCTTTAAACCTGTTTCAATATTGTTAAACCCTCTAGCATCCTGAAACCATTCAGGCTGATTTGGAAATGCAGCATTAGAGGCTGTTCCTTCGCCATAGTCCTTAGTCTTAGTCCATGTTCCATTTCTCATCCATTCCACAATACTGTCTGGTTGTTGTAAACACAGATCTGAACCAATACCTAGATTTTTAGTCCCAATAATCTCAGCGGTTTTAGCAACCATTTGACAAAAACTATCTAAAGTACAGTTTGTTCCATCAAGTAAATGATGTGGGTATAAAGATAACCCTAACATTCCTCCAGACTCACCCAGAGCTTTTAAAATATCATTCGGTTTATTTCTTTTTGCTGTATGCCAAAACAATGGATTGGCATGAGTAATGGCAATAGGTTTTTCAGAAAAATTAATAGCATCAAAAGTAGATTTATCTGCAGAATGGGACATATCTATGATTATGCCAACTCTATTCATTTCCTTAATAACTTCTTTACCCATTCTTGTGACACCGCTATCATTTTCTTCATAGCATCCAGTAGCCAGTAATGATTGATTGTTATAACTGAGTTGCATGAATACCGCACCCATTTGATGAACTGACTCTACTAAATTAATATCATCTTCAATAGGTGAACAATTTTGAAAGCCAAAGAAGACAGCTGTCTTATTTTCTAATTTTGCTTTTTCAATATCTAGATAAGATTTGCCATGGATTATTAGTTCAGAAAAATCATTAAAATAACCTTCCCACTCTTTAATATTTTTTTGAACCTCATCAAAATCTTCATGATAGGCAATCGTAACATGAATAGCATCTAGGGCAGCCTCATGATTTAGCTTAAAAATATCTTTTGACCAATTGCAATATTGAAGATTATCAATCCTATAATTTTTTAATTCTACTACTTCATGCATATATACTTTGTTCCTTAGGATCAATTAAGATTATTTAATCATCTTTTTTA
>CAJJBM010000020.1 GCA_905182445.1 Pelagibacteraceae bacterium AG-422-B15 | reverse complement strand
ATTGTGGGAGGATTACTTAACAATTCTTTAGGCAATTTAATTACTAGACTTGGTGGCTTGATGGTGGTCGTGATAATGATATTTGCTTTTAGTATCGCACATCAGGAATGGTTCATTACAGTTAAATTATTCACAAGTGAGCAAATATTTTTATTTCTTATAGGTTTATTCTTTTTGATAAAGGGGAACAAATAAATGAATGAAGATATAAAAAGAATTTTTATTGATACAGCCACTACATATAATTACTCAGATAAAGTAGTTGAAGATAGTTCTTTAAAAGAATTATATGAGCTTACTAAATGGGGAGCAACTTCATTTAACTGTAGTCCACTAAGACTTGTATTTTTAAAATCTGAAGAAGCTAAGAATAGAATTGATCCTTATCTAATGGACTCGAATAAAGTCAGTGTTAAAAACGCACCGGTTTGTGTAATTATTGGAATGGATACTATGTTCTTTACAGATCTTCCAAAAAATTTTACGGCTATGGATGCTAAAGTTTTTTTTGAAAACAATGAAGAGCTTGCTTATGCAACTGCATTTAGAAATAGCAGCCTTCAAGCTGGATATTTTTTAAAAGCAGTCAATGCATTGGGCTTAGATACTGGTGCAATGAGTGGGTTTGATAATAAAGGTGTTGATAATGAATTTTTCAAAGATACATCAATACAAAGCAATTTTCTATGTACACTTGGTTATGGAATAGAGCCTAAAGGACATCCTAGAGGTGCAAGGTATAATTTTGACGAAGTAGCTAAGATTATTTAATTAAATTATTCATATGGAGTTAACCTCAGTAAAAAAAATTATTGAACCAATGCCAGCATCTGATGGTGCTGGAGTGAAGCTCAAAAGGGCCATAGGAACTCCAGAGCTTGATTATTATGATCCTTTTTTAATGTTAGATGAGTTTGGATCAGATAATGCTGAGGATTACGTTGCAGGTTTTCCTTCCCATCCACACAGAGGTATTGAAACTGTAACATATATGCTGCAAGGCGAGTTTGAACATCAAGATAGCACTGGTGCAAAAGGTCGCATGACATCAGGTGACGTGCAATGGATGAAAACAGGCCGTGGAATAATTCATTCAGAAATGCCAGCAATGAGTGAAGGTAAACTTCAAGGTTTTCAACTTTGGATAAATATGCCGGCTGAATTAAAAAAAAATAAACCTGAGTATATCTACATTGATAGTAATCAAATGCAGACATACAAAGATTTGGAGAAAAAAATTAATATAATTGCAGGTAAATACCAAGAATTAGTTGGTCCTGTGGGCGAGCATAATGTTGAACCCATTTATTTTGATATTGAGCTAAATGAAGGAAAAGAGTTCAATTTTGAACTTTCATCAACACATAATTCATTTATTTATTTAGTTGATGGAGATATTAAAATCGGTGATCAGACACATGAACCCATTCAAAACTCAAAACTAATTATTCTTAACAAAGAAAAAAATCTTGATGTCCTTGCTCTTAAAAATTCTAAATTTTTACTAATATCAGGTAAGCCAATTGGCGAACCTATAGCTCGTGGTGGACCATTTGTAATGAACACGGAAGCAGAAATACAAGAAGCCATTCAAGATTTCCATAATGGTACATTTGCTAAATATTAAGCTGCTAAAAGATTAATATAAGTTTCTTTAAGTCTTGCTACGTCTCGAGTTCTTATTAACTCATTAAGATCCTGTTTAAATTTCTTAGAACCAGGTAATCCAAAACACATTGCTAATAAAGGACTTAATAATTTATAGCCAGATGTATGATCAAAACTTGACTGAATATAGTCAAAATATTCTTTTACTACAGTCAATCGATCAATCTTAGATGGTTCTTGATTATAAAATAATTCATCAACATCAGTTAGTAGAAATGGGTTAGATTGAATTGCTCTTCCAACCATGACCCCATCAACTTTAGCTAATTGATTTTGACAATCTTGAAGATTTACAAACCCACCATTAATAATAAATTTCAAATTAGGAAAATCTTTTTTAATTTGATAAACATATTCATAATTTAAAGGTGGAATAGTTCTATTTTTTTTAGGATCTAGTCCTTTTAGAAAAGCTTTACGAGCATGTATTATAAAAGTATCACAACCAGACTCAGCTACTGTGCTGATAAAGTTTTTAAAAAATTCATATGATTCAAATTCATCAACACCAATTCTACATTTGACTGAGACGTGGATAGAAGTTTCTTGAATCATGGCTGATATACAATCTTTAACCAAATCAGACTCTTTCATTAAGCAAGCACCCATATTTCCTTGCGAAACTTTTTTTGAAGGACAGCCAACATTAAGATTAATACCATCGTATTGAAATTTTTCAGCAAGTGCGGCAGAGTTTTTTAATAGGTCAATTTCAGATCCTCCAACTTGTAATACAACTGGATGTTCAATATCATTTTTTGATAGCAATTTATTAACATCACCTTTATGCAAGGCTTGTGCCGCTATCATTTCTGACCACAGTAAAGTCTTTTTAGATATCAGGCGGTATAAATATCTAGCGCTTGGAGTGGTAACTCCCATCATTGGTGCTACTGAAAATTTATAATTGTCAGGTGTTAATTTTTTAGGCATATTCTTATCAAATACTCTATGATGGGATTTATGACAATAAATAATAGTTTTTTTTTAAGTAGAAGGTCAGTTACTGCAAAAAAAATGACAGCAAATTCAATAAATTCTGATGATTTGGACAAAATCTTAGAAGCAGGAATCAGAGTTCCAGATCATGGGGCTTTAAATCCATGGAAATTAATTGTAATTCAAGGCAACAAATTAAAACAATTAGATGAAGAGGTAATTTTAACTGAATTCAAAAAAACTAACCCAAAAGCTTCTCAAAGTGAAATTGAAATAGAATCTTCAAGACTTCAACGAGGTGGGGCAGTTATTGCCGTACTATCTATGCCAATAGATCACCCAAATATTCCTTTGTGGGAAATGCAATTATCGTCTGCTGCTGTTTGTATGAATTTACTCAACTGTGCTCAATCTATGGGATATGCAGCTCAATGGCTTACGGAATGGTATGCTTACAATGATATAATGTTAGCAAAACTAGGAGGAGATATAGTTAAAGATAAGATTTCTGGGTTTATATACATAGGTACTAAAACTGAAGAGCCGAATGAACGTCGACGTCCAGATCCAAATAATGTTATTACTTATTTATAGTTTAGATTTTTTAAATTAATTAATATTCCGCTGCTAATAATGCACATAATTCCAAATGAAACTAAAATTGTCGGTATGTCATTAAAATAGATCACACTAATTAATACATTGCTTACAATTTCGAAATAATGAATTGGAGCTAGAGTACTCGCTTCGGCAAATTGATAGGCTTTGATAATACAAAAATGGGCTGCAATTACTACTGGTCCTAATGAGATCATAGCAATCAACTGATTAAGTGAAGGAACATGCTCCCAATAAAAGGGCAGTAATAGAGTCATGATTATTGCACCAGGTATAGCTGTGAATGAGAGTGTTATAAATGGATCAGAAACAGCATTTAATTTTCTAGTAAACATTACGTAAAATGCATAACAGGTGCCTGAGAGGAGAGCATAGATTGAATTAATATCAAATCCTCCTAATCCGGGTTGAATAATAAGAAGTGTACCAATGAATCCCAAGGTTACACAAAAAACTTTTAAAAAAGATATTTTTTCTTTCAAGAATACCGAGGAGAAAAAAACTACAATAATTGGTGCTATTAAGTATAAGCATAATGCGTTTACAAGTGGAATATATTTAATTGATAAAAAGAAAAATGAAGTACCTCCAAAAATTAATAAACCACGTAATATTTGTTGATTAGTATTTTTATTAATAAACTCTTTTTTGCCTTTTAGATAATAAACAAAAGGAACAAGAAAAAGAAAATGCCCAATAAATCTAGCCCATATAATTTCCATTATATTGAGATCTGTACTAAGTGCTTTGGCAATAGCATCATTGAATGGTACTATAAATAGACCAAGCATTAGGAAACTCACCCCCCAAAGAATATTATCTTTTTTAGCCATACTTTATTTATTTAGTTCGCGCATTGCTTTATCAATACCTTCTATTGTGAGAGAAAACATTCTATCTGAAAAAAGCTGCTTAATAACTGTTGTGGAAGCAATTCTGCCCCAATACTTTTCTGGCACAGGATTTAACCAAATAGCATTTTCATAAGTATTTAAAGTTCTAGTTAACCAAGTTTGTCCAGACTCTTCGTTCCAGTATTCCGTGCTACCTCCAGGATATGTAATTTCATAAGGACTCATCTCGGCGTCGCCCACAAATATTATCTTATAATCTGATGGATATTTGTGAAGCACATCCCATGTACTTTGATGTTCATTGTAGCGACGAGTATTATCTTTCCAGACATAATCATACAGACAGTTATGAAAATAAAAATATTCCATATGTTTGAATTCAGTTCTTGCTGCAGAAAATAATTCTTCACATATCTTAATATGAGCATCCATCGAGCCACCAACATCAAAGAAAATTAAAACTTTAATCTTATTTCTTCTTTCGGGTACCATTTTTACATCAATGTAACCTTTATGAGCGGTTGATTTGATGGTGCCATCTAAATCAAGCTCAGTTTCAGCACCCTCTCGAGCAAATTTTCTAAGGCGTCGAAGTGCAATCTTTATATTTCTAGTTCCAAGCTCAATATCATCATCTAAATTTTTAAATTCTCTTTTATCCCAAACTTTAACTGCTTTTTTATGCCTACTTTCAGTTTGACCTATGCGGATACCTTCTGGATTATAGCCATATGCCCCAAAAGGAGAGGTGCCACCAGTTCCAATCCATTTGCTTCCACCTTGATGTCTTTTTTCTTGTTCCTCTAATCTCTTTTTTAAAGTTTCCATTAATTTATCCCAACCACCAAGAGATTCTATTAGCTTTTTTTCTTCATCGGACAAATGCTTTTCACCCATAAGTCTTAACCATTCCTCTGGAATTTCAGCTTCTTCAATTTCAGATGTATTTTCTAAACCTTTAAATGAGTGACCAAAAACTTTATCAAATTTATCAAGATATCTCTCGTCTTTAACTAAAGCTGATCTGCTAAGATAATAGAAATCATTAATCTTGAAGGAATCAATCACCCTTTTGTTCATTGCCTCTATGAGTATGAGGTATTCTTTTAAAGAAACAGGTAAATTGGCGTTTTTTAAATCAAAAAAAAAGTTTAAGAACATAATTATTTAGTATTAAGAAGGTTAGAAATAATCAGTAACGATATTATTCGCTATTATCATTTTCTCTTCTTGAAATAAAAGCCAATCTTTCAAATAGATGAACATCTTGTTCATTTTTTAAAAGTGCACCGTGTAATGGTGGTATAAGTTTATTTGGATCTTTTTCCTTAAGAGCCTTTGCATCTATATCATCTGTCATTAATAATTTTAACCAATCAATTAATTCAGAAGTAGAAGGCTTTTTCTTAATTCCAGGTACATCTCTAATATCATAAAAAATTTTAAATGCTTCTCTGATTAAATCACTCTTTATATCTGGAAAGTGAACTTGCACAATTTGTTCCATAGTGCTGACATCTGGAAATTTTATATAGTGAAAAAAACATCTTCTCAAAAACGCATCGGGCAATTCTTTTTCATTATTAGAAGTAATGATTACTATAGGACGATCTTTAGCCTTTATAGTTTCACCAGTTTCGTAAACGAAGAATTCCATTTTATCTAACTCTAACAGTAGGTCATTTGGAAATTCGATATCAGCTTTATCAATTTCATCAATTAGCAGTATCGGTCGGCCAGTGCTCTCAAAAGCCTCCCAAAGCTTACCCTTACTAATATAATTACCAATATCATTAATTTTTTTATCTCCAAGCTGAGAATCTCTCAGTCTACTAACAGCATCGTATTCATATAAACCCTGTTGAGCTTTTGTAGTTGATTTAATGTGCCATGTAATAATCTTTGAACCCAAAGCATTAGCTATTTCATGGGCAAGCATTGTTTTACCGGTACCAGGCTCGCCTTTTACGATGATAGGGCGTTCTAAAGTTATTGCCGCATTAACTGCTACCTTAAGATCTTCTGTAGCTATGTATGATTTTGTGCCTTCAAATTTCATTGGTTATCTCTCATTTTTTTTAGGAAGATATTATATATATAATAATTATCAACTCAAAATACATGTTTTATACATT
>CAJJBM010000019.1 GCA_905182445.1 Pelagibacteraceae bacterium AG-422-B15 | reverse complement strand
AGTACCAGTTTGAATACAAACAGAAGCACCATCTAATTCAGTAGCTGAGTTAACACCTAAAGATGAAGGTACAAGAAAGCCTTGACCATCATAGTAGTTAACACCAACAAACTCAAAACCAAGATTTACATCACGACTAAAAGTCCATGTTGTGTTTCTAGCTAATACATCAATTTCACCTGACGCAAGAGTTGGAAATCTTGTTTTACCTGTTGTTGTTGTAAATTCAACTTTGCTTGAATCTCCAAGCACAGCTGCGGCTACGGCACGACATACGTCTACGTCAAAACCTGACCACTTACCTGAATCATCAGGAGCAGCAAAGCCAAGTAAACCTGTAGTAACACCACATTTTACATAGCCTCTAGATTGTACATCTTCCAAAGTACCAGCTATTGCTGGTGCGGTAAAAAATGAAACTAATGCTAGAAGGGCTGATATTTTTAATATTTTCATATCATATTTCCTTTTCTATAATTTAATTAAATTAAAACGTTAATCTCAATTTAAGCACATGTATGTTTAATTACCAAACAAATAAATCGCACTCTTTAAACAATATCATGTAGTGACTGTTAGTAAGTCCACTACATCTTGTGTAGATACTTATTTTTCGATTGAAACGCTTGAAAGCCTTATATTTATTGGAGTTTGATCTATAACAAGAAGTGATTTTGCAAAATCAAGTTCTTCAATTGAAATTTGATCAATGAGATCTGATATGCCTTTTTCTTTTTGTAAACATAGCTTAGTTTCGTTACATTGTAAGTACCATCTGACAGCCTGAACTGTATCTTGCTTGGTACCCTCTCCATGTTCGTACATACTGGCAGTATTAAATTGAGCTTCAGGCACACCTTCAAGTGCGGCCTTCAAATAGAAATTAAATGCTTTTTTATATTTACGAAAATAATCATAATGCTCACCTAAAGCATAAGTTGCTCTTACATCACCAGCGTCATGAGCCATCTTAAAATATTTAACGCCTGATTTAAAGTTAGATTTACAAAGGATATCTTCTATTCTTTGGCAAAGACCAGTTACGTCTGAGTCATAAAAAATAATTCCAAGGGCATACATTGAATTAATATCTCCCAACTTAGACTCTTGTTTCCAAAGATT
This sequence comes from Pelagibacteraceae bacterium AG-422-B15, assembly GCA_905182445.1. Taxonomy (GTDB): domain Bacteria; phylum Pseudomonadota; class Alphaproteobacteria; order Pelagibacterales; family AG-422-B15; genus CACCCN01. Next base: position 47,039 of record CAJJBM010000019.1, on the reverse strand, counting down.
GATTGCTTGCTGTTCATTCCCACCTAAAAATAATTCCAAAGGCTCTTCCGCTCTTAAAATAGTTGGGTTTACTAAAAATGATAAAATTAAAATTAAGAGTGAAATAATGGTGCGCCCGCGAGGAATCGAACCTCGGACCCACTGCTTAGAAGGCAGTTGCTCTATCCCCTGAGCTACGGGCGCATTATTATTTAAAATTATCTGCATAAGATTTCTTTATAACCTTCCTAGCAGACGCTTCAATGACTTCATAATCGTAATTCTTAGATTTGGCAAAGTTTATTGCATCTTCTTGAGTATCAAATTGAAGTTTGACCTGATTTTTTGTGCTTGAACCACCATGATAACCAATTAAAGGATCTTGTGATTGGTTGCTATCATCCGTAACCTGTAAATGCCAAAGTCTTGTTTTTGCTTTTCCGGACTGCATTGCAGTTTTTGCAGGTTTATAAATTTTTACAATCATAATTCTGAACCATCTAAGTCTAGCAATGTTTTGTACAAATCCGTTCTTCTGTCACGAAAATTTCCCCACACGCGTCGAAGACTTTCTGCTTTATCTAAGTCAACAGTGGCTAATAAAATTTCCTCTTTATCTCTAGAGCCCTCTGCAACAATGTTTCCTGTATAGTCAGTAACAAAAGACCTTCCGTAGAAAAAATTTGAAATTTCAATACCCTTCTCTGTACCAATTCTGTTTGATGCAACTACTGGGATTTGATTAGTGGCAGAATGACCAATCATTGCTTTTTGCCACATATCAGAACTGTCAAAGTCATCATCTGGTTCTCCACCAATAGCTGTTGGATATAAAAGAACTTCAGCGCCCTGTAAAGCCATAATTCTTGCTGCCTCTGGGAACCACTGATCCCAACAAATTCCTAATCCAATCTTACAAAATTTAGTATCCCAAACTTTAAACCCAGTATTACCAGGATTAAAATAAAATTTTTCTTGATAACCAGGGCCATCGGGTATGTGAGACTTTCGATACTTACCTAAAATGGTTCCATCGCTATCAATCATTGCCGCAGAGTTAAAGTAGGCTTTATTAGCTTTTTCAAAAAAACTTACTGGAAGTACTACGTTTTTTTCTTTAGCAACTTTTGACATCAAATTAATTGTTGGATTATCTTTAAAAGGAACGGCTAAATTAAAAAATTCTTCTTTTTGATCTTTGCAAAAATATTGATGTTCGAATAGCTCTTGAATCAAGATAACATTTGCCCCTTTTTTTGCCGCTTGTTCAATTAAATTAACTGCCTGATCTATATTATCTTTCGGATTATTGCTACAAGCCATTTGGGTTGCTGCAAAAGTTACTTCTCTCATGACGCCGCCTTTGGTTGTTGTTGTGTTATACAGTGAATATTTCCACCGCCCATCAGTATATCATGTCCATTAAGGCTTTCAATTTGTCTATTTGGGAATTGCGCTTTAATTATATTCATAGCATTTTGATCAGCCACATCATCTCCAAAGAAAGGAAGGATTATTGCACCGTTCGCTATATAAAAATTAATATATGAGCTTGGCTCATCATCTCCAGGGATGAATCTTTTTTTTGACATTTCAATTTCAACAATTTTAAGTGGATTATTATCCTGATCGACCGATGATTTTAATATATCCAAATTTTCAGATAAAAGTTCATAGTATGTGTCATCTTTATCAGAACATGTCATAGCTAAGACAGTATTTTGATCTGTAAAACAAGCAACATTATCAATGTGTCCATTAGTACCTTCATCGGTACCATGTTTTAACCAAATAATCTTAGTCACCCCAAAATACTCTTTTAAATTGTTTTCAATTTCATTTTTTGAAAGATTAGGGTTTCTATTTTCATGCAGTAAACATTGTTCAGTTGTAATAAGTGTTCCATTACCGTTCACATGAATAGAGCCTCCTTCTAAGACCATATTATTTTTAAAATAAATTGCATTAGACTCATTGATCATAAATTTTGCAACTTTATCATCCCGTTCAAAATTTTCTTTATAACCCCAACAATTAAAATCAGAGTCAACTCCTGCTAGCTGATTTTTATTATTCAAAAGAAAAATAGCACCTGAGTCACGACACCATGCGTCGTCAATTGGTGTTTTTATAATTTTCACATTTTGACCAAGTAATTTTAAAGCACTTTGATAATCATTTGGGTGAACAATCATTTTTAATTGTTCAAATCTGTTTATTGAATTTGCTACATTCGCCCATGCTATTCTGGCTTTTTCTAGATCAAAATGTGACCAAGATGGTGTTGCATTAGAAGGAAAAGACTCTGTAGGCCATTGCATCCAGCAGCACTCGTGTTCCTCCCATTCGGCAGGCATTCGAAATCCTGATTTTAACGGAGTAGTCATAGATGCTATTCTATAAAAATTTGACAAGAACTCAATGATTGAAAGTTTTAATCTAAATCAAAACGATCTGCATTCATTACTTTGTTCCATGCTGAAATAAAGTCATTTATAAACTTATTTTTAGAGTCACTCTCTGCGTACACTTCAACTAGCGCTCTTAATTGAGAGTTTGATCCAAATACCAAGTCTGCCCTAGAAGCTGATCTTACTTTGTCTTTAGTATTTCGAGTAAATGCCTCATAAGAGTTGCCCGTTCCATTGGGCTTCCATTCAACTGACATGTCTAACAATATATCAAGGTAGTCATTAGAAAGTTCATCTGGATTTTTGGTGAATAAACCATAGCCATTTGAACTTATACCTAATGATCTCATGCCACCCATAAGCACTGTCATTTCTGGGGCTGTTAATCCTAACAAATGAGCCTTATCTAACATCATCTCTTCCGGTGTAACATTTAAACCAGCTTTATGATAATTTCTAAATCCGTCTGATACTGGTTCCAGTGCTGAAAATGAATCTGCATCTGTTTGGTCTTGAGATGCATCTCCTCTTCCAGGCGCGAAAGGTACTTTAATGTTACAAGCCTTTTCAATTCCTACATTACCTGCAAGTACTATTATATCAGCAATAGATGCTCCTGTGTCTTTAGAGATAGACTCATAAATACCTAAAACTTTACTTAGCTGTTTAGGCTTATTAATATCCCAATCTTTTTGAGGAGAAAGACGAATACGAGCACCATTTGCTCCACCGCGCATATCTGTACCTCTATAAGTAGAAGCACTAGACCAGGCTGTTTCTACCATTTCCTGAATAGTTAGATCAGAATCTAAAATTTTTGTTTTTGCATGATCAATATCATAACTTAAATTGCCTGCTGGCACAGGATCTTGCCAAATTAGTTCTTCTTCAGGAACTTCTGGGCCCATGTATCTGTTTTTTGGACCCATATCTCTATGAAGCAATTTAAACCAAGCTCTTGCAAATGCGTCTGCAAATTCTTCTGGATTTTCATGAAAGTGTTTAGATATAATCTTGTAACTTGGATCTTCTCTCATAGCTATATCTGTAGTAGCCATCATAGTTGGTACACGCTTAGAAGAATCTGCCGCATCCGGTGCCATGTCTTCTTCTTTTTGATTTACTGCAAACCACTGTTGTGCACCCGCAGGGCTTTTGCCAAGTTCCCATTCATAACCAAATAACAAATCAAAATATCCATTGTCCCATTGAGTTGGATTTGCTGTCCAAGCTCCCTCTAAACCACTCGTAATTGTATCTCCACCTTTTCCAGAACCATGCGAACTGGTCCAACCAAGACCCATTTGTTCTAGAGAAGCACCCTCAGGCTCGGTTCCAACTTGTGAATCATCACCTGCACCATGCGCCTTACCAAATGTATGTCCGCCAGCAATCAAGGCAACTGTTTCGTAGTCATTCATAGCCATTCTTCCGAATGTTTCCCTTATATCTACAGCACTCTTTAATGGATCAGGATTGCCATCGGGTCCTTGTGGATTTACATATATTAATCCCATTTGTACTGCACCAAGAGGATTATCAAGTTCTCGATCACCTTTATATCGTTTATTTTCTAACCACTCTTTCTCCATGCCCCAGTGAATATCTTCCTCTGGTGCCCATATGTCAGAACGCCCACCACTAAAACCAAAAGTTTTTCCACCCATTGATTCAATAGCAACATTTCCAGAAAGTATAAATAAATCAGCCCAGCTAATTTTTTTTCCATATTTTTGTTTGATTGGCCAAAGTAATCTTCTAGCTTTGTCCAAGTTACCATTATCAGGCCAACTATTAAGGGGTGCAAAACGTTGAGCACCTGTTCCACCGCCACCACGACCATCTGTACTTCGATAGGTTCCAGCAGCATGCCATGTTAGTCGAATGAAAAAACTTCCATAATGTCCATAATCTGCAGGCCACCAATCTTGAGAGTCAGTCATAAGATCATTTAGATCTTTTTTAAGAGCTTTATAATCTAGTTTTTCAAATTCTTTTCTGTAATCAAAATCTTCACCTAAAGGATTAGATTTACTATCATGTTGATGTAGAATATTTAAATTTAATTGGTTCGGCCACCAATCTTTATTTGAAGTACCACTAGAACCGTTGCTAGTTAGTGCCCCATGCATTACTGGGCATTTACCCTCTGTCTCATTGCTCATACTAAATTACTTTCCGTCTTTAAATTAGTTAATCATATAATATAGAACAATTATAATGATTCTAAACTAATTTAATTAAAAAAATTTGAAATTTAATATTGGTCGGGGCGGCAAGATTCGAACTTGCGACCCCCTGGTCCCAAACCAGGTGCGCTACCAGACTGCGCTACGCCCCGAAATCAAGGTGAATGTAAACAATATATTCTTATACTGCAATAGGTTAAAAAGTTATTTCTAAAAACTAATCTGCGTAAAAAGGATAGGCAGAAGAAGTACTCTTGCCTTCTTTGTTTATAAGAATTTTAAAGATCCCATCCGCTGTAAATATAACCTTTTCATTTATCAACAACTTGCATGTTGTAAAAGTAATTTCATTAGTAGTTCTAACTATCTCTGCGTAACCGTAGACCCAAGCACCTTCTTTGGCAGGTGCAATATAATTACCATTGATCTTTGCAGTTAAACAAGGCAATTGATTTTTTTCCCATGCGGTATAACCCATAACACTGTCTGCAAAAGCTACTAGAATTCCACCATGAGCAATCATTGCTTTATTGCAATTTTTCTTTGCAACCTCAAAACCTTTATATATTTTATCATTTATAACTTGGGTATAAAATGGGCCATTAAGTTCTGAAAATGGTGATGGATCTGAATCTTTAGTATATTTATTTTTATCTAACAAATGATTCATGTTTTTTATTGTATTCGACTTGAGATAAAGAATATATAATATATGTAACATATATCAACCTGGGGAGCACTTGCTGAGAGGTTACTAATAAAAGTAACGACCCACTAACCTGATCTGGATAATGCCAGCGGAGGAAGAATAAAAATGAAAAATTTATCTAATATAATAGCTGTAATATTATTACTGCTAACATCATCAAATATTTTTGCAGAAAACAAGACATTAATTATTTACACATATGACTCTTTTGCTGCCGAATGGGGTCCTGGTCCCTCGATTAAAAGTGCTTTTGAAAAAAATTGTGATTGTACAATTGAATTTATTGCAACTAGCAATGCAGCAACACTCTTGACCAAGATTCAATTAGAAGGAACACAATCAAATGCAGATATAGTCCTTGGATTTGATCAAAATTTTTTAATAGATGCTGAAAAAACTAACTTATTCATAAAACATGCTATTGATCCAGAGCTTAACATAGATTGGAAAAATGATTATTTTACTCCTTATGATTATGGACAGTTTGCATTTATTTATGATGATACCAAATTATTAAACCCTCCAAAATCTATGGCGGAACTTATAGATAGAGATGACATTAAAATTATTGTTCAAGATCCAAGAACTAGCACTCCTGGTTTAGGATTGCTGTTATGGGTAAAGTCTATTTATGGTAAAGATTCTCCAAATGCATGGCAAAGTCTTAATGATAAAATTATAACTTATACGCCTGGATGGAGTGAGGCCTACGGAATGTTTTTAGAAAATGAGGCTGATATGGTTTTAAGCTACACTACATCTCCTGCGTATCATCTTATGTATGAAGAAACCAATAAATACAAAGCAGCAAGCTTTGCTGAAGGGCACTATATGCAAATTGAAGTTGCTGGAATTTTAAAATCTAGTCAAAATTTTAAACTTGCACAAAAATTTATGAATTTTATATCTTCAAATGAATTTCAATCAGAAATTCCAACAAAAAATATAATGTATCCTGTTACAAATATTGAACTACCTGAGGCATACAAACAACTCACTCAATCAAATAATAAATTGCTTATAAGGCCAGAGTTAGTTCATGCATCAAAAAAAAATTGGATAAACGAATGGTTAAATTCCCAGTAACAGAATAGATATTTATTCTGTATAAAAATATTTTTCCATTATTTTCATTGGTAATAATTATTATTACTTTAATAGCACCGTTATTAACAATATTATTGTATTATGATTTTAATTCTATTTTAAGTAGCTACCAACCCTACTATCTAAATGTAATTAAATTCTCAATATTTCAGGCAATAATTTCTTCTATTGTAAGTGTATGCATGGGAATATTATTTGCTCATTTACTATTTAAACATAGTTATATTCATGGAATTAACTCACTGGTTAATTTTTTATCTTTTACATTTATTCTTCCTACCATCATCATAGTTCTAGGTATAATTTCTATATATGGCAATTCTGGTTATCTAAATTACATTCTTGAATTTTTTGATCTTAATATTTATGGCATATTAGGCATTATTATTGCTCATGTGCTACTGAACTTTCCTTTTGTTACTCGAATAATATTTCAATCACTTCAAGATATAAGTCATGATGAATGGAGTTTAGCTAAGCATAATGGATTAGAAGGATTTGCATTATTTAAAACTATAGAATGGCCAGCTATTAAAAAAACACTTCCAACTATCCTTACAATGGTTTTTATTTTATGTTTCATGAGTTTTGCTCCTGTAATTATTTTTGGCGGAGGACCAAATTTTTCCACACTAGAAATATCTATATATCAAGCTTTGTTATTTGAATACGATTTTACCAAAGCAATAAATTTAGCGTTCATTCAAATAATTATATGCTTGGTTTTTTTATTAATATTTTTATTTCAAAATAGAATTTCATTTTTTACACTTTCAGAAAATAGAGCCTCAGTTACAAATACTTATTCAATAAGATATTTGCCTGATTATTTGCTATTACTACTTTTTATTATGTTTGCATTCTCCCCTCTGGTCACAATAATTTTAGACGGTATACAGTCACCAAAATTATTAAAAATAGCATTTTCAAAAAGTTTTTTAATTGCTTTAACTTATACATTTATAATTAGTGTTGCTTCAGGATTATTGTCTATAATATTAACATTAGGTTTACTTTCTTTTGGGAAAAATATTTTTATAAAAAATTCATTAAAACGTTTCGTTGTATTTGAAACTTATATCTATCTATTGCTAGTTTTTTCTCCAGTCTTAATAAGTAGTGGTTTTTTTATTTTATTTAGACAGTATTTAGGAATTCTAAATCCAGGTTTATGGATTGTGATTTTAATCAATGCAGTTTTTACAATTCCCCTTTCGTACAGTTTAATAAAATCTTCTTTTTATAAAATTTTTTTTGAACAAGACTTTCTTAGTCAGAGTTTAGGGTTAAAAGGTTTAACGAGATTTATACTTATTGAGTGGCCTGTAATCAAAATTCCAGTAATTACTGCTTTTGTTGTCACTTCAGTAATTTCAACAAGTGATTTAGTTATTATTTCTTTTTTTGGTACTAATAATTTCTCCACCTTATCATTATTAATGTTTAGATTGATGGGAAGTTATCAGATTCAAGAGTCACAAGCGGTTGCGTTACTTTTTTTAATATATTGCTTCATTTATTTTGTGATATCATATAAATTGCTGACGAAATTAAAAATAAGAATCAATTAAAATATGGAACATGCAATTAACTTAACAAACCACTGGGCTGGCATCTTATCACTAATTATATTTGTTACTGCTTATGGTTTTGTAATGGCTGAAGAATTCACTCATCTCAGAAAAAGTAAGCCGGTTATATTAGCTGCTGGAGCAATCTGGGCAATAATTGCAATAGCTTATGGCGGATCATCACATGTTGAGATTGTTGAGGAAACATTTCGTCATGGACTTTTAGAGTATGCAGAGCTAGCTTTTTTCCTGCTTGTTGCGATGACCTATATTGCCGCTCTAGAAGAAAGAGATGTATTTAATTCATTAAAAGTATGGCTGATTAAGAAGAATTTTAATTATCGACAACTATTCTGGATTACTGGTGTTCTTGCATTTTTTATGTCTCCACTTGCAGATAATCTAACTACAGCCTTAGTATTGTGTGCTGTTGTCATGGCAGTGGGATCGGCAAGTCCGAAATTTATTTCTATGGCATGTATAAATATAGTAGTTGCAGCAAATGCTGGTGGGGCTTTCAGTCCTTTTGGAGATATTACAACTTTAATGGTCTGGCAAGCTGGCAAAGTAGAATTCTTTGCTTTCTTTGTGCTTATTATTCCTTCTGTTGTAAATTATATTATCCCGGCTGTTATTATGAGTTTCTTTGTAGGTAACGACCGTCCTACTCTTGAGGTAAAAGATGTAGAAATTAAATTTGGAGGTAAATTTATAATATTGCTTGGAGTACTCACAATTGCAACAGCTGTATCATTTCACAACTTCTTACATCTGCCTCCAGTTCTTGGCATGATGACTGGGCTATCCTATCTTTTATTCTTTGGTTACTATATCAAAATAAATGAAAATGCTGCTGAGCCATATGATGTTTTAGATAATATCGCTCACATAGAATGGGATACTTTGCTTTTCTTCTTTGGTGTCATCTTATCCGTTAGTGGTTTAGGTCTTATTGGTTATTTAGAACTTGCTTCTAAATTTATGTATACTGACTTAGGGGCAACAAATGCAAACATACTTGTAGGAATACTTTCGGCGATTATTGATAATATTCCTGTGATGTTTGCTGTATTAAGTATGGACCCTACAATGCCCGTTAGTCAGTGGTTATTAGCAACTTTAACTGCTGGTGTTGGTGGAAGCATGCTTTCAATTGGATCGGCTGCTGGTGTTGCTTTAATGGGGCAAGCTAAGGGATATTATACTTTTTTTGGTCACTTAAAGTGGGCTCCAATTATTGCTATAGGGTATTTTGCAAGTATATATGTACATATACTTGTTAATTTCTAAATAAACCTTATTTTAACTACATGACTAATTTTTACAGATACATATTAATCACATTATTTTTACTCATTGGAGGAAACAGTTTGGCTATCAATGCATACGACTTCTCATTCACATCTATTGATGGTGAAAGTCAAATTAACTTATCCGAATACAAAGGCAAAACAATTTTAGTTGTTAATACCGCTAGTCTATGTGGCTTTACTTACCAATATGATGGCTTGCAATCACTGTATGATAATTATGGTGATGATGGTCTAGTAGTTCTAGGTATACCAGCAAATGATTTTTCTAAACAAGAGCCTGGACAGGAAAATGAGATAAAAGAATTTTGTGAAACTAATTTTAATATAACTTTTCCTATGACTTCTAAAGAAATTGTTAATGGCAAAGGTTCGCATCCTTTTTTTGACTGGACTAAAGATGAGTTGGGTTGGTTAGATGGTGTACCAAGGTGGAATTTTCATAAGATTATAATAGATAAGAATGGTAATGCGATTGGTGGATATACACCTTTAACAAAACCATCGTCTAAAAGGTTTATTAAAGTAATTGAAAAAGCTCTTAAGATTTAAATAAACAGTTAGAGAAAATTGTTATAAAGTTTAAGTTATGGCGGTCCCTACGGGATTCGAACCCGTGATCTTCTGGATGAAAACCAGATATCCTAACCGCTAGACGAAGGGACCTAAAAAAACTCTTATATATTTGAAATTATTTAAAATCAATCAATGATTACTTAATTTCTTCTCCAATATCTTCAATATGAAATTGTGGGGTTCTTCGCCCACCCCATTCATTAACCTTAATCTTTCCATAAATTGATACTAATTTTCCCTTATTATTCATAATAGCATCTCCTAATGGCGTATTCTTGCTTCTAAATGTTATTCCTTCAACGTTTTTATTTATATCAGAGCTTAAACTACACCTGATATGATTATCTCCAAATTCTTTTATAAATGTAATTTTAGTACTCTTAATAATAAAATTTGGTTCTTCGTTGTTTGATCCAAAAGGACCAAGTTGGTTTATCTCATCATAAAGTTCACTATTAACTGCAGTAATATTTATAATAGAATCTGCAAAATTGATGTCGTCCGTACTTAAGATATCATTATTATTTGAGAGTCGATCTTCAATAAAATTTTGAAGTAGTGGAATTTTATCTTCATCAAGAGTTAAACCTGCAGCCATGGCATGGCCACCGCCTTGAATAACAATATTTTTTTGTGTTGCAGCAATAATAAGGTTGCCTAAATCAACACCCTTAATTGAACGCCCCGATCCTTTTGCAACTCCATTCTTTATAGAAAAGACAATACAAGGCTTCTTAAACTTTTGCTTTATTCGACTCGCAATGATTCCAATAACACCCTCATGCCAATCTTGACCATAAGCAAAAATAATTTTCTTGTTTGTTTGTTCGGGAGTTAAAGATTCAATTGCAGTTTTAAGAATATGTGCTTCAATTGTTTGCCTTTCTTTATTAAAATTATCTAATTCTGTAGCTATATCAGCGGCTCTTGTTTCATCTTCACAAGTCAATAGCTCGATACCGTGTTTTGACTTACCTAATCTACCACCTGCATTTATCCTCGGGCCTAGTTTAAAGCCTAGATCATAAGTAGATATTTTATTACTTATATTCGCTTTCTCAATTAATGCTGCCAGCCCGATGTTTGGTTTTTTTGAAAGAACCTCTAAGCCTTTTTGTACTAGTAATCGATTTACTCCAACTAATGGTACTACGTCACAAATAGTGCCAAGCGACACCATATCGAGTAGAGAAATAACATTCGGTTCGTTCAACTTATCATCAAACCATTTATTCTCTCTAAGTTTACGGTTTAAACCAATGATAAACATGAACGTAACACCAACTGCAGCCAAGTATCCTAATTTAGTGGTATCATCTAGTCTATTTGGATTGATCATTGCATATGCTTCTGGCAAATTAATTTCTGGCTGGTGATGATCAATGACAATTACATCTATTAGATTATCTTTTGCAAATTTTATTTCTTTGTACGCCAAAGTTCCACAGTCAAGTGTAAAAATGATATTAACATTCTGATCTATAAATTTTTGAAAAGCTTCCTTATTAGGACCATAGCCTTCTGTAAATCTATCTGGAATATGATAAATAACTTCAATGCCCAATAATTTAAAATACCTAATTAAACATGAGGTTGATGTTGAGCCATCTACATCATAATCACCAAAAATGGCAATTTTTTCGTTACCTTTAAGTGCCACTAATATTCTTTCGCAAGCCTTATCCATATCCATTAAGAGATTTGGATCTGGTATGTTGTCTTTTAATGTTGGATTTAAATAACTAGCAATGTCGTCAATCGCAATATTTCGAATAGAAAAAAGTTTGGCTATTAAGTTAGATATTTCAAACTTTTGACTAATTAATTCAGCTTGACGCTCATCAAATGCTTTAACTTGCCATTTATTGTTTGTGTATGAATTAAAATCTGGAATCGATCTAGCCGGCATCAGCTAATATTAGGATACTGAGTTTGAATATACTGGGTAGTGTGCTCATCAGACCTTAGAACAATCGAGTGAGTTGTATATAAGCTTCCTAGTTTCTTAACACCTTTGACCATAGTGCCTTCTGTTACACCCGTAGCAACAAAAACTATATCTCCAGTAGCAAGATCATCAATCATATATTTCTTATCTAAATCTTTAATACCAAGTTTTTCTGCACGTTGTTTCTCATCATCATTTCTAATGACAAGTCTTGTTTGTATCTGTCCACCGATACACTGAAGTGCCGCAGCAGCTAAGACTCCTTCAGGTGCTCCACCTGTTCCAAAATATATATCTACATCTATATCTTTTTGTGAAGTCATCATAACTCCTTGAACATCACCATCTGGGATTAAAACAACTTTTGAGCCTATGCTTCTTAAGGACTCAATTATATCTGCATGACGGTCACGTTCTAGAACGCAGGCCGTTATATCTGCTGGGTTCACTTTCTTTGCCTGCGCAAGACTTTTAACATTATCTGCAACACTTGCATCTAAATCAATCACATCATTGCCATAGCCACCACCAATTGCAATCTTATTCATGTACGTATCAGGTGAATGTAACATTGAACCTTTATTAGCCGCAGCTATTACGGCCAATGAATTTGGCATGCCCTTTGAGGTAATAGTTGTACCTTCCAACGGATCTAGAGCAATATCAACTGCATCACCATTTCCTGTGCCAACTTTTTCTCCAATATATAGCATTGGAGCTTCATCTCTTTCGCCCTCACCAATAACAATTCTTCCATCAAAATCAATTTCATTAAGTGCAGATCGCATTGCATCCACAGCTAACTGATCTGCTCCTTCTTTATCGCCACCACCTATTAACTTAGACGCTCCTATAGCAGCCATTTCAGCTGACTTTAATATCCCTGTAGAATACTTTTTACCAATATTACTCATACTTACCCTTCAATTCTAATAAACTTAACCTTATTATTGATTCTCTTCATATTGTTAATTTCTTTAATGGCTTTTAAAACTATTTTTTCTTTTATTTTATGAGTAATTATTACAATAGTCGCATAACCTCGTTTGTTGGAGTGTTCTTGTTTTTGCTGATCGATTGAAATTTTATTTCTAGCTAAAATATCAGAAATTCTTCTCATAACTCCAACTTCATCCTTTACTACTATTTTTAAGTAATAAGCAAAACTACTATCTAAAATATTTATGTTTTTTAATTTCTTTGACTGAGAAATTGAATTACCTAAAGGTAGATTAATATTGCCTCTATTAAGATCAATAAGATCGGCAACAATTGCTGCTCCAGTAGGTTTGCCTCCTGCGCCAGGGCCAATTAAAACTGTTTTTCCAATCATATCGTCAATAATTACTACAGCATTTAATTCATTTTCTACTTTAGCAATTTCAGAATCTTCCTTAATTAAACATGGGTGGACTCTTTGTTCATATGAGACTTTTTTTCTTTCTGCTACACCTAGCAGTTTAATTTTATAACCAAATTCTTTAGCAAATTTAAAATCATCTAATTCAATTTTATCAATTCCTTCAATATAAGTTGAAGTAAATTTAATGGGAACATTAAATGCCAAACTTGATAATAATGTAATTTTGTGAGCGGCATCAATACCTTTAATATCAAAAGTTGGATCAAGTTCTGCAAAACCTAATTTTTGTGCATCCTTTAAAACTAATGAAAAGTCTTTTCCATCTTTTTCCATTTTAGTAAGAATGTAGTTACACGTTCCATTAAGAATTCCATAAATTTTAGAAATATTATTATACTTTAAATTTTCTCTTACTGCTTTCACCACAGGTATGCCGCCAGCAATGGCAGCTTCATAACTGATTGAAACATTATTTTTCTCAGCTAATTTTACTAATTCATTTCCATGTATTGCAAGTAAAGCTTTGTTGGCGGTAATAATATGTTTTTTATTTTCTAGTGCTCTCTTTACTAATTTATATGCTACTCCACTTGATCCACCTATACACTCTACTAATACTTGTATATTTGGATTAATAGCAAGCTCTTGAACTTTAGAGGTAACTTTAATATTTCTTAAATTTACTTTTCTTTTTTTCTTAATATTTTTGACAGCTATTTGTATAACTTTAAAATTTTTATGGTTCTTGCTAATCTGATTAAAAAAACCTTGTCCCACAGTTCCAAGGCCTGCAATTCCTATATTCTTCATTCTAATCCACCCTCAGGAACACTTTCTAAATCTAAATTTCCATCACTAGCCTTAGTATCTATAGAAAAATCTTCAAACTCTACCTCAACATAATCTGGATTAATAAAAGTTTTATAAAAAGAAAATGGCTCACCTTCATTTATTTTGGCGCAGGCACTTGTCGAAAGTATAAGAGCAAGTAAAAATAATTTTATAGATCTTTTTTTAGAGAATATTGGCATTGTTAGTTAAAGCAGTTGTTTCATTAAATTCATTCATCAAATTAAAATTCTGCATCGCTTGTCCCGCCGCACCTTTTAATAGATTATCAATAACTGATACTATACATAATAAATCATCCTTGTACCCCCTTTTCACTCCAATTGAGACTCTATTAGAACCAACGACTTCACGCGTAGCGGGGACTTCGTTTAATGGTAACAGTGATATAAAATTTTCATTTACAAATGATTTCTTTAAACATTCATATATTTCATTCTGTTTATTTGCATCAATATTTAAGTAAATATTTGATAATATACCTCTATTTACTGGTATTAAATTTGCCGTGAAAAAAACTTTGATTAAGTCACCACTGGCTAGCGAAAGCTCCTGATTAATCTCAGCGATATGTCTATGATCACCAATTCCATATGACTTTATATTTTCATTAACTTCTGCAAATATATTTTCAGTCTTTTTTGATTTTCCTGCTCCTGAGTAACCCGACTTAGCATCAATGATTATATTGTTACCATCAATTATTTTATTTCTTAATAATGGTATTAAGGGCATCAAAATGCTTGTTGGATAACAACCAGGGTTAGCTATGTATTTTGCTGATTTAATCTTATCTCTATTAAACTCTGTTAGCCCATAAACAAATTCACTTAATTTACCTGGGTAGTTATGTTTAAAATCATACCATTTTTCATAATCATCTGATTTTTTTAGTCTAAAATCAGCAGATAAATCAATAATCTTAATTGTATCTGGTATTTTGTCTAAATTTGCTTGTAATTCAGAGTGTGGTAAACAACTAAAAATAAAATCTGTATTGCTAAAATTTATTTCATCTAATTTACTAAAAGTAAGATCTAAAGAATTCCTTAAACCAGGTATAGCTTTAGATACATGTTCACCAGCAGTTTCATTCGCAGATAAAGATTGTATCTTAATATATGGGTGCTTGAGACATAAGTGAATCATTTCTGATCCCACATAACCACTTGCACCTAGAATTGATATATTTATAAAATTTGACATTTATTGTCAGCCTTAAAAAAAATAGAGATGTAATTAGTGTAAAATTATCTTTTTGAAAATTGGTAGCGTCTACGTGCTTTTGCTCTACCATATTTTTTTCTCTCAACAATTCTAGCATCTCTGGTTAAAAAACCTTCAGATTTTAAAGAAGCCCTTAAGGTTGGATCAAAAAGCGTAAGAGCTTTTGATATACCATGACGTACAGCACCGGCTTGACCTGATAGTCCACCACCACTTACTGTAATCATCATATCCATAGTTGATGATTTGTTTGTTAAGACTAGTGGCTGATTAATTACCATGTGTAGAACTGGTCTGGTAAAATACTTATTACTCTCTTTGCCATTAACAACAATTTTACCTGTACCAGCTGATACCCAAACTCTTGCTATTGAATTTTTTCTTTTTCCAGTTGCATAAGACCTGCCCAAGCTATCTATCTTAGGGAGCACCTCTATTACTTCCACTGGTGCAACTACTGCTTCTGTTTTGATTTCGGTATTTTCCATAATTATAACATTTCACTAATATTTAATACTTCTGGTGCTTGCGCTTCATGTGGATGAATACTACCTGCATAAACTTTCATATTTGATAATTGAACACTTCCTAGTGGTCCTTTTGGAATCATTCTTTTAACGGCCATTCTGATTACTCTATCAGGAAATTTACCTTCTATAATTTGACGGGCAGTTCTGCTTTTGATCCCACCGGGATGGCCAGTGTGCCAATAGTATATTTTACCATCTAGTTTTTTGCCTGTAAATTTAACCTTTTCAGCATTTATAATAATTACATGGTCTCCACAGTCTGCATGTGGTGTAAAAGATGGTTTATGTTTACCTCTTAAAATCATTGAAACTTTTGAGGCTAGTCTTCCCAATACAATACCCTCAGCATCTATAAGGACCCATTTCTTATCAACGTCCTCTTTACGAAGTGATAAAGTTTGTTTGATTATTTTACTTGTAGCCATGCCGATGTAATAGTTGTTTCTAGCTTTGTTGTCAATTATTTAAATAAAACAATATCTTGAATATAAGGTACTATGATACCTAATATAGCAAAAATATATGCTTTACTTATGCATCTTATTAAAATAGGATTGATTTGTCGATTTGATGCAGCTTGCGGACACTAACAGCTAAGCCATGAAGCCGCCGTATACGTGCGGTTTTTTTTTGCAGAAAATTCGATTACTTTAACTAATATAAAAGGAGATCGAAATGCCTAATAATAAATTTAAACCCAATGAATCAGCTCATCCTGAAACTCTAGCCTTACACGGCGGTGATTACAGGTCTGATCCAACTACCAATGCTGTAGCAGTTCCAATTTATCAAACTACTTCATATCAATTTGATGATACGGAGCATGCAGCAAATCTATTTGCACTGAAAGACTTTGGCAATATTTACTCAAGAATTATGAATCCAACCTTGGATGTTCTTGAAAAAAGAATTGCTGCACTTGAAGGTGGTGTCGGCGCCCTAGCTCTTAGTTCTGGGCAATCAGCATCAGCTATCAGTGTTCAAAATCTAGCTCGCTCAGGTGATAATATAATTTGTTCAACTGATGTGTACGGTGGAACATTTAATCTATTTTCTAATACTTTAAGAGATCAAGGTATTGAAGTTAGATTTGCAGACCCAAGTGATCCAGAGAATTTCAGAAAGCTGACTGATGATAATACACGAGCATACTATGGAGAGAGTTTGCCTAACCCTAAACTTAAAGTTTTTCCTATTCAGGAAGTTGCAGATATTGGTAAAGAATTTAATATTCCTCTGATAATAGATAATACTTCAGCGCCTGTTATATGTAAGCCGATAGCTCATGGTGCAGCAATTGTAATTCATTCGCTGACCAAATTTATAGGAGGTCACGGTACTTCTATAGGTGGTATTATTGTAGACAGTGGTAAATTTGATTGGTCAAAAGATCCAAAAAGATCTCCAACATTAAATGAGCCAGATAATAGTTATCATGGTGCAATATGGACAGAGGCTACAAAACCTCTTGGACCTATTGCTTACATAATTAGAGCAAGAGTAGTTCTTTTGAGAGATATTGGATCAAGCTTATCACCATTTAATGCTTTTCAAATTATTCAAGGCCTAGAAACACTAAGCCTAAGAATGGAAAGACACTGTGAAAATGCTGCCAAGGTTGCTGATTTTTTGTCAAGCCATGATAAGGTTGATAAAGTTATATATGCAGGTAAAGCCGAGGGTGTTGCAGCAGAAAGATCTGAAAAATACTTAAGAGGTGGCTATGGCGCCTTAATAGGATTTGAAGTAAAATCTGGTAAAGAAGGTGGTCAAAAATTTATTGAAAATCTTAATATGCTTTATCATGTTGCAAATATAGGTGACTCGAGAAGTCTAGCTATACATCCAGCATCTACAACTCATTCTCAGTTATCTGAGCCTGACATGAAAGCCGCTGGGGTTAATCCAAACTATATAAGACTGTCAATTGGAATTGAGCATATCGATGATATTATTTCTGATATTTCAAGTGCTCTAGACTCTTAATAATCAATTTGTGCTCGAGCAAAGCTTTTTAAGG
This sequence comes from Pelagibacteraceae bacterium AG-422-B15, assembly GCA_905182445.1. GTDB lineage: Bacteria > Pseudomonadota > Alphaproteobacteria > Pelagibacterales > AG-422-B15 > CACCCN01. Next base: position 29,250 of record CAJJBM010000019.1, on the reverse strand, counting down.
TGTAGCTCGAGCAAAATTTATATAAGAGTGCAAATAAGCTAAAATAATAAAAATAAAAATTGAATTACCCTGGTGAAATAATGCAAGATGCCAGGGTATATTTAAATAAGTCATAAATATTCCTAATAACATTTGTATTAGAAATAAAATATCTAAGATCAATATAATTTTTTTATATGCATATAGAAACGATCTTGTAAATACTCTATAATTTATAATAAATAGTACTACTGTAAGAACTAATGCAAAAGTACGATGGAAGAAAATTATAAAATCACCATTCTCAAAAAAATTAGCTATTAGTGAATCTTTTCCTAAAATATTTACAGGAATTATATTTTCATTGTAGCTTGGCCAAGTATCATACAATAATCCAGAGTGAGTTCCTGAAACATAAGCACCATAAAAAATTTGAAAAAATGTCAAAACTAGTAACAAGAAGAAAAATTTAGCCTCATTTTTCTCTTCTTTAGAGATAACAACAGCACTACTTAATATATTTTTTTTTACAAAAAACTTTAGGGTTACTCCAAGTATTAAAAAAGCAGTAATTAGATGAAAGCTCAATCGATACTGGCTTACATCGACCCTGTCAACTAAGCCACTTTTTACCATGTACCAGCCTATTACAGCCTGCATCATACCAAGTAATCCTATAGTGAATATATACGGAAGGTCAGATTTGGTTATAAGTTTTTTGTAAACTAGGTAAATGAGAGGTATAGCAAAAACTATCCCTATAAATCTTGCAAAAAATCTATGGAACCACTCCCAAAAATATATGAACTTAAATTCATTAAGAGTCATTAAACTATTAATTAATTTAAACTCATCAATTAGTTTGTACTTTTCAAATTCTAGAGTCCAAGCACTTTGAGATAAAGGAAATAGAACACCAGTAATTGGTTTCCACTCTGTAATGGATAGCCCAGAGTCAGATATCCTTGTGTAACCACCAATTAATATAATTATTACCACACATATCATCAGTGAGATTAGCCATATCGAAAATAGATTGATTTTATTTAATATCATCTTTAAGTATCACTCTATGATTAAATTCAAAAAAATACTTAGCATAATTATATTTTTAGTCTTAACATTTGTTTATATTCTATTAACTATGGCTTTTTTGCAAAAATTCAACAATACTTGGATTCTTAATAATTGGATATTAGAATTAATAGTATACTTTATTTTAGGAAACTTATGGATATTTCCCTCAATGTATATATTAAAACCATTTAAAAAATCATAATGAAAAAAAAGCTTAGTAAATTAAAAGATGTAAGAAATGCTATTGATAAGCTTGATGATAAAATCTTACCTTTAATGATCAAAAGATCGCAGCTAGTTGAAAATGCTCTTGAACTAAAAAAATTAAAATCACAAATTAGAGATCCGAAGAGAATAAAGATTATATTAGATAAAATTGAAAAAGAATCTGAAAAATTTGATGTTAATAAGAAATTATTAAGAACAATTTGGAAATCAATGATCGAATGTTATATAGATTTTGAAAATAAAGAATTTAAAAAAAGATAAGATAAGTAATTATTTGCTGTGTGGTGGCAGTTTCTTCTCAACAAACCATTCATGCTTCATAGTAGCGGGATTGTACTTCTTCATTCTTAGTTTTTCTTTGGCTTTTTCACCTGCAGTTGGTTTCTTAGCATAATAATAAAACTTACTATCTGTTTTTTCTTCAGGCACAAGTCTGATCTTAACTGTTGATTTTTTAGCCATTATTTATCTTCTTATTTTGAACTTATTTTACTTTGTAACTCAACAAGATTTTGCATAACATCCATAAGTTTTTTTCTCTTGTTATCACTTAAGGTTTGTTCTGTTCTTGAATGAACATTTTGCTCAGAAATATAGCTATTTACACCATCTGTAAAGGTTTTTTGTGACACTTTAAAATTAGCTTTATTGTTACTAAAAAGTATATTTTTTGAGCCATTTTCTTTAATTACCTTTTGTACACCTCTAATTGTGTAACCATCATTATATAAAAGATTTTTAATACCCTTTAGTAAGTCTACATCTTCAGGCCTGTAATACCTTCTTCCACCACCTCTTTTGATTGGTTTAATCTGAGCAAACTTTGTTTCCCAAAATCGTAAAACATGCTGAGGTAGAGACAAATCTTTAGAAACCTCGCTAATTGTTCTAAAAGCTTCTGGTGACTTTATTACCATTTTTAGTTTTCTCCAATAATATTTGAAATCTTAGTTTCTGAAAGCTCAGCAACTTCAGACTTTAATACATTAGAAGAACGAAAAGTAACTACTTGTCTGGCAGTAATAGGAACTTCTTCTCCGGTTTTTGGATTTCTTCCAACTCTTTCTTTTTTATTTCTTACAATGAAAGTGCCAAAAGATGATATTTTTACATCATGGCCGTCAATTAAACTTTTTGAAATTTCATTAAAAACTGAGTCAACCAATGCCGCAGACTCATTTCTAGATAAACCAACATTTTTATAAACAGCTTCGCTCAATGTAGATCTAGTAGTTGCAGTTTTTTCCATACAAAAATTATATTTAAAAAAATATTTATTAACAACAGTTTATTTGAATTATTTAATAAAAAAAGTTAGTTATATATAGTCACTATCTTTTTTTTCTATATTATTCTTAATTTTATCGTTCACATTGCCTTTTATTAGTATGTACAGTAAATCTGCAGCATAAGCTATGCCAACATGATCTGATGCTCCGTGACATTTTATTACTGGAGCATTTAATCCTACAAATATTCCACAATTATGTACTCTAGGATCTAATTTTTCTTTCAACGAAGATAGGGCAAAGGTAGCAAAAAATGCTCCTAATTTTGATATAAGTGAACTTTTTAATGAGTTTTTCAAAAAAGTTTGTATCATTCTAGCTGTTCCCTCCGCTGTCTTAAGGGCAATATTTCCTGTAAAGCCGTCTGTAATTACTACATTAGTTACACCATTTGAAATATCGCTACCCTCAATAAATCCAAAATAATTAATTAATCCTTTTGTATCTAATTCTGATAATTCTTGAGAAGTTTTTTGCAATACTTCATTGCCCTTGCTTTCTTCCCTGCCTACATTTAATAGACCAACTGTTGGATTTTTAATCTTTAAAAGTGTTGATGCTAAGCTTGTTCCAAGAATAGCATTATCAATTAAAAATTGACTATCAGATTTAATGTTTGCCCCAAGGTCTAGCACAATTGATTCACCATTTATATTGGGCCATATTGATGCAATTGCAGGTCTTTTAATTGAACTTAATGTTTTTAAATTTAAGAGTGAAAGTGCCATTAAGGCCCCTGTGTTTCCACAAGATAATATTGCCTGAGAATCCGTCTCTAAGATAGATTTAATAGATCTGAACATAGAGGAATTTTTCTTACTCTTTATGACTTCACTGGGCTTATCATTCATTTCAATAACTTCATCACAATGTATGATTTCAACATTATTTTTTAACGCACTGAATTTTTTAAGCTCATGGTTTAATTGTTCTTGTGACCCAAATAATCTAAAAAAATAATTATCATTTCGTAGAAAAGATGTGTTTAGTCCTTTGATTATATTTGATATCGATGTTTCACTACCCAAAGTATCAATAGAAACTTTTATAAGATCACTTTTTTTTATCATTTTTCTATGCTTTTGAATGAAAATAAATTTATAATATTTTTATCTAAAGTATTGTCATTAATATATTTAATATTATCAACTATATAATTTTTCCAAAAATTAATACTTTCATTTCCAGGATCTTTATCTTTGTATATATTTCTTAAGATAGTATTTTTAAGCATTGTATCATCATTCATTTTTTCAAACTGAATCTGACTTTTACTGTAATTAGAAATTCTTCCATAAAATGCTTTAATAAATTGCTTCATTCTCTTATTTACAGCAATGTCACCAAATCCCATTTCTCTTAAATTATTATCAAAATCTGCAAACATATGGTCAAAAAGCATTTGTGATAGATCAGATTTTTTTTGTCCAATATATAAGAAAAATTGGAAAACTATGAATGAATGAAGAATTATTATATCAAAACGACCCTCGACTGTGTCATCAACTTTAAAAGCTAAGAAAAAATTCTTATTTCTAGAAGTTTTGACAATATTCGTATAAATATTTTCTATTAGTATTTTATTAATCAAATTAGGCATTTTTATTCATTATGAAGTTAACATATATAATTATATTACTATCACTTTTTTTAATAAATTGTGCTCCCGTTATGAAGTTACACGGCTATCAACTTGATGATATATTACTAAATACCCCACAAGAAAATGGTATTTCATCAAAATCAGACCTAATTGCTTCTTATGGCTCCCCATCTATTAAAATTGAAGATGTTGGAAATACATGGCTATATTTAGCCACCACTAAAGAACGAAAAGTATTTACCAAAGATAAATTTTTAGCTCAAATTATATTCGAGTTCAATTTCGATTCAAATGACATTTTAATATCACAAGACGTTTATAATGAAAGTCAGATATTAGATTTAGAATATAATATCAACCAAACTTACAATTATGGAACTAAATATTCAATATTAGACCAACTTTATGACGCGTTCACGCGTGGATTATAAGTTAATTAGTGCTGACTTAGAAAAGCTAGAAGCAATAGGGCAACAATATTGGTTATCTTAATCATTGGATTGATTGCTGGACCAGCAGTGTCTTTATATGGATCACCAACAGTATCGCCAGTAATTGCAGCTTTATGTGCATCAGAGCCTTTACCTCCAAAATTGCCATCTTCAACATATTTCTTAGCATTGTCCCAAGCGCCACCACCTGCAGTCATAGATATTGCCAGGAATATACCTGTAACAATAACTCCAAGAAGCATTGCGCCTAAAGCAGATGCCGCTGCATTTTGATCAGCAACTAAGGCAACTAAATAATATAAAACCAAAGGTGAAAATACTGGCAACATAGAAGGCAATATCATTTCTTTAATTGCAGCTTTTGTTAATAGATCAACTGACTTTGAGTAGTTTGGCTTTGTTTCACCAGTCATAATTCCAGGATTTTCTGCAAATTGTTCTCTAACCTCTTCAACAACTGCTCCACCTGCTCTACCTACAGCCATCATACCCATTGATGCAAATAAGTAAGGTAACAAACCTCCAACTAATAAGCCAATAACAACATATGGGTTTTCTAAGGAAAAGTCAGGTTGTATACTTGGCATCAACTTAAGATCTTCTGTGTAGGCAGCAAACAGAACTAAAGCTCCTAAACCAGCAGAGCCAATAGCATAACCTTTAGTAACTGCTTTAGTTGTATTACCTACAGCATCTAACGCATCTGTAGTTTTTCTAACATTTTCAGGTAGATTTGCCATTTCAGCTATTCCCCCAGCATTGTCAGTAACTGGTCCATATGCATCAAGTGCAACTACCATTCCAGCTAACGAAAGCATAGCGGTCACTGAAATTGCAATTCCAAATAAACCAGCAAGTTTAAAAGTAGCAATTATTCCAATAACGATTACTAAAGCTGGTAAAGCTGTTGCTTCCATAGAAACAGCAAGTCCTTGAATTACATTTGTTCCATGACCAGTTGTAGATGCTTTTGCGATACTTTGAACAGGTCTATAGTTAGTACCTGTATAATACTCAGTAATCCAAATTAATAGACCAGTAATCACAAGACCGATAATTGCACAATAATACAATGACTGACCTGTAAACTCAATATCACTTCCTTTTGGTGTAAAAGAAGAATCAAAACCAATAACATAATTGGTTACCGGATACATAATAGCTAAAGATAGTAAGGCAGATGCTATGAAGCCTTTATATAAAGCACCCATAATATTATTTGATTTTCCAAGTCTTACAAAGAAAGTTCCAAAGATAGAAGCTATTAAACAACTGCCGCCAATAGCAAGAGGGTAAATTAACATCTCTGTATTACCTATAAAAAATATTGTCGAAAGAACCATTGTGGCAACAATAGTTACTACATAAGTTTCAAATAAATCAGCGGCCATTCCAGCACAATCCCCAACATTATCACCAACATTATCGGCAATAACTGCTGGATTTCTTGGATCATCTTCAGGAATTCCAGCTTCAATTTTACCAACTAAATCAGCACCAACATCAGCACCTTTAGTAAAAATTCCACCACCAAGTCTAGCAAAAATAGAAATTAAAGAAGCACCAAAACCTAGTGCAATAAGTGAATGTTTCATAACATCAGGATTTGCCGGACTAACCGCATACATATCTAAGAAATAATAATAAACTGTAATGGATAGCAATGCTAAACCAGCAACAAGCATTCCTGTTACTGCGCCAGCTTTAAATGCTACATTAAGTCCTTTAGCCAAACTTTCTGATGCGGCTTGAGCTGTTCTAACATTTGCTCTTACTGAAATTAGCATTCCTATGTATCCAGCGGCACCGGATAATATTGCACCTATTAAATAACCGCCAACAACCCAATAATCTTTAAATAATAAAAATAGTAAAACAGCAATTACAACTCCAACTATTGCTATAGTTGAGTACTGTCTGTTTAAATAGGCCTGAGCACCTTCTTGAATAGCAAGTGAAATTTCCTGCATTTTTTCATTACCAGCATTACTTTTAAGAACAGAATTTCCTGCCCAATATCCATAAATTAAAGAAAGAATTCCACTTAGAATAACGAGATTAATGATCATTGTATTGTTTGCTCCTAGAGTTGCTAAAATTTAGCTGAACATGCCAAAATATTGTTAGATAAGCAATGTTTATTTTTTATTGAAAATATGGCTTTATTTAATGAAAATATAAAAATTATATTACTAAAAACTGTCTAAAACTCCGTTAATTAGCCTTGATTCTGTTCCTGTAAAGAAAATATGGGAAATATTTAGATACTCATTTATTACTACTTTTTTTGGAACTTTTGGACCAAATTTCATTTCATATACTGCTAATTTTAAAATTGCATGAATTAAATTATCTAGTTTATCAAGGTTGCGATTGGCAGTTAAACTAGTTCTAATCAGTAAATCAATTTGAATAGAGTTATCTATGAAGCCATTAAGAATTTTTTTTGCATAATTATAGTTTGGTTTTTTCTTAAGCTCTTCAAGGCCTGGTTGATGCATGGCCTCCTCAAGAATAGAATCTATAGAATTTTCACTGCTTAATTCATTTATGGAAATTTGGTATAGCGTTTGGACCGCAAGTAGTCTTTGTAAAGATTTTGGGTCAGACATAGTATTTTATATATTATCTAATACGGAGATAATTGCATTGACCGCTTCAGCAGCTCTATTTTTAGAGCCTCTGGTTCTAGCAATAGCTTGTTTTAGGTTACTACAACTTAAAACAGCATTTCCAACAGGCTTTAAATTAAGAATAGAAATATTTAATAGTGAGCTAGTAATTGTACTTGCTATTACCTCATTATGAGTTGTCTGTCCTTTTATGATACATCCAAGCGCTAAAGCCCCGTCATATTTTTCTTTTTTCAATTTTATAGATATTAATGTAGGTATTTCTAGTGAACCTTGAACTTGTAAAATTTTATAAGAGCAATTATTTTTTTTTAACTCTTCTTCAGCAGAATTAATCATCTTAGAGGTAACGTCATTATAAAAACTTGAAGCAACTATAAGTATTTTATATTTTTTTTTGGACATCTATTTATTCTAAATCTTTTAAAAATTTTGTTTCAACTATATTAATATCATAAGCATCAAGACCAACAAATTTCCAATCAGTATTAGTTAATAAAATCATATCTCTAACTCCTAATTCAGATAAAATTTGCGCACCCATACCAAAAATTCTTAATTCACTTTGTTTTTGTTCTTCTATTTCTTTTTGTGATTTATCTTTTGCAGATAAATAACTGCTAATTACCGAAGAACTACTGTCTCTTACCAATATTAAAACCCCTCTGCCTTCATTGTTAATAATATCAATTGTTTGTTTCAAAGTTTTATTTCCGCTTCCAGATTCACCAATCAAATCATCAAAATAACTTATTACATGAACTCGAACAATTACTGGCTTACCATCGTTAATATTGCCTTTGGAAAGGACAATTTGTTCAGTTTGATCAAAAGAGTTTCCAAAAACCTTAATATCAAATTCTTTTCCATCTTTTAAAGTTATTTTTTCATCAAGAGTTTTATTTACAAAAGTATCATGCTTCCTTCTATAAGAAATTAAATCAACAATTTTTCCAATTTTAATGTCATGCTTTTTACTAAATTCAATTAAATCAGGGATTCTAGCCATAGTTCCATCGTCATTCATAATTTCACATATTGTTCCAGCAGGCTCAAAACCAGCAAGTCTCGCTAAATCAACTGATGCTTCGGTATGACCAGCTCTTACTAAGACACCACCATCTCTTGCAACAAGAGGGAAAACATGTCCTGGGCTTGTAATATCATTTTGACCATTTAAAGGATTAATTGCACTTGCAATAGTAGTAGCTCGATCTTGAGCAGAAATACCAGTTGTGACGCCCTCAACAGATTCAATTGAAATTGTGAATGCAGTTGCATCCCTAGCTTGATTATTTTGAGCCATTAAGGGTAAATTTAATTTCTTAACTCTATCCGCTGTTAGGGTTAAGCAGACTAGCCCTCTACCATATGTGGCCATAAAATTTACTGCGTCAGCATTAGCTTTGGCGGCAGGGATAATTAAATCACCTTCATTTTCACGATCTTCATCGTCAACCATGATGACCATTTTTCCATTTTTAAGATCTTCAATAATCTCTTCGATTGAAGCAGTAAGATTTTTATTCATAAGTAAAAGCTATTATTTTTTTGAATTCGTAACATATCTTGCTAACATATCAACTTCAATGTTAACTAAATCATTCACTTCAATTTTTTTGAAATTGGTATGATTCCAAGTATAATCAACAATATTTACAAAAAAACTGTCTTTTGTTGTCTTATTTACCGTCAAAGAAATACCATTAATTGCTATTGAACCTTTTTTAATTACAAGTTTTTTTATATTATTCGGCATTGAAAATTTAAGTTTATATGATTTTCCAATCTTTTCTAAAGATCTTAACTTTGATATTGTATCAATGTGACCAAATACAAAATGCCCACTTATTTCATCGCCAACTCTAAGTGATTTTTCTAAATTTATTGATGATCCAATTTCTAACTGTTCAAAATTAGTACAGCTAATAGTTTCTTTTGAAACATCAAAACTAAGATCTAAACTATTTTTATTTTGTTTGATTGTATGAACAGTTAAGCAAACTCCATTACAACATACAGAGCTGCCGATTTTTAATTGTTTTTTTAGAAAAGTTGTGCGGATAGTAAGGTGGTGATCATCACGCCCTTCTATCTTATTTACTTTTCCAATTTGTTCTACAATACCTGAAAACATAAATTATTTTCTTTCATAAACCTCAAGAGTATCTGATTGAATTTGCATAATATTAATTAGCTTTAATTCTTTAATAGAACTCATCTTAGTTACACTTAAATTAGATACAGCATTTAAGCCATCTTTGCCAATTAATTTACTAGCCCTAAACCAGTAAAGTATATCAACTAATTTTTTATTAATTATTTGTGTTATCAGTTCTGCCCCTCCTTCAACTAGAACTCTTTGGGCCCCCAGCTCTGCCATTTTTGATACAACTTCATTAATATCTAATGAATTATTTTTATAAGTAATCGGAAGTAAAATAACTTTAGTTTTAGAAAATTTTTTTAACTTTTTTATATTAATAGTATTTTTATAAAAAATGTATATTTGTCTTTTTTTCGATTTGAATACTTTTTTTATAACTGGTATTTCAAGATTTGAATCTAATAAAAAAATATTTGGTGAAAAAGACTGCAAGCCATCTAATCTACAATGTAAATCTGGATCATCTAATAGAACAGTATTCTTGCCAACTAGCATAGCATCAGATTTAAATCTTAAATAGTGACCATGGCTTCTTGATAGGCTATTGGTAATCCACTTGCTTTCGCTGCTAATAGTAGCAATTTTAGAGTCTAATGTTGATGCAATTTTACAGATAATTAGAGGTTTTTTTTTTATCTTAGATTGAAAAAAAATATTATTTAATTCTTTAATTTCTTTATTGAATAATATTTGAACATTAATTTTTGATTTTTTTAATGCCTCTAATCCTTTGCCCTTCACTTTAGGATTTTTATCAATGTCACCTATATATACTTTAGAAATTTCAGACCTAATTATACTATCTACACATGGATTGGTTTTTCCAAAATGGCTACATGGCTCAAGTGTGCAATACATTTCAGCCCCTCTAAGCAATGATTTATCTCTAACTTGATTAATAGCATGTATTTCAGCATGGGGTTTTCCAGTAGGCTGGGTCCATCCCCGAGCAATTATATTATTATTTTTAACAATAATACATCCAACTGCTGGATTAGCTAATGTAGTACCAATAGCTCTGCTTGCCATTCTAAAAGCAAGATCCATATAAAAATTCTGTAATGAAAGAGTTATTGTCTACTCCTTGTTATCGGTAATTACGCCAACAAACTCTTCAAAGTCTTTGGCTTCTCTAAAGTTTTTATATACCGAAGCAAACCTTACATACGCAACAGAGTCTAAGCTCTGCAAGCCTTCCATAACTATCTCTCCAACAATCTCAGATGCGACTTCTGTCTCGCCTAAACTTTCTATTCTTCTTACGACACCACTGATCATTCTATCTACCCGGTCAGGATCAACTGGTCTTTTTCTTAAAGCTACTTGAATTGATCTTTCTAATTTATCTCTGGTAAACGGAACTTTTTTTCCATTCTTTTTGACAACAGTAAGTTCCCTTAATTGTATTCTCTCAAATGTGGTAAATCTTGCACCACAATCTAAACAGAATCTTCTTCTTCTTATTGCAGAATTATCCTCAGTCGAACGTGAGTCTTTAACTTGAGTATCTTCGTTACCACAGAATGGACATTTCATATTGCTACCTTATTAATCATAAATTGGATATTTGTCGCACAGCTCTTTCACTTGCGCTCTAACATTTTCTTCTGACTTATCGTTATTTTCTGGATTATTTTGTAAACCATTTAATGTTTCGGCTATTAGATCTCCTACCTTTATAAAATCTTGGTTATTAAAGCCACGAGTTGTGGCTGCTGGAGTTCCAATTCTAATACCTGATGTCACCTTAGGTGGCTTTGGATCAAATGGAATACTATTTTTGTTACATGTTATATTAGCTCTCTCTAGGCTAGCTTCGGCAACGTCCCCTGTTAAACCTTTTGGAGTCAAATCAACAAGTAGTAAATGAGTATCGGTACCTCCTGATGCTAAATTTAAACCATGATTAACTAGAGTTTCTCCAAGTATTTTGGCATTAGAAATAACCTGCTGAATATAAGTTTTAAACTCTGGTTTTAACGCTTCACCAAAAGCAACTGCTTTTGCTGCAATTACATGCATCAATGGTCCACCCTGCAGTCCTGGAAAGACCGCTGAATTAAATTTTTTTCCTAAATCTAGATTATTGGATAATATCATCCCTCCTCTAGGACCTCTAATAGTCTTGTGCGTGGTTGACGTAACTACATCAGCATACTCGATTGGGTTTGGGTATTCACCGGCTGCAACTAGACCTGAATAGTGAGCCATATCAACCAATAAATAGGCACCGACTAAATCAGCCACTTCTCTAAATTTTTTAAAATCAATTTTTCTAGAATAAGCACTTCCACCTGCAATTATAAGTTTTGGCTTATGCTCTTTAGCTAATGATTCAACTTGGTCATAATCAATAAATCCACTTTCATCTACGCCATATTGAATTGGATTAAACCATTTTCCTGACTGTGAGGGTTTTGCACCATGTGTAAGATGTCCACCGGCATCTAGACTCATACCAAGTATTGTATCGTTAGGTTTAATTAAAGCTAAAAAGACCGCACCATTAGCCTGCGCTCCTGAATGAGGTTGCACATTTGCATACTTACAGCCGTATAATTCTTTTACTCTATTTATTGCTAGTTCTTCTGCAACATCAACATATTCGCAACCACCATAATATCTTGAACCTGGATAGCCTTCCGCATATTTATTTGTATGAATTGAGCCTTGTGCTTCTAACACTGCCTTTGAAACAATATTCTCTGAAGCTATTAGCTCAATTTGACTTCGCTGTCTGTTTAGCTCATTACTAATTGTATCCGCAATGTCTTTATCAATATCAATTAAACTACTTTTGAAAAAACTCATAAATGCACCTTTTAAATTTTATTAATTCTCTTTAAATGTCTCTCACCTTCAAAGTCAGTTGATAGAAATATATCTACACATTTCAATGCTTCTATTTTTTCAATAAATCGTGACCCTAAACATAGAATATTTGCATCATTATGTTCTCTAGTTACTTTTGCAACATCCGAATTATGACAAATAGCCGCACGAACATTTTTATAGCGATTGGCGGTCATTGCCATGCCTTGTCCACTTCCGCAAACTAAAATTCCCATAACTAAATCCTTATTATTTACTTCCTCAGCAACTTTTTTAGCAAAATCTGGATAGTCAACAGACTCAAGACTGTTTGTTCCACAATCTACATAATCTAAATTTCTAGCAGAAAGATGATCAACTATGATCTGCTTTAATTCAAAGCCAGCATGATCAGAGCCTATAGCTATTTTTACGTTTGTTACCATATACGACACAATAATGATATTTCAATACTAAATATTGTAAATAAAAATGTTTAAGTTTATGAACTTAACTTAAATACTTATTCCTTTTTTTGCCATTTCATTCTTTAAAAGCTCTGGACGGTCAGTCATTATTCCATCTATACCCATGTCTAGGAGTTCGCTTATTTCTTTTGGATCATCAATAGTCCACGCATAGACTTTTTTATTAAACTTATGAGCATCTCTTATCAGTCCCGGTGTAATTACTTTAAAACCATTTCTATAATAAGGTAATTGCAAACAAGGAGCATTAATGTTGTTAATTCCAAAAAATCTTAAGAAATAAAATTTAATTACCTCATTCATTGCCATGCTAGTACATAGCTTGTTATCAAAAGCGTTTCTTATTTTATTTAGTTTCAATATGTCAAATGATCCAACACAAAATCTATCTATCTTACCAATAGACTTTAACTCATTAATAAGTAATTCAGCTGATTTATCTGACTTTGGATCAATATTAAAATTTATACTTGGCCATGATGAGACAGTCTCTAAAAAAGTTGGGATTTTATGAACATCATTTATCTTATAGCTACTTAATTCATCATAGTTAATTGATGAAATATCAATTTTTAAATTTAACATGCGTTTTAAATCTGAATCATGAAAAATGACTAATTTATCGTCTTTTGTAGCCTGTACATCAGTTTCAATATATTTAAATCCTAAATTGATTGACTGTTCAAAGGCTTCCAATGTATTTTCTACAAAGTCATTTGCACCACCACGATGAGCAAATGCTGCAAAATTTGAATTTAAATAATTAAAAGCCATAAAGGAATATAGTAGATTATGATTGAAAACCTTATAACTATTTTTTTAATAAATCTATTAGTTGTATCAATTTTATTTAGCATATCCCTAGTTATTAAAAAAGCTGATATTATAGATATTTACTGGGGGCCGTCTTTTTCCGTAAGTTGTCTCATTCTATTGCTAATAAATAAAAATTATTCTTTTCCTCATTTAATATTAATTGGCATAGTAGCATTTTGGTCATTAAGACTTGGTTTATACCTTTATACAAGAAATATGGGGCATCCAGAGGATGTGAGGTATTCAAAATTAAGATCTAAATATGGTAATATTAAATTATTTTTTATCAGTTATGTGGTTCAGGCTATCTTAATTTCAATTATATCACTTCCAATAGAGAGTGTTCTTTCTGCAATTGATTTAAGATTAAGTATTATATCTTGGCTCAGTATAATCATAGCTTTAGCCGGTATAATTATAGAGGCCATGTCTGACGAACAATTAAAATCCTTTAAAAAAGATCCTTTAAATAATGGTAAAGTTATGAGTTTAGGCTTATGGAATTATTCAAGACATCCGAATTATTTTGGAAATAGCTTATTTTGGTGGGGCATATCAATTTATTCTTTAAGTTTAACTGGAGAATTATTAGTATTAATATCACCAGTTATAATGACATATTTATTATTAAAAGTTTCCGGAGTATCTATGTTAGAAAGTCAAATTAAACATACCAAAGAAGGTTATAAAGAATATATAGACACTACAAGTCCATTTATTATATTGCCAAAAAAGAACAAATGATCAAATATTTACAAAATTTTCCAAATAGCCGGCTTAGAAGAAATAGACAATCTGAGTGGATTAGAAATCTGGTTAGCGAAAACTCACTATCAGTTAACGATTTAATTTGGCCCGTGTTTATTTGTGATGGCATTAATATTAAAGAAGAAGTTATCTCAATGCCTGGGGTTTACAGGTATTCAATTGATCGGCTAAATGAAGTAACTGATCAAGCGGTAGATAATAAAATAAATCTTATTGCACTTTTTCCAAATACACCAAATGAAAAGAAGGACAAAAATGGACGTGAGGCTTTAAATGAAGATAATTTAGTATGCAAAGCTTTAAAGAAAATTAAAGATCAAAGCCTAAATCTTGGTATAATGTGTGATGTTGCGTTAGACCCTTACACCTCACATGGTCATGATGGCTTGCTGAGCGATACTAATCAAATCTTGAATGATGAATCTAATGAAATTTTAGTAAAACAGTCTCTTCTTCTTGCGGATCATAAAGCAGATATTATTGCGCCATCTGATATGATGGATGGACGCATTGGACTAATAAGAAGCGCATTAGAAGATAATAATTTTAAAGATACTCTTTTGCTATCTTACGCCGCTAAGTATGCATCCAGTTTTTATGGTCCTTTTAGAGATGCAGTTGGCTCAGGAAATAATTTAAAATCTGATAAAAAAACTTATCAAATGGATTATGCAAACTCAGATGAAGCTTTAAGAGAAACTGCACTAGATATTTCTGAAGGTGCAGACATTATAATGGTTAAACCAGGAATTAGTTATCTTGATGTTATTCAAAAATTAAAAAAAGAGTTTAAATTTCCTACCTTTGCTTATCAAGTATCTGGTGAGTATGCCATGGTAAAGGCTGCTGCTGCTAATGGATGGATAGATGAAGAAAAAATTATACTAGAGCAATTGACTTCTTTTAAGAGAGCTGGTGCTGATGCTATTTTAACTTACTTTGCTTTAAATGTTGCAAAAAAAATTAATTTAATCAGTTAGTCTTTTTACTAAGCTTGATGTATCAAGTTTGTTATGTCCCATCTTTTGCAACTCTAAATAAAATTGATCAACAATTTTTGTAATCTCTAAATTAATTCCAAATTCTTTAGCTTGATCAAAAGCAATGCCTAAATCTTTTCTCATTAGATCAACGGCAAATCCAAAGTTAAATTTATCTTCTGACATCGTTTTTAGACGATTATCGAGTTGCCAGGACTGAGCGGCACCTCCTGAGATTACATCCAAAACATCATCCGCACTTAAATCAGTCTTTTTCATAAAATGAACTGCTTCGGCTAATCCTTGAACTAATCCAGCAATACAAATTTGATTTATAATCTTTGTTAACTGACCTGAGCCAGACTGACCCATATATTTAATTTTTTTTCCATAAGCTCGTAACAATTCCTCTGAATCTTTAAAACTTTTTAATTCACCCCCAATCATAATACTTAAAGCTCCATTGATTGCTCCAGCTTCCCCACCTGAAATAGGGGCGTCAAGAAAATTTACTCCAACTTCTTTAGCTTCTTTGAAAATTTTTTTTACTAATTTAGGTGAAACGGTCGAATGATCAATAAATATTGAATCTTTATTAAGTAATTTGAAGCAACCATTTTTAGATGTAGTTATCTCTATTAAATCATCATCATTTCCAATGCATGAAATAATAAAATCAAATTCTTCTTCAATTTCTGATAATTTTGAAAGAAGTTTGCCATCATGATCCTTAATCCACTTCTGGGATTTAGATAGAGTTCTATTGTACACTGTCACATCATTAATCTTGCTAAGATGTCCTGCCATTGGGTAGCCCATAGTTCCCAATCCTATAAAAAGAATTTTATGCATTAAAAATATCAGTCATTCTTTGAAGCGCACTTATTGTTACAAGAAGTGGCATTCTAAATAATCTTCCGCCAGGAAAATTTCTATGTTTAATTTTTTCAAATGTTTCAAGTACGCCTTTTTCTCCTGAAAAAATAGAATTTGCGATAATTTTTCCTGCAATTCCAGTAAGTGCTACACCATGTCCTGAAAAGCCATGGGCATAAAAAATTCTAGGACTTGTTTGACCTATATCAGGAGTTCTATTTACAGTTATCCCAACATAGCCTCCCCAAATATATTCTGCTTTTTCTGATGATAAAGCAGGGAATACTCTAAGCATTCTTTGTTCTGTTCGTTTAGCAAGTTTTTCAGAGTGTTTAAGAGAATAGCTAACGCCACCACCAAAAATCATTCGCTTATCTGAAGATAGTCGATAATAATTTAAATCAAAGTTTGTATCACATACACAATAATCACTTGGAAGAATAGTTTTTTGCAAATCATCACTTATTGGCTGGGTAGCAATCATATAATTGATAATGGGCATTATTTTACTTTTAATGCCTGCATCAATTTCTTCTAGATATGCATTACAACACAAAGCAATATTTTTTGCTTTAACAGAGCCATTTAAAGTTAATACTTCAACATAGTTTTTTTCTTCATTTATTTTAATCACTTTTGAGTCTTCGTATATATCTACATTTAGTGATAGCGCCGCATCAGCTAGACCTAGCGCATATTTTAATGGGTGTAAATGTCCACCCTCTTCTTGTAAGTGGCCACCAAAGTATCTATTTGATCCAACTGCCTCTGAGACTTCATCTCTAGTAAGTATCTTAGTAGAGTGATAATCTAATTTTTTTTGATAATAATCTATTTCACTTTCAAAATCTTTTACTGTTGAGTGATTAGTGGCTACAGATAGATTCCCAATTTTTTTATCACATTGAATTTTAAATTCATCAATTCTTTGATCAATTAATTTCACCGCATCTAATGATACGTTCCATAAGCTCTTAACAGTTTCAAAACCATATTTGCTTTCTAGATTTTGAACACCATTAGAAATATCTATTCCAATCTGGCCTCCATTTCTACCAGAAGCTCCCCAAGCAACTTTGTTTTGCTCAAGTAAAATTACTTTTAATCCTTTTTTAGACGCTTCAATAGCTGTGGATAAGCCTGTGAAACCTCCTCCAATTATGCATAGATCACACTCATGACTATCTAAAAGAGAGGGATGCTGAATAAGGTTTCTATCTAAGCTATCTATGTAATAACTATTTGGATAATTTTGCATAGCTAATTATAACTAATTTTTATTTATCTAATAGTCTATTAAGTAAGTTTTTAGGCTGAATCTTTCCAGCTTGCGCTCTTTTACCAACCCATGGCTTTAGGTCGCTAAAAGGAATTGGCTTTCGATTAGAATTGCTGAAAATAATGCCCTTATTTTTTTCATACGTAAATGCATAGCATGTTTTCCCCACTTTGAACTTCTGAAGAGTTATACCTCTACCTTTTAGCATTTGCGGTATTTCTGACAGTTCATAAGTTAAGAGCTTTAAGGATTTTTTATCTCCACTTATAACTCCAATAAAATTACCAGAAGCTGTATTGCAAGAAATAGATTTATCACCTTGTTTTAAATTCATTATTCTTTTTCCAGATCGTGTTGAAGCTACTAAATCAGAAGTATTAACAATAAATCCTTTACCTGAAGCGCTCGCAATAAGATAATTTACATTTTCGTTAAAAACAAATAATTCAACAACCTCTTCATTATCAGACTTATCGACAATTACACTTACGGGCTCACCAAAACCACGTCCTGTTGTAATCTTAGAGCAGTTGAGTGTGTAGAATTTTCCTAAAGATGAAAATAGAAGAAGCTTGTCATTATTTTTACATTGAACAATAAATTTGGACTTATCTCCATCTTTGTATTTAATATTACTATAATCATCTTGATGACCTTTAATTGATTTTATCCACCCATTATGAGAGCAAATAATTGAAACTGGCTCTTTACTGTCAAATTCATCTATTGAATATTCAACAGCTTTATAGTCATTATTTATTATTGTTCTTCTTTTTCCAGCATTAGAAGAGTTGTTATATTTCTTTAAAATATTATTAAATTCCTCATTAAGTATTGATGATTGTTTTGCTTTTGATTTTAAAATTAGATTGAGACCTTTTCTGTAATCAACTAATTCTTGATACTCTAAATTGATATCTTTTTCTTCTAGTTTTTTTAATTGCCTTAACCGCATCGCTAGGACAGCTTCAACTTGTCTTTTTGTAAACTTAAAAATAGATATAAGTTTTTTTTCTGGATCATTTTCAGTTCTTATGATTTTAATAATCTTATCTAAATTTTTATAAACAATTAAGAAGCCTTTGAGAATTTCAATTCTATTTTCTGTCTGAACCAATCGATATTTTGTTCTTCTCTTTAATATTTCGAACCTATGACCTATAAAAGAATTAAGAATATCTTTAAGATTAAAAAGTTTTGGTTCAAATTTGGCATTGATAGCATTCATATTAATTGAAAACCTAGTTTCTAAATCTGAAACTTTACAAATATCTTCAATAATTACATCTGCTTTAATACTTCTAGTTTTTGGCAATAATACTATTCGAATATCTTCGGCTGATTCATCTTGAATATTTTCAAGATAGTTAATTTTTTTATTATCAATAAGTTCAGAAACTTTTTCTATTATTCTTGATTTGTTAACTTGATAGGGAATTTCTGTAATAACAATTTGATATTGTCCTCGCCCAAGACTCTCTTCATGCCACTTAGCTCTTAATCTTAAAGAGCCCTTTCCTTTTGAGTAAGCCTCTTTAATTGAAGAATTGCTATCAATAATTTCACCACCAGTTGGAAAATCTGGTCCAGGAATAACTGCCATTAGCTGAGATACTGTTGTGTTTGGATTCTTTAAAAGCTTAATCAAGGCCTTGGCAACTTCACCTATGTTATGCGGAGGTATATTCGTTGCCATACCGACAGCAATACCAGATGAGCCGTTTGCTATGAGATTAGGAAATGCACAGGGCAAAACCATTGGCTCACTCTCAGTGCCATCATATGTTTTAATGAAATCTACAGTGTCTTCTGAAATATCCTGTAACATCAATTCAGAAATTGATGTTAGCTTTGCTTCCGTATAACGCATTGCGGCAGCATTATCGCCGTCAATATTACCAAAATTTCCCTGACCATTTATTAACAAATATCGAGTAGAAAAATTTTGGGCTAACCTTACAAGGGCATCGTAGACTGACTGATCACCATGAGGATGATATTTACCAATTACATCACCTACAATCCTAGCTGATTTTTTAAATCCAGTACCTGAACCAAGTCTTAATTGAGACATTGCATACAAAAGTCTTCGATGGACTGGCTTAAGGCCATCTCTTACATCTGGAAGTGCCCTATGAGTAATAGTTGACAAGGCATACGCCAAATATCTTTCCTCTAAAGCCTCGGTAAATTGTATTTTTTTTTCTTTCATAATAACTTAAATTGTAAACATACTTTTAAGGCGATTCCTTGATTCAGGGAAATTAAGATTATTTGGCTGAAAAAACCATTTCTTTAAAAAAAATTCACTAAGTTTTAAGCCATCAAGAATATCTTCATTCGAAATCGAAATTTTAGAATCAATTAAAAATTTAGGTAGTCTTAGTAATTTATTCTTATATGTACCAGCACCAGCCTCAGTTACAGCGGAACCAGTAGAAGGTGAAACATAAACTAAATTATTTTTTTCGCTGGTTACCGCACATTTTGATAAGTCCAGCCCATATCCAATTTCAGTTAATAAATTCAATTCCCAGATAATATAATCTTTTATCCATTCATTATTATTTGAAGTTAATATCTGTATTAAGGATTTTAAGCCAGAATATATATTTTCATTTGGTTGTTTCTCTGCAAGAGTGGTTGTAATTAAACTACATGCAGAAGTTAATGCACATAATCTTTCTCTTTCACTTAAAATTAAAGAGGACCATGATTTAATCCCTTCAACAGAATAATTGCCTAAGTGTGTTTCCAATCTACCAGACCAATGTGCGGTAATTTCATTTCCTGGCTCTATTATAGATCTAATATTTTTTGAGTGAACGCCTCTGATAAGACCTTTGTGTTTTCCATGTTCACGAGTTAAAACTTCTAAAATATACGACTTCTCATTATGTGGCTTTAAACTTAAAACGAAACCCTCGCTAGACCATCTCACGATTTATTTATACTTGTTAACTTTACGAATAAAAATAAGTTCACTTTTTTATTCATAAACTTAGATATTTCTAATCTAGAAGATTCTCCAATAGATTTTAAGTTACTACCTTTGTTACCAACAAGAATATATTTATGTGATTTTTTATTAATATGAATTGTTTGATGAATAGTAATTGCATTTTTAGAATTTGATATTTTATCAGTAGTAATTTTACATTCATATGGGATTTCTTTGTGCGTTCTATCGTAAAGCTTTTCTCTTGTTACCTCGGTGTAATAAACATCCTTACTAACAAAAAGAGTTTTTTTATTGGAAAACTTTTTTTCACTTTTTGGTAAATATTTTTTTATTATATCTAACATTTCTTGAACACCATCGCCAATAAGTGCTGAAATAGGAAAAATTTCTTCAAATAAGCTCATATCTCCAAGAGCTTTAATCTTCTCAAGAACCATTTCTCTACTAACCTTATCAGTCTTGTTTAGCACCAAGAAAATCTTAGTAGTCTGATTGGATTCGTTTAAAGTTTTAATTATCTTATCGATTTCACTATTCTTGGTTGACCCAGAATCAACAACAACTAAAATCAAGTTAGCTTCATCAATTGCCGAAAAAGCTGTATTAGTCATTCTATTACTGATTTTTGTTTTAGCCGAATAAATACCAGGTGTATCTTGAAGAATAAATTCAGTTTCTGAAATATTTTTAACTGCTTTTTGATTAAAGGTAGTTGATTGTTTTTTTCTAGAAACCATTGAAACTCTTTTACCGACAATTTGGTTAACTAAAGTAGATTTGCCTGAATTTGTTGCACCCAAAAGTAAAATTGTACCGCTCTTCATAATTTCTAAATTTCTAATTTATTTAATTTTATAAATTCAACAGCAGCTTTTTTTTCAGCATCTTTTATATTGCCTGATGTTGCTTCTGCTTCTTGATAGCTATCAAACTTTACACTGACTTTAAAAGTAGGAGAATGTGCCGGACCATCTTCTTGTATCACTTTATATTCAGGTAATCTTTTATATTTTTTCAAACTCCATTCTTGCAATGTAGATTTTGGATCTTTAAAATTTAAATCAATGGAATCTAATGATTTTTTCCAATTATTGATTATAAAATTTTTTGCCTCAATATAACCACCATCTAGATAAATGGAGGCTATAAGTGCTTCACATGAATCAGCTAAAATACCTATTTTGTTTTTTCCATCAGAGGCTATTTCAGTTTTTCCAAGGATTAGGAAATCTCCTAAATTAATTTTTGATGCCACTTCTGCACATATGTCTTTGTTAACTAGGGTACTGAATACTTTATCTAAATTTCCTTCCGAAATTTCACTATAGTTTTGTTGCAATGTTTCAGCAATAACTAGACCTAATACCCTATCACCTAAAAATTCGTATTGTTCATTGTGCATTGATACCATGGTACTTTTGTGAGTGAGTGCTCTTTTCAAAATACTTTTATCTTTAAATGTGTATGAGATATAGCTCTCTAGTAGTTCGGTTTTCATAGTCAATTAATAATCTTAAATATTCTGTTTAACTGAATATCAAAAGGCCATTTCCAAAACTCTAAAATAGTAGAGCCCCCTTCAGTTGCAAAAAATATTATCTGTGCTTTTCCTACTAGGTTGTCTTTAGGTACAGTACCAATAAACCTGCTATCTTTTGAATTATCTCTATTGTCACCCATAAAAAAATACTCGCCGTTTGGAACATTAAAGACCCTAGTGTTATCAGCCCTAGTATTTCCCATATCAAAAGTTTCAAATGAAACTCCGTTAGGCAAAGTCTCTTTATAAACTGAAGCTGTCAATATTTGACTATTATTAATGATCTTAGATTCTTCCCGTATTTTTTTTCTAATTATAGGAATATCATTAATATTAAGCACTCCATTAATCATCTGAATTTTATCTCCAGGCAATCCAACAAGTCTTTTTATATAATCTATCTTTAAGTTTTCTGGTGTCTTAAAGACTATGGTATCACCTCTTTCAGGTTCTGAAAATAAGACTCTGTCTGATATAAGAGGTAAACTAAATGGAAATGAATGTTTACTGTATCCATATGTAAATTTTGATACAAACAATCTATCTCCCACTAAAAGAGTAGGTTCCATTGATGATGAGGGTATAAAAAAAGCTTGAAAAAGAAAAGTTCTAATAATAACAGCTATAAGTATTGCATAAATAAGAGATAATGCATTTGACTTAAACCACTCAAAGGATATTGATTTATTTTTCATTTTTAATTACTTTCAATAATTACAATTGCTTGAGCATAAGGGTACTCATCTGTAATAGTAAGGTTAACGACAGCCTCTTTTTTCAATGGTGTTAAATGATCTAGGTGATCTTTTGCCCCGCCATGAAAAATTATTGTTGGCTGCCCAGAAGGTAAATTACATACCTCCAAATCTTTCCAAAAGACGCCTTTGCGAAATCCTGTACCAAGTGCTTTAGATGCTGCCTCTTTAGCTGCATATCGTTTTGCATAGCAATTAGTTGATAGCTTTCTAGCTTCACATTTTTTAATTTCATTTTCTGTAAATATTCTTTTCTTAAACCGATCACCAAAACGATTAATAGTTTTTTCTATTCTTCTAATATCCAGAATGTCAGTACCAATGCCAATCATTTATTAACTTTCTAAAATTAAAGATTTCATTTTTTTAATAGTTTTTTCTAAACCCATAAAAATTGACTCACCAATTATAAAGTGTCCTATGTTAAATTCTTTTATAGATTGAATCTTTGCTAAAGGCTTTATTGAATTGAAGGTAATACCATGTCCCGCATGAATTTCCAATCCTATGCTAGCAGCATATTCTGACATAAGAACAATTTTTTCTAATTCTATACCTGCACTAGGACTATCTGTCTCGATAAGTTGACAGTATTTTCCAGTATGAATTTCAATAATATCTGCTCCAATTTTCTTGCAATTGTCTATCTGAACTTTATCAGCATCAATAAACAAGGAAACTCTTGAGCCATTATCTCTAATCTGAGAGGTGTAATTTTTTAAAGTCTTAAAATTCTTAACTGTATCTATCCCTCCCTCAGTTGTAATTTCTTCTCTTTTTTCTGGAACAATACAACATGCATTAGGTTTATGATTTAATGCTATTAAAAGCATTTCTTCTGTTGCAGCCATCTCTAAATTTAATGGAATTTTAAGATTGCCAATCAAATCTTCTATATCTTTGTCTAATATATGTCTTCTATCTTCTCTAAGGTGCGCTGTGATGCCATCGGCTCCATGTAATTCAGCATCTAGGGCAGCTCTTAATGGGCTTGGATAATTTTCACCACGTGCATTTCTAACCGTAGCAACGTGGTCTATGTTAACTCCAAGTCTCGCTTTAGACATATAACTATATGTTTCTACTACCTGGTTTTATTGGTTCGATTAATCTTAACTCATTTGGTAATGAGTCCTTATCATAGATTGGAATATTTAATTTATAAATAGAAATTGGATCCTGAATTACACTTTCAGAATTAGTTCTATCGATTAAACAAACAGTTGCCAAAAGGTTAGCGCCAATTTTATTCAACTCATCAATACACTCGTTAGCTGATTTTCCAGTAGTAATAACATCTTCAACCAATAAAACTTTAGCATCTGGCTCTATTTTAAAGCCTCTTCTTAATTCAAAAATATTATCTACTCTTTCGTAAAAGACAGATTTAGTTTTTAGTTGCTTAGCAAGTTCATAGCCAACCAAGATTCCACCCATGGCAGGGGCAACAACATAATCAATTTCATGCTTAATTTTACTTGAAATCTTAGTAGCAAGTTCTTTGCAAATTTTTTCAGCTATTTCAGGATATATAAATAATTTTGCACATTGGCAGTAAATAGCTGATCTCTTGCCTGAAGAAAGTATAAAATGACCATGTTGAATGGCTCCTGTTTCTTCAAGTATATTGACTATTTCTTCTTTTTTCATATCTAATTAATATATAATCTTTTAACCATACTAACTCTATCAAGTTCTTTAAGGTTATCTATGATAGTATTTAGATGCTCTAAATTTTTCAAATTCATTTCAAATATCATATCAAAAAAATCATTACTTTTCTCAGAAATATTTAAATTAATAATATTTCCTCCATGTTCACCAATATGAGTAGCAAGCATACCTAGAGAACCTGGCTCATTCACAACTGATACTTTAATCCTTGAGGTAAATAACTGCTCTTCACTTATATCTTTCCAAGTTGCCATAAGCCAAAGATCTTGAGAGAAATCTTCATTTAACTTTTTACAATTTGAATTGTGTATAATTACTCCAATATCTATTTCTGACACACCTATAATATTTTCATTAGGTAGAGGTAAGCAACATTCAGCAAAATGGACTGCTAGTCCGGGTTGTAAGCCTTTAATTTCCAAAGGGACTGTTTCATTGGGACTTTTCCTATATCTAGTAAAAAAAGATAATCTCTTTCTAGGCTTAAATCTTACTATTTCTTTATTTTTAATATGACCTCTCCCAATAGATATAAGCAATTCGTTTAAAGATTTTTTCTTAAATTTGTTCATCATCTCGTTTGAAATATTTTCTGGGACATCTTTAGAAAAACCAAGCGAGTTTAATAAAATTCTTTTTCCTAAATCAACAAAATCATTATTCTCTTGTTTTTTAAAATAACGCTTAATTGATGATTGGGCTTTTGCTGTTGTAGCAATATTTTCCCATACTTCTGAAGGTTCTTGTCCTTTAGATGTTAAAATTTCTACCTCGTCACCGTTTTGTAATTTGATAAATAAAGGTTGAGATTTACCGTTAACTTTACATCCTATGCACATATTACCTATTTCTGAATGTAGGGCGTACGCAAAGTCAATTGGATTAGAATTTATAGGCAAATGGATCAAATCTCCTTTGGGGGTAAAGCAAAATACTTGTTGTTGAAACATCTCTAGTTTTGTAGCTTCAAGTAATTCCTCAGAAGTAGCACCAGAATCTAATATATCAACCAAGTCTCTTAACCAGGTTACGTTAATTGGATCAGAAGATGAATCGTCTACTAGATTATAATTATCTTTATATTGCCAGTGTGCCGCAATTCCCGTGTCAGCTACTTCACTCATCTCTTTAGTTCTGATTTGAAGTTCTACCCTTTGCCTTTGCGGCCCTACAATTGTTGTATGAAGTGAGCTATAACTATTAATCTTTGGAGTAGAAATATAATCTTTAAAAGAACCTGGAACAACTGACCATTTAGAGTGAATTACTCCCAAGGCTTTATAGCAATCACTTTTATTGGTTGTAATAATTCTATATGCAAATATATCTGATAGCTGTCTAAAGGCAATTTCCTTACGCTGCATCTTATTCCAGATTGAATAAATTCTTTTTTCTCTACCCAATACTTCACAGGATATGCTTTCATCAGTTAATAGGTTAACTATTTGAATATTTATTTTTTCGGTAAGATTGCTGCTACTATTTTTTAAATAATCAACTCTATTTTTTATAGAACTATAGGCAGCATCGTTTAAAATCTGAAAAGATAAATCTTCAAGCTCATCTCTGAATGATTGCATGCCTAACCTTCCTGCCAAAGGAGCATAAATTTCCATTGTCTCTAAAGCTATTCGTTTTCTTTTTTCCTCATTTGGCACATAGCTTATAGTTCTCATATTGTGTAATCTGTCAGCTAACTTTACTAACAAGACTCTAATATCTTTTGAAACAGCTAATATCAATTTTCTAAAATTTTCAGCTTGATTCTTAATATCTGAATGTTTCTTCATTTTAGATATTTTAGTAACACCATCAACTAGATTTGCTATCTCATCACCAAATTTATCTTTTAATTCTACCATAGATGCTGGTGTGTCTTCGATTGTGTCGTGTAATAGCCCTGTAATTATTGTTGCCGTATCTAATTTTAAATTAGTAAGTATTTCTGCAACTTTTACTGGATGGGATATGTAAGGCTCCCCGGAATATCTTTTTTGAGACTTGTGAGCCTCTAGTGCAAAAAAATAAGCTTTTTCTATTAAAGATTGATTTGCATCATTATCTTTAGACTTAATATTTTTTATAAAGTCTGGTTGCTGCATATAGTACTTTTAATCACGATTTTAAGTATAAAGAAATAACTAAAAATGTCTGAAATATCATAATTTATTCCTATATATCCTAATTTTTTCAATAGATTCAGAGGTAGAGATTATTTTTTTGATACTTATATTTAATAATGGATGATTCCAGTGAGGACATATGTCCATCAAAGGTCTTAGCACAAACATTCTTTCATGCAATTTTTTATGCGGAATACTTATGTTATATTTATTTTCTTGGTTATCAAAAATTGTATTTTGATTAGTCATAAGTATATCTAAATCACATGGCCGCGCTGTATTTGGTTTATAAGCATTTCTTCCCATTTCATTCTCAATTTTTTTAAAAGACCTTAAAAGATTATATGGCTTTAATTGAGTTGAGATTATTATGGCCGCATTTAAGAACCAATTATTACCTTTCATTCCCACAGGCTGAGTTATATATATATTTGATGTTTTTAAAACTTGGATATTATTTCTTTTTATACAAACAATTGATTTTTTTAAAGTTTGGTATTGATTTCCATATCTAGAATTTAAATTTGATCCCAGTCCAATAGCATAAATCATTTATATTTTTTCTTTTCTCTTTCCCATGATCTTTTTTTATCTACTTCACGTTTATCATGGTCTTTTTTTCCTTTAGCTAGTGCAATTTCAACTTTTGCAAATCCTTTTTTATTAAAAAATATTTTTGTAGGTACTAACGTTAGAGATTCTTTATTTAACTTACCAATAATTTTTCTTATCTCTCTTTTATTTAGCAAGAGTTTTCTTGGTCTAGTTTCTTCATGATTCATATAAGAAGAATTAGTATATTTTGCAAAGTGAGAATTAATTAAAAATAATTCATTTCTTTCTTCCCTGGCATATGACTCTGTAATATTTACTCTACCTAACCGAAGTGATTTAACCTCGCTACCCCTCAGCTCTATTCCTGACTCAAATAATTCTAAGAATAGATAATTATAACGAGCTTTTTTATTTTGGGCTACGATAGTCAATTTTAATTAATAAGTAAGGCATGTCTCAAAGCACTATCAATAATTTTTTTAGTATAATTACTGATTGTAGTTACGGGCAACCTTACTTCCTCTGAACATAAGCCTAAAATAGATGCCGCATACTTAACTGGTCCAGGACTGGACTCTAAAAATAAAGCTTTATGTAATGGCATTAAACAATCATTAATCAATGATGCCTCATGAAATTTTTTGTCCATACAAAGATTATGAAAATCAGAGCATAATTTTGGAGCAATATTTGATGTAACTGAAATAGCTCCATGTCCACCATATGTTAAAAATGCCAATGTAGTAGCGTCATCCCCACTTAGGAGATTGTAATCACTCCCAACTTCATTCTTTGTAAAATATACACGTGGAATATCTCCAGTTGCATCTTTAACACCAACAATATTTTTTATCTTAAATAATTTTGCCATTGTTTCATTAGTCATATCTACAATTGATCTTCCAGGAATATTATAAATAATAATTGGAATATCTACGCTATTGGCAATTTTTGTAAAATGTTGCAATAAACCTTCTTGTGATGGCTTGTTATAATAAGGTGTAACAACTAGTGCTGCGTCAGCACCAGCTTTTTCTGCATGTTTAGTTAAGTAAATTGCTTCCTCTGTAGAATTAGACCCAGTACCTGCAATAACAGGAGCTTTTTTGTTAGCCTGTTCAATGCACACCTCAACTATTCGAATATGTTCCTCATGGCTTAGTGTGGGAGATTCGCCAGTGGTTCCCGTAGGAACTAATCCATGTGTTCCTGAGTTAAGCTGAAAGTCAATTATTGACCGAAAAGAAGTTTCATCAAATTTACCGTCTTTAAACGGGGTAATTAATGCTGTAAAAGAACCTTTAAACATATATGTTACACTGTATCATTTTTAATTATTTAAAAAATATAAATCATAAATATACTCTCAAAACCATTAATTTATTCTTTTTGTGAAACAATCTATAATTATAATACTATCATTGTTTATTTTAGGTGCTTTTGAGGCTTCAGCCAAAGAAATTAGCCATGAATCTTTAAATTTGGACATAAATAGCCAGAAGATATTAGTTTCAAATTTTCCTACAAAAAAACCAACCAAACCATTTCTCTTATCTCCAATTAAAAAACCTAAGGCGCCGATTTCATCAAAGACTTTATCCAATAAGGAATTTAATATTCTAGGTCTTGCTATAGGACAATCAAAAAAATGGAAATGGGAAAGAGTATCAAATATCAAGAAAAATTTGAAGGATGAGAACGCTTTAAATCTAATCGAATGGATACGATATTATAATGGTGCATCCGATTTAACATTTAAAGATTATATAAATTATGTAATAGAAAATAATAATTGGCCTGATATAGAAAAAATCAAATTTAAAGCTGAGACAAAAATTAGATTCTCAGACTCTCCTTCTGATATAATTAGTTTTTTTAGAGAGAATAAAATTCAGAGTGGAATAGGTAAGATTTATTTAGGTAATGCATATATTTCAATCGGGGAAAAAGAAGAAGGAATTAGATTAATTAGAGAGGGCTACATTGAGGGCTCTTTTGGAATAGATGAACAAAAACAAATAGTAATAAAATTCAAATCTTTTTTAAATAATGAGCATCATAAAAAAAGAATATCAACTTTACTTTGGAATAAGCAGTATCGTACTGCACAAAGACTGATTAAGTATGTAGATAAAGATTATCAAAAACTTTACGAGGCTAGAATTGGACTCATATCATTCGCAGGTGGGGTAGAT
>CAJJBM010000018.1 GCA_905182445.1 Pelagibacteraceae bacterium AG-422-B15 | reverse complement strand
GATTTTAGAGGGTTTTTTTTTGTAATAAGCCAGTAATCTTTATCAAGATTTAATAAATCTATAGCTTGTAAACTTATTTTTATATGGCCATCATGTGCCGGATTGAATGAGCCACCGAGAATTCCAATTTTCATTTATATTTAAGGTCTTATTTGACCACTTCCTTTAACAGTATATTTGTATGTTGTAAGACCCTCTAAGCCAACCGGACCTCTTGCATGAAGTCTACCAGTAGAAATTCCAATTTCAGCACCTAATCCAAATTCGCCTCCATCAGCAAATTGAGTTGATGTATTGTGCATTACAATGGCACTGTCTACTAAATTAAGAAATTTCTCTGCTAATTCTTGATTTTCAGTAATAATACTTTCCGTATGACCCGATCCATACTTAGTAATATGTTTGATAGCTTCGTCTATATTTTTTACTAATTTTATTGAAATAATTGCATCTAAATATTCAGTACTCCAGTCTTTTTCTTCAGCAAGTAAAATTCGATCATCAATTTTTTTGCTTAAAATATCACCCCTAACTTCACAACCTCCATTATGTAAGTCGGTTACAATTGTATCTAAGTTATCTCTAGCATATTCTTCATCTATCAGCAGAGTTTCTGCTGCACCACATATTTCAGTTCTTCTTAACTTTGCATTATGAATAATTTTTATAGCGGTATCTAAATTTGCTGATTTATCTACATATATATGACATATACCCTCAAGGTGACCAATCACTGGTACTTTAGCCATATCTTGAACTTTTTTCACAAGTCCCTTACCACCTCTTGGTACAATAACATCAATGGTGTCAATCATTTCCGCAAGCATATAATCTACTGCTATTCTATCAGTAGTTTCCACAAACTGAATTATATCTTTGTTTAAGTTATTTTTAATTAATGCTGATTGAATAGCTTTTGCTAAACATGCATTAGAGTTAAAAGATTCTGAACCTCCTCTTAATATTGCAACATTGCCAGCTTTTATACAGAGCACACTTGCATCAACTGTTACATTGGGCCTACTTTCATAGACTATTCCAATTACACCCAAGGGCACAGAAACTCTAGCAATCATAAGTCCGTTAGGTCTTTTGGTTTCATAGAGAGTTTTACCAATGGGATCGGGTAATTTAACAATATCTTCAACAGACTCAGCAATACTTTCAATTCTTTCATTATTAAGCATTAATCTATTAATCATTACTTTAGGGGTATTATTTTTTTCTGCTAAACTTATATCTTCTTGATTAGCTAAAATAATTTTATCTTTCTCATTTCTAATACTTTCAGCAATCGACAATAGAAGATTATTCTTATCTTTAGTTGAGAGAGACTTAAGATCTGCACTAGCTTTAACAGCCTGTTGTCCAATATTAGTCATATAATTACTTATAATCATAGCAGCACTAAATCATCTTTATGGATCATTTCTTCCCTGTAAGAGTAGCTTAGAATATTACCAATTTCATTACTTTTATGACCCAATATTTTCTTTCCTTCTTCAGAAGAATAGCTTGATAATCCAATTCCAATCTTATTTTTATCAGAAGACAATATTTCAATAGCGTCTCCTCTCTCAAATTCACCATGAACTTCTAAGATTCCTGCTGGTAAAAGACTGCTTCCATTTATGAGCGCTTCATTTGCTCCATTGTCAATCATAACAGAACCAACAGCTTGCATTGTTCCTACTATCCACTGTTTTCTAGCGGCAAGAGGAGTTTTACTAGGAGTAAACCATGTACATGGTCGACCATTAAACAAGGCTTGGATTGGATTCTTAACAGTGCCATTTGTAATAGCCATGTGACAACCAGCTGATAATGCTGTTTTTGCCGCCATGATTTTAGTTTTCATTCCACCTTTACCAGTTTCTGAAATTGATTTGCCAGCCATATTTTCAATTGTCTCATCAATAGACTCTACTGAATCTATTAATTTTAATTCTTTATTATTTTTTGGATCAGAGGAATAGAGTCCATTTATATTAGAGAGTAGAATTAAACAATCGGCACCTGCAATCTGCGCCACTCTTGCCGCAAGTCGATCATTGTCTCCATATTTAATTTCGTTTGTAGCAATAGTGTCATTTTCATTAACAATTGGAACAATGTTTAGTTTTAATAAATTGTCAATTGTTCTCCTTGCATTAATTGATCGGCGTCTCTTTTCTGTATCATCTAAGGTCAATAATATTTGTGACACTTTTGATTCATGTTTTTCAAATGCATTTTTAAATGCAGACATTAATTGAATTTGACCAACAGCTGCAAGTGCTTGATGGATATCTAATCTAAGCTCGCTCATTTCTAAATTTAAGTCTTTTGCACCAAATGCTATAGCTCCCGATGAAACTATAATAACTTCTTTATTTTTATTTTTTAAAAAATTTACATCTTCAGCAAGAGAAATTAACCATTCTTTATTAAGCTTATTAGTTTTTTCATCAAAAAGGAGTGAGGAGCCTATCTTAATTACAATTTTTTTTGTATTTTCAAGTTTCATTGTCTGTACCTGCATTTAAAATAATTTGTTTTAATTCTTCAACACCTTCATTAGTTATGGTTGATATAACAAAAACATTATTTTTCACTTCTTTTTTTAGATCCTTAACTATTTTTTTTATTTTATCACTTTCTAATAAATCTGATTTATTAAGCACAATAATTTCAGCTTTATTGCCAAGCTCAGTATTATAACTTTTTAATTCATTTCGAATAGTTTTGTAATTATCTAAAACCTGATCCTCTGAGATATCTAAGATATGTATAATTGAAGTGCATCGCTCAATATGCCTTAAAAACTGAAATCCAAGTCCAGTACCAACATGGGCGCCCTCAATTAATCCTGGAATATCAGCAATAATTTTCTCTCTATCACCTTGTCGCATCACCCCAAGCTTAGGAACTATTGTTGTAAATGGATAATCACCAACTTTTGTTTTGGCGGCTGTAAGCTTTCGCATAAAACTAGATTTTCCAGCATTGGGAAGTCCTACAAGACCAGTATCAGCGATAAGTTTAAGTTTAAACAAAACATCTGCCTCATGACCTTTTTCTCCCAAAGTTATCTTACGCGGTGCTCTATTTGTTGATGATTTGAAATTTGTATTTCCCAAACCCCCTTTACCACCTAAAAAAAGTAATGTTTTTTTTGTGTCTACTATATCTTCAACTAATTCATCATCTTCATAGACTTGAGTTCCAATTGGGAGCTTTAGAACAATATCTTTTCCAGCGGCACCGTTGCGTTTTCTACCAGCACCATGAACTCCTTTTTTAGCTCTGAAGTGTTTTTGAAATCTGAAATCAACAAGAGTATTCAATCCTTTCACACCTTGAATGTAAATATGGCCTCCGCGTCCACCATTGCCACCATCGGGCCCACCATATTCGATATATTTTTCTCGTCTGAAGCTTAGACAGCCATCTCCACCATCTCCACTTTTAATATAAACTTTAGCTTCATCGATAAACTTCATTGTTCTGAGCTTATAATAATATTAATTGAATTAAATAAATTTAAAAGATTAAGAATTATTCTTAATTTACAGTATTTGGAGCAACAGAAATATAAGTCTTTCCATTTTTCTTTTTCCCAAATGTTACAACTCCCTCAATAAGTGAGAAAATAGTATGATCTTTCCCTAGGCCTACATTGTCTCCAGGGTGCCATTTTGTTCCACGTTGACGTGCAATTATATTTCCGGGAA
>CAJJBM010000017.1 GCA_905182445.1 Pelagibacteraceae bacterium AG-422-B15 | reverse complement strand
GTTTTTTCTTCTGGCATCAAGCAACAGCGCCAATTTCCTCAGCACGTTTTAAGTCTACAGATACAATTTGACTTACTCCTCTCTCAGCCATAGTGACTCCAAATAGCCTATCCA
Source organism: Pelagibacteraceae bacterium AG-422-B15 (assembly GCA_905182445.1). GTDB lineage: Bacteria > Pseudomonadota > Alphaproteobacteria > Pelagibacterales > AG-422-B15 > CACCCN01. The sequence goes on along the minus strand of CAJJBM010000017.1, from coordinate 12,148 downwards.
TTCTAGACATTGTCAAAGCATGGTGAGTAATAATCATAAATTTAGTTTGGGTTTTTTCACTAATATCATCAAGCAAATTACAAAATCTTTCCACATTCGCATCATCTAATGGGGCGTCAACCTCATCTAATACACAAATCGGAGATGGGTTAGTTAGAAAAATTGCAAAGATTAAAGACATTGCTGTCAAAGCTTGTTCACCCCCTGAAAGTAAAGACATTGATTGTAATTTTTTACCCGGCGGACTGACCATCATTTCAAGTCCAGCATCAAGAGGATCATCTGCATCAACTAGCTCAAGGTGAGCTTTGCCTCCGTTGAACAATTTAACAAAAACATCTTTAAAGTGTTTGTTAACTGTATCAAAGGCTTTTAGTAATCGAGTCCGGCCTTCTTTATTTAGTTCCTCAATAGATTCCCTCATCTTTTTAATTGCGGCATCAAGTTCATTTTTCTCTGTATTCATAGTCTCTAATTCATCGTCTATTTCTTTTGTCTCTAAATCAGCCCTTAGATTAACTGCACCCATCGTTTCACGCTGTTGTTTTAATCTTTCTAATTTTACTTCATTTCTATCCATATTAAATTGTAGTGCCTCTAAGTCTTCTGTAATTTCTAATTTTTGAATTATATTTTGAGGTTTGCAAAAGAATTTTTCTTGAGACTCATCATCTAGCTCTTTTAATCTTGCTTCAGCAAGTTCTTTTGTAGCTTCTGTTCGACCTTTTGACTCTCTAATATTTGCAAGGTCATTTTGTGCTTTTCTTAAATTGCCTTCAATTTTTTTTAATTCGTTATCAGCTTCAGCAAGTCTGTCAGCAGCAAATTTTCTTTCAGTTTCGGCAAATCCTTTAGTTTCAATTAATTGCCCTCTGCGCTGAGCAATTTCTTCTGGGCGACTTGAGATTTTTTTCAATTCCTCTTCTGATTTCTTTTTTCTTAAAGTAAGCTCTTGAATGTGTTCATTAGCAGATTTTATGGACTTATTAAGTCTTTGAAATTCGTAAGTCCAATCGCTATATTTTTGTTCAATATCTTTTTGTCTCAGATTCTCTCTTAGCTCTAATGATAAAGTTGCCGCATCTTTAGCATCATTGCTTGCTTTTTCATAAGCAGATTTTGCTTTATTTGAAATCTCTTCTGCCTCAGATACTTTTTGAGATATTTCACTGAGACTTGCATAAAATTTTTCACTAAATATTTTTGTCCAATTAGATGTATCGTCATAGCCTTCAACTTCTTTAAGAGTTGATTGTCTAGACATTATATTTTCATTTGAAACTATAGTTCTTTGCCAGTCATCTCTTTTTGAATTTTTAATGACATTATATTGCTCAATATTTTTTTCTAAGTCAGCAATTCGACCTTCCAATTGATCTTTTTCCTCTTTCAACGAGTTAATTTTTTCATTATCGACTTCATGAATTCCTTGATTTTCATCCGTATGATTTTTTTTAGCATTTAGTATTTCAAGGTCTTTTGAGGCGTCCTTAAGTTGAAATTGCTCTCTTTCAAAATCACCTATAATTTGCTGGATTGTTCGTTCTAAGTTATTTTTTGCTTCCTTTATTCTTTCTTCTTCATGGTCTAAGGATTCTCTTTCAAGATTAATTCTATTTAGTTTGGCCGCAGCTTCAATTTCCTTTTCTCTTAGAGGTTGAATTTTTTCATTTGACCTTGCTTGATTATTTGTTGCTTGAGTTACTTCTAAGGTAGATTTTTGTATTTGAGACTCACTTGATTGAAGATTTTCATTAGATTTCTCAAAGGATTCTTTTAAATTGTACCACTTAAGATACATCACAACACCTTCCAGACGATTAATCTCAGAAGAAATAGATTTGTATGTCTCAGCTTGCTGTGCTTGTTTTTTCAAATTTAAAATCTGAGAACTAAGCTGCTTCATTATATCTTTAAGTCTTTGTAAGTTTGTTTCTGCCGCTTTAAGTTTTAATTCAGCTTCATGTCTCCTTGAATGAAGGCCAGAAATACCTGCGGCTTCTTCTAATACAGCTCTTCGATCAATAGGCTTTGCATTTATTAAAGCTCCAACCCTACCTTGGCTAATTAAAGAGGGGGAGTGAGCTCCGGTAGAAAGGTCGGCAAATAATCTTTGAACATCTCTAGCCCTTACTTCTTTGCCATTAATTCGATACTCAGATCCACGATCTTTTTCAATCTTTCTCTTAATCTGAATTTCCTCTTCTTCATTAAATTCTGAGGGAGCAGTTCTATCTTTATTATCTAGAGTTATAGTTACTTCTGCATTATTTCTAGCGGGCCTATCAGAAGTACCTGAAAATATCACATCCTCCATTCCTGTGCTTCGCATACTTTTAGGAGAAGTTTCACCCATACACCAACGTAACGACTCAACAACATTGGATTTACCACAGCCATTGGGACCAACTATCCCAGTTAGACCTTCTTCAATAATAATTTCAGTTGGATCAACAAAAGACTTAAAGCCAGTAACTTTTATTTTTTTAAACTTCATACTTAATTGATATAACCTTCTAATATTTCATCAATTCCTTCAGCTGATAAGCTTCCAGCATATAAATCACCATTTATCACAAAGGACGGAGTTGAATTAACATTATATTCCTTAACTGCATCTATTCGAGATTTTAATATAAAATTTGTAATCTCTTCACTCTCTAGGCAGGATTCATAATCATCAGCTGAAACACCAAATAGTGCCGCTTGCTTTGTAAGTGCGGCAGTACTATTTTCTATGACTTTTTCTTGATCACTTGCATCAATCCACTTTGATTGGTTTTTTAAAAGTACCTTGTCTAATTCATAAAAACTTTCTTTTGAAGCGCAGTAAAGTAATTTAAATGCATTTAAATCTAAAGCGTTTAGCGGGAAAGGTCTTAACTCAAAACTAACTAAACCAGTATCAATATATTTTTCTTTTAAATGAACAAAACCATTGCTAGCAAACTCCGCACAATGACTACAAGTCAAAGATCTATATTCAATTATATTAACTAATGCATCCGGGTTTCCAATAATTATTGGTTCAATAAGACTATTATCACTTCCAAAACTCCATTTATTTTTAGCAAGCACACTTGTTGAAGTTATAAGAAAAAAAAAAATTAGTATTTTAATAATGTGGTTCATATGGTCTATTATCTATATTTAGTGTTATAAGTGATATTTGACGTACAATATGTTGAATATACTCAATTCTTATATAAGTTTACAGTAGAATCTCGATCATTGTAGATTATTAATGTAGATAAGAATTGTGTCGGAAATTTAACTTTTCTTAACTCTATTTAATATTTTTTGGAAACTTTTTTGTAAGCTTGGATGGTCTGAAAGCTCTTTAAACTTACTAGAATCAATATTAACTTCCTCATCTAACTTGTTGTTATTATTTGATGTAAGAGTATCAATTTCTATACGCTCTTGTATAATTTCTATTTTATTAATTGCTTTGTATCCAAAAAAACCATTAATTTTGGATATAATCTTGGTTTGGTCATGCTCTATTGCAAAAGCAATAGTGGGATCTACTTTTAACTGTAATGTAGCGGTATCTCTTAAACTTACTTGAGATTTTTTGATTTTATTAGGTTTCGATAACTTGTAGTACTCTTCTCCAACAATCTCTCTCCATGACTTTAAGAGCTCAATTTCAAAAAAACCTCTTTTTTTCAAATTTTTTTTTGCTTCTTCAGGAAGAAACTTGGATAATGAATTTAATCCGTAATGTCTTTTTTTGTATACCATGAATACTAATTTAAAATTAAGATTACCTTATCATGATCTTGAACAATCTAAATTAATTTTTAGTAAAAATTTAAAAAAGTGGTACCTAAAAAACTTTAGGCAGCTACCATGGAGGTGTAATCAAGAAGGTACCAATTATCCTTATAAAATATTGGTCAGTGAATTTATGTTGCAACAAACGGGGGTTAAAATAGTAACACCTTACTTCGAAAAATTTATTGCTAAATGGCCAGATATTAAGTCTTTGGCAAAAGCATCTGAAAATGAAATTCTAAAATATTGGCAAGGACTAGGATACTATAGTCGAGGAAGAAACTTACTTAAGACTGCAAAAATAATCGACATAGATTACAATGGTATTGTTCCAAATGATCTAGATGACTTACTTTCTCTCCCTGGTATCGGTGAATATGCATCAGCTGCAATTAGATCAATTGCGTTTGATAAAAAAGCAACTGTTATAGATGGAAATGTTAAAAGGGTAATAGCAAGATTTTTTGCTTTAAGCGGAAGACTTAAAGATAATGAAAAAGATATATCTGCATTAGCTAAATATTTAACCCCAAATAAAGGCAATGCGAATTATTCTCAAGCAATTATGGAGTTTGGGGCTTTAATATGCAAACCAAGGCAGTCTAATTGTAGTGATTGTATAATAAGTCATGGTTGTTTATCCTTGAAACAAGGACTTGTTTTAGAAATACCTGAGGCAAAAATTCAAATAAACAAAAAAAACTTAAGGTGTGCATCTTTCCTTGCAGTTGATAAAAATAATTCAGTGTTAATTACTAAAAGAAAAAATGAAAATTTACTAAAAGATATGTGGCAACTTCCATCTAGTGAGTGGATCAATCAAGATAATAATAAGATGCTTGTATCCGAAGCACCGTTTAAAGGAAAATGGACTGAAAAAGGAAAAAAAACTAATTATAAGTTTAGTCATATAAATTTACTTAATGAAACCTATATTTTAAATGTAAGTCCTAAAATAAATCTATGTGATAAGAGCTTTAAATGGGTAAGTATTAAATCGTTACATAAATATCCGCTTGTAACTCTTACAAAGAAAATTTTGATAGATAATAATTTAATTTAATTCTGATCGAATTTGTTGTCTCAGCAAATCAATAGGCTTTAGTTCACCTTCAACATCAAAATGCCAAAATGTCCATCCGTTACAGGCTTGAGCATCTTGAACTTGTGCGCCAATTTGATGAATAGAACCGGTATTCTTATTATAAGCTATAGACCCATCAGCTCTTACTTTTGCTTTATATTTTTTTGCGGCATCATAAAGGCTATCTCCGGGCTCAATTAGTTTTCTTTCTACAAGCCAACCAAAAGGAACACGGGGTTCTGCTCTCTTAGATGTAGTAACCGCTATTGAGTCATTATCGTACGGAATGATCTTAGCTATCCTCTTTTTTGCAAATGAAATATATTTTGCTTCTCTTTCGATACCTATAAAAGATCTGCACAATCTTTTTGCAACTGCGCCAGTTGTTCCTGTCCCAAAAAATGGATCCAATATTGTATCTCCTCTATTAGTTGAAGAAATAATAACACGATGAAGAAGTGACTCAGGTTTTTGAGTAGAGTGGACTTTTTTACCATTTTCATCTTTAAGTCTTTCATGTCCATTACAGATTGGTAAAAACCAATCAGAACGCATCTGAGTACCTTCATTTAAAGACTTCATTGCCTCATAGTTAAATACGCACTTCTTAGAGTCTTTATTTTTAGAAGCCCAAATCATTGTTTCATGTGCATTTGTAAATCTTGTGCCTTTAAAATTTGGCATTGGATTAGCTTTTTGCCAAATGATATCATTCAATATCCAGTAACCTAAATCTTGAAGTATATAGCCAATTCTAAATATATTATGATAAGAACCGATTACCCAAATTGTTCCATTAGGTTTTAATATTCTTTGAGCTTCTTTTAGCCACGCTCTTGAGAAATCATCATAAGCTTTGAAACTGTCAAATTGATCCCATTTATCATTTACAGCATCTACTTTAGAAGAATCAGGTCTTGATAATTCATTTTCTAACTGAAGGTTGTAAGGAGGGTCCGCAAAGATAACATCTATGCAATTATCTGGCAGTGATTTTAGGTGCTCAATAGTTTCCCCAGGTAAAATTTGATTTAAAGGTAGAGAATGATTTTTGACCGTTTTCATAAAAAATAATATGATTCATAATATTTTTTTGGTCAATAATTTAATGGACTCAATAAGTTACATGATTTTCTTAATTCAACATATTGTATATAGGGGCAAAACTTTTACGATGTATAGGGGTTACACCTAAATTCTTAAGGGCTAAAAGGTGCTGCTTTGTTCCATATCCGGAATTTTTCCCCCAATAATAACCTGGGTGCTGGACAGATAGATCTTCCATTATTTTATCTCTATACACCTTTGCAATAATTGAAGCTGCTGCAATTGATACAGATTTACTATCACCTTTTATTATTGGATACATTTTAAAGTCTAGGTCAGGCAATTTATTTCCATCCACTAATACTGACTTAGGTATAATATCTAGACCTAAAATAGCTCTTTTCATAGCCAGCAAACTAGCTTGTAAAATATTTATTTGATCTATCTCTTCGACCGACGCTATACCTATTGCGTAGCTATGATGAGAAATTAACTGTTTACTAATTATCTCCCTTCTTTTCTTTGAAAGTTTTTTTGAGTCATTAATACCATCAGGGATAATCTCTTTATTTAAAATTATAGCAGCTGATACAACAGGTCCAGCAAGTGGACCCCTGCCAACTTCATCCACTCCTATAATGGGAGATTCATAAGATTGATCAAATTTATAAATAGATTCCAATTTAATTACTTATGCTATCTCTGACATTTTGAAGGTCTTCCCAAACATATTTTTTTTGCTTTTGTTGTCGCAATAAAAAAGCCGGATGAAATGTAGGCATCGCTTGAATACTTTTTCCATTTATATTTATAGAGAACCACTTTCCTCTTATTTTAGTAATTGGAGTTTTGTCTTTAAGCAAAGCATAAGTAGAAGTGCTACCTAATAGTAATAAAACTTTTGGATTTATGAGTTCAATATGCTTATGTATCAATGGCAAACATATATTTATTTCTTCCTCTGTAGGCTTTCGATTGGCTGGTGGTCGCCATGGAATAATATTTGCAATATAGACTTTTTCTCTATCAAGATTAATTGCATCTAGCATCTTATCTAATAACTTTCCACTTCTTCCAACAAAAGGTTTACCTTCAATATCTTCATCATGTCCAGGAGCTTCTCCAATTAACATAATTTTTGAATTTGGATTTCCATCTGAGAAAACAGCATTTGTTGCATCATTACGTAAACTACAGCCTTTAAAATTTTTAATATAGTCTTTGAGCTCTTCAATAGTGGTTACTTTTGATAATTGTTTTTCAGTCTTTGAGTTCATTATTTCAACACTATTAGTGTTAGTAGCCATATTATTATGTGATTTTGCTTCTTTAATATCAAACCTATTTACTGGAAATTTAGTTAAATTATCAGTTACACCGCTTTCTTTAAGAGCCCTTAAAGTTTTAATGCTACTTTTTATAAGTTTTTTCCCCACTATTTTAAATAAATTGAATCATATGATTGAATTATTGTATCAGTAATTTAAATAATACTGTTAGATAATTTATATGGATACAGATAATCAACGCGAGTCGATGGAATATGACGTAGTAATCGTCGGTGCTGGTCCAGCTGGATTGGCTACAGCCATTAAGCTAAAACAACTAAATGCAGATACAAATGTATGTGTAGTAGAAAAAGCATCTGAGGTTGGCGCCCACATATTGAGTGGCAATGTATTCGAGACTAAGGCTTTAGACGAACTTCTTCCGGACTGGAAGAATATGGATGGATGCCCTGTAAAAACTCAAGTAAATTCAGAAAAGTTCTTATTTCTTTCAAAAAAAAGCTATTTTAGTTTTCCAACTTTATTTTTACCTCCTGTGCAGCATAACAAAGGTAATTACATTATCAGCCTTGCAAATCTTTGTCGCTGGTTAGGCCAGATTGCAGAAAATCTTGGTGTAGAAATTTATCCTGGGTTTGCAGCGTCTGAAGTTTTGTTTCATGAAGATGACTCTATTAAAGGTGTTGCAACTAATGATATGGGCGTTGACATAAATAATGAAAAAAAAGAATCTTATGAGCCTGGAATAGAGCTCCACGCCGCCGTTACTGTATTCGCAGAAGGGTGCCGAGGGCATCTTGGTAAATCCCTAATAGAAAAGTATAATCTTGCTGAGAATAGTGATCCACAGCAATATGGTATAGGGCTTAAAGAAATATGGGAAGTTCCAGAAGAAAATCATAAAGAAGGGCTTGTTATGCATACTGCAGGCTGGCCTTTAGAAAATGATACTTATGGTGGAAGCTTTATTTATCATGCTGAAAATAAGCAAATATTTGTTGGGTATGTAGTTGGCCTAGATTACAAAAATCCATATCTTTCTCCTTTTGATGAGTTTCAAAGATTTAAAACTCATCCAGCTATATCCAAAATCTTAAATGGAGGCAAAAGAATATCATACGGAGCAAGAGCTTTAATAGAAGGCGGTTTGCAAAGCTTGCCTAAAATGTATATGCCAAATGGCTTATTGATTGGCTGTGATGCAGGAACATTAAATATGCCAAAAATTAAAGGTTCTCACACTGCATTAAAAAGTGGAATAATTGCCGCAGAAACTATTCATGAAAAAGTTACTAAAAACTTAAATGACCTGTCGACCTATGAAACTAACTTTAAAAATAGTTGGGTGTATAAAGAACTTTATACTGCTCGAAATGTAAAACCTTTTATGAGCTTCGGCCTATTAATTGGCATAATCTTGACTGGTATTGATCAATTATTTTTTAGAGGGAGGCTTCCGTTTACATTAAAGCATAAGCATAAAGATCATGAATGTCTTAAGCCAGTGAATGAAGTTAAAAAAATTGATTATCCAAAGCCTGATGGTGTTCTAACTTTTGATAGATCAAGCTCAGTTTACTTATCTGGCACGTACCATGTTGAAAACCAACCAGTTCACTTAAAATTAAAGGATCCTGATCTGCCAATTAATTATACGTTAAGTAAATTTGCAGAACCAGCACAGAGATATTGTCCGGTTGGGGTATATGAAGTTAGAGAAGATGAAGAAACTTCAGAACAAAAATTTATTATCAATAGTCAAAACTGCATACATTGTAAAACATGCGACATTAAGGAACCGTCTCAAAACATTAATTGGGTAACACCAGAGGGCGGCGGCGGCCCTAAATATTCAAATATGTAGATAATATGAATCGTCTTAATTTATACACTTTTGTTTTAATTTTAGCTATGCTTTTACAGGTTAATGTAAGTGCTGCAAAAAAAGATAACTTTCCAAAAGTAGGTGACTATTTAATTGCTCAAATTTCTTCTCAAGCAAATGACTATAATGCTGCAAATAAATATTATTTAAATTTACTAAAAAAAGATAAAAAAAATACTGATCTATACCTTAAGATCATTAAAAATAATTTATTGAATGGTAAAATTGAAGATGCTAACAAATATTATATCAAGCTAGAAAAAATTGGATGTAATAATACAAATATTGAATGTATTAACTTTCTTCAATCTATAGGTCCTTTAATAAATGGAATTGTCTATCTAAAAAATAATAGAGGCAATAAGGCTTTAAAATCATTTTCTAAAATTAGTAATATTAAGGAAAATGAATTGTATGCTGGACTTTTAAAAGCTTGGTCATTAGCAAATTTTTATACTTATAAACAAAGTATAGAAGCTTTGGATAGCATTAAGTCAGAAAATTATTCTAATGAAATAATCATGCACAAAGCATTAATATATGATTTAGTTAATGAAGTTGAACTTGCAGATATTTTTTACGAACAAGCATTAAATAAAAATCAAGAAATTAGTTTAATTAATTATTATTTAAATTTTTTACATAGAAATAATAAAAATAAAAAAAAAGAAGAGTTCTTGCAAAAACTTTATGCAGACAGTAGCTATCAAATATCTATTAACAATAATATTTTACTAGATGCCAGACTTATTGAAAATCAAGTAAATGGAGTAGGCTTAGTATTGTATGAGGCTTCACAGTATCTTGGTTTTGAAGATATTGATTTATCTTTAAGTATTCTAAATATTGCTAATTATAGTTATCCAAATTTACATGAAGTTGATTTTTTGTCTGCCAGTCTACTGCATAGTCTGGAGCTTTTTGATGAGGCGATGTTGTCTTACAAAACTATTCCAAACAATCATTATCTAAGTTCTTTGGCGGTAATTCAACTAGCTAATTTATTAAGTATTAATAATCAGAAAGATGCTGCAATAAAAACTTTGCTTGATTATTTAGAAACAAAAACAAGCTTTAAAGTTAAAATGACTCTTGGTGATCATTATCGTTATCAATCTGATTGGGTAAAAGCTCAAGCTATCTACAGTCAAATTATAGAAAATGAAAAATATGCTTTAGACCCCAATATGTGGAATACTTTTTATAGGCGAGGCATTGCTTATGAAAGAAACAAGCAAATGGATTTGGCCGAAAAAGATTTCGTTGAAGCACTTAAGCTTAATAATAATCAGCCAGATGTTTTAAATTACCTTGGATATTCATGGATTGATAGTGACAAAAATATGCTTAAAGCCAAAAATATGATTGAGTTAGCACTGGAACAAAAACCAGATGATGCATACTTTATTGATAGCCTTGCATGGTATTATTTTAAAGTAAGTGATTTTGATCAAGCAAACTCACTTCTAAATTATGCTTCTCAACTAGCTCCATCAGACCCTGTTATTAATGAGCATTATGGGGATACATTATGGAAAATTGGAAAATATATTGAAGCTAGATATCAATGGAATAGAGCGCTAGATCTAGAGCCAGGAATCGAACTAACTAACAAAATCAAAGTTAAATTGCTAAAGGGATACTGAGGCGATATAAATTTAGAGTGTTAGACATAATAGAATTTAAATCCTATGCAAAAATAAACCTATTCTTGCATGTACTTAATAAACGCGCGGATGGCTACCATGACATCTTAAGTCTATTAAGTCGTATTAATCTTTTTGATAGAATTACTTTTGAGAAGAGTAGAGAATTTGAAGTTATCTATAAAGGTTTGCAATCTAATGAAATTATAGACGATAATATTTCGCAATTAATTTCCTTGTTACAAAAAAAGAATTTAATTGCAAAGCTTAATTATCGAATAACAATTGATAAAAAAATACCAATTGGTGCGGGATTAGGTGGTGGGTCGAGCAATGTAGCAACTGTTATTTCTGCACTAATTGATCTTAAAGTTATTAAAGATAATATTGATATTATTAGTATAGCTAGAGAGTTAGGATCAGATATTGAATTTTTTTTATATGATAAAGCTGCTTTAATAAATAAGAAGGGCTCAATAGAAAAATTAATTAAAATAGAAAAATCTCATGAAATTTTATTAGTAAATCCACAATTCAATTTAAGCACTGCAGAGGTTTTTAATTTAAACACTTCTTTTTCTCCTATCGCTGATCTTAATGTCATAGATCCTATAACAGATCTTCAGACTATTATGGCTAATACATCCAATAGTCTTGAAGATAGCGCGTTCAAACTTTGTCCTGATATATCGAAGATTAAGAAGGAGATGAAGAAACAAAAAAACTTAATAGCTGATAGAATGACAGGAAGTGGATCAACATATTTTGGGATATTTGAGGACAAACAAGCTTGTTTAGTAGGAGAAGAGTATTTTAAAAATAAACATCCAGACTGGTGGACATCTTCTGTTAACACTATTTAATCATTGCATTTCGTACTTGTTACACTAAATATATGTTTAGTTATCGTTGGGGCGTGGCCAAGTGGTAAGGCACCGCTTTTTGGTAGCGGTATTCGGAGGTTCGAATCCTCCCGCCCCAGCCAATAAAAAAGTAAATTCTATGAGTGATTTTTTAAATAAATATACATCAGTTTATAATGTTTTTTTAGACAATTGGAACTATCAATCACAATATGTCTTATTTCTTGAAAAATTAATGTATGAAGAAACTATACTTCCTATTTATATAAAAGAAATGATCTTTGCGTATGTTTCGGAATTGAATGGATGCACTTATTGTAAAAATATACATAAAGAAATATCTAAGAAAATGATAAAAGCAATGGAAGAAAACTCACCTTTAAAAAATATTTCCTTATCTTCTATTCAGGAAGAATTTAAGCCAGTACTCACTTTTTCTCATAAAGTTAATGAGGATATAGATTCTATTACTCAAGATGATGTCGATGCCATTTTAGTAAATGGATTTCCAGAAAATGTTATTTCTGAAATAATTGCTATATGTAGTGCGGCTC
>CAJJBM010000016.1 GCA_905182445.1 Pelagibacteraceae bacterium AG-422-B15 | reverse complement strand
CGTTTACGTTCACTAGATTTGATCCATCAGGAGTAGTTCAGGGAAATAGTAGAATTAAAAACTCTACTTCAATACTAGATTATGTATTTAGAGAATTGGCTGTTTCACATCTTGGAAGGAACGATTTAGCTCATACAGACAATTCTGATGTAGATTTTTCTCTCGGTGCTGGAGTTGATGAAGGTGCATTGAAGAAAAATCAAATTCCATGGAAGATTGTTAAAAAAATGTCTAGCCAAGGATTTTTAAGAGGACAAACCTCAGAAAAACTTATGGTGGTAAATTCTTCTAGTGATACAAGCTCTTACAGTGAAAGCTCAAATATTGAAAAAGGAGTGTCAACTCCAGATGCTATTAAGGCAAGTTCTTCTGGCGACGCTATGGCAAGCAAAGTTCAAGTAGCTAGAATGATGGGTTATGAAGGTGATGCATGTCCAGAATGTAGTGCTTTTACTTTAGTAAGAAACGGAACTTGTTTAAAGTGTGATAGTTGTGGTGCAACAACTGGATGCTCTTAATCGAGAGAAGGTTCAACTTTAGATAGGGATAGCTCTTTTAATATGTCGTCTGACACTTCGGCTGGCGCATTCATCATTAGATCTTGCGCCTGTTGATTCATTGGAAATAAAATTATTTCTCTGATATTTTTAACATCTGCTAAAAGCATTATGATTCTATCAATGCCTGGAGCAATTCCTCCATGTGGTGGTACACCATAGCTAAATGCATTAATCATGCCTCCAAATTTATCCAAAACCTGTTCTTTTTTATACCCAGCTATTTCAAAGGCTTTAAACATAATCTCAGGAATATGATTTCTGATAGCTCCAGAGGATAATTCAATGCCATTACAAACAATATCATATTGATAACCAAGTATATCTAACGGATCCATTGTTTTAAGAGCCTCTATTCCACCCTGTGGCATAGAGAAAGGATTATGGCTGAAATCAATTTTTTGATTTTGTTCGTCAAATTCGTACATTGGAAAATCAATGATCCAGCAAAATCTAAAGACATCTTTTTCGATTAAACCCAGCTCTACTCCAACTCTATCGCGTGTTGCAGAGGCTAATTCATATGCAGTTTTAAGCATTGAACAAGAAAAGAAAATAGCATCACCAACAGATAAATTAGATTCTTCAAATATTTTTTTTAATTGCTCTTCTGGAATAAATTTAGCAATAGGTCCTTTTGCCTTTAAAATTCCATCAATTTCATCAAATATAATATACCCTAAGCCTGGAGCATTCATTTCTTTTATTGCCCAGTTATTCATTGAGTCATAGAAGCTTCTAGTTTGCTTAGATCCGTTAGGACAAGGTATGCCGATAACTTCAGCGCCATTTTTAATCAATTTTTTAAAGGCATCAAAAGATACTTCTGGGGAGTTAAAGATATTCGTTAAATTAGACAAAATAATTGGATTTCTTAAATCAGGCTTATCAGATCCATATTTTCTCATTGCATCTGCATATGTAATGCGAGGAAATGGACTTTCGCCCACTCTTTTATTAGAAAATTTTTCGAAAACTTTTTGAAGTACTGGTTCTATAGCATTAAAAACATCATCTTGATCAACAAAAGACATCTCCATATCAAGCTGATAAAACTCTCCAGGACTTCGGTCAGCTCTTGCGTCCTCATCTCTAAAGCATGGAGCAATTTGAAAGTACTTATCAAAACCAGCGGCCATGATTAATTGTTTGAATTGCTGAGGCGCTTGTGGCAATGCATAAAACTTGCCAGGATGAATTCTACTAGGAACCAAATAATCTCTTGCCCCTTCAGGACTAGAAGCTGTTAAAATTGGAGTTTGCATTTCTAGGAAACCACTTTCAGTCATTAGCTCTCTAATGAAAGCTATTACATTTGACCTTAATTGAATATTTTTATGCAAACCCTCTCTTCGAGCATCTAAAAATCTATATTTAAGCCGAATATCTTCTGGGTAATTTGCTTCACCAAAAACAGGCATTGGAAGCTCTTCTGCATCAGATAAAACTTCAACACTATCAATAGCAACTTCTATTTCGCCCGTTTCAAGTTCACTATTGATAGTTTCAATTTCTCTTTTAACAACTTTACCAACAATTTTTACTACAGACTCGACTCTTAAGTTTTCAATTAAATTTAAAATTTCAATTTTAGTATTATCTATTACACACTGAGTTATTCCATAGTGATCTCTAAGATCTAAGAATAAAAGATTTCCATGGTCTCTTTTACGATTAATCCATCCAGATATAGATACAATTTTATCTATGTCGTTTACATTAAGCTCATTACAATTATGTGATCGATATTTATTCATACTAATAATTTTAAGGTACTGTATAGTTAATTATATGGAATTAGTCCAAGATAATAAATCACTAATAAAGATCACTAAAACACTGAAAAAAAATGAAGTATTATTTGTTGATACTGAATTTTTACGAAATAACACATACTGGCCAAAACTTTGTTTAATACAAATAAAAGCAAAGAAAAAAGTATATCTCATAGATCCATTGGTTAGGGACATTGATCTGAATATTATTAAGGAAATTTTCATTGACCCTAAAATTTTAAAGGTTTTTCACTCAGCGAGACAAGATATTGAGGTTTTAATGAATGTATTCAATGTAATCCCATGGCCTATTTATGACACTCAAATTGCAGCAAACTTCATATTAGAAGAAAATGACATTGGTTACGGTAATTTAGTTGAAACACTGTGTGGTAAAAAATTAAGTAAAAAATACCAAGTTTCTGATTGGAGTAGAAGACCTTTAAAAGATAAGCAAATTGAATATGCAGCACTAGATGTTGAATACTTACCATTATTACATGAAGAATTAGAATCTAAGATAAAAGCTAAAAGAAAAATTAGATTGTTTAAATCTGAGATAGAAAAATTAAAAGATATTGTCGAAATTTATAATCCAAAAAATTCATATAAAAAAATAAATTATAGAAAAAAAAATATTATAAAGTCTAGGCTAAAAATCTTATCTGAGTGGAGAGAGCTATCAGCTCAAAAGATAAATATACCTAGGAACTGGATTATTTCAGATAAAACTATACTTTCTGCCTCAAGGAAAGATTTTAAAATAGAAAAATTAATAGGAAATACGAAAAATAGAAACTTTGATCAAAAATTAGATAGCTTTAAGAAGTTTTTACTTAAAAAAATTCTCTCTTAAAAAAGGAATTGTAATTTTTTGTTTATTTTTAAGAGAAAGATTGTTGATTTTATCCAACATATTAAATAAGTCATTGTAACTTCTTTCAATGCGTCCAGATAAATATTTAATAACATCATTTGTAATTAAAACTTGATGATCTGAGAAGTATTTAATAATTAAAACTTCTATTATCTGATCATCAGGTTTTTCAATAATAGTGGAAAATATTGAATTGAATCGAGATTCTAGATCTTTAAGTTTAAAATTAATATCCTTGATCTCACTGCATAAAAATAAAATATAATTGTTATTAAATAAACATTGATTAAATATATCTAGAATAATATTTTCTTGATCTTGTTTAATTAGTGAAAAATTATCAATGAGATAATTTATCTTACTGTCTTTATTGTTATTTATATCGTTATTTTTAAGATCGATTAAAGTTGCATCAGCTCTTTGCATCCATATGTTACCTAAGTGAGATTTCCCTGACTTGCTTTCACCATATATAATTGCAGCTTTATTGTGCCAATCTGGCCATAGAGACACAAGATCTACAGCTTTTTTATTTGTAGAATTTACAAAAAAATCACTCTCACTAAAATTAATTTTTGTTTCTAAATCAAAAATAAACTGATTCATATTATTCATTACCTACCACTTTAAGCCACATAATAATATATATTAGCAATGAAACAATGGTTGTAATGGTAACAAGGGCTATTAAGAAATTTTTTATAAACATAGCCTCGCCCATCTGATTGATTTGATTTGTTGTTATAAGACAAACAAATACAATTAAAATTATTTGTAGAAAAGTATTAATTTTACTTATTAATATTGGTTTTAAATTAAACTTTAGATCAAGAGCTAATTTGAATAAATATGCTCCAGATATTAAAGCTTCTCTAGATACAATTAAAATTATTAAATATAGTGGTAACAATGACTTAATGCCTAAAATTAAATAGATTGTAATAATCAAAACTTTGTCCGCTATAGAATCCAAATAAAATCCCAACAATGATTCAGAGCTATATTTTCTGGCTATGTAGCCATCAAAAAAATCAGTTAATCCGACAATAATAATTGCAATAGCCGATATAACGAACAAATCTTTAATTAAGAGCCATAATATCAAAGGAACTATTATAATTCTTATTATTGATAAAATATTCGGCAAGTATATCATTTTTTAACTAACGAAATATCAGAATAATCACCTAAATAAGTCATAACAATATCATGCTCTAATAAGATCAAATTTAATCTATCTAGATCACCGGAAAAATAAATTGTTCCTTTTAAATCTCCTATTTTATAAGAATTAATACTGATTTTTTTAATAGATTCTATATCTAATAATATTTCTTCTATAAGTTGCCATTTCTTTAGTTGAGTATCAGTATATCTAAATTTATATGACATAGTTGAATCTAAAGAAGAGGTAAGCTTGACCCAAGTATTAAATAGTTCTTGATTAAGATCTTTTACTGATCTGTTAATCAACTCTAATTCAGTTTCATTTGATAATGACTTATAATTTTTTGTAATAGTAAAAATTTTTTGATTAAAAATATTTTTGATAATTACATTTATACTATTTACACCGCCTATATCGATAGAATAATTTGCCCAAATGAAAATATTATTATTTATATTTTTGATTATTGGTTCATCACTAAGATCTAGCGATAAAAATTCTTCCATTGAAAGCATTGGATTATTAAGACTAAGTCTTCTAATAATATTAAGGTTAAATATATTTTTATTAGTATTATAATTATTCCACGCATCATTCCACAGGCTTTCAATATTCAATTGATTAGTATTAGAATAAATTATTGGTATTAAAGAAATTGGTTTTGATTCTGTTAACGAGTATATAATTTTATACTTTTCAAAATATTCTCGAACTTTGATTGGATTAAAGTTGATGGTAAAATTTGCCCTATATCTATCTTTTAATATCAATTCTTCTTTTAGCTCCACTCCACTAACTAATGAGCTTAAAACAACTCTATCAATTGGAAATATTTTATTATAATCATCTGGATGTATAATTGGAATTATCATTCTTTTATAGGCAGCTAACTGAGCTTTTGATATTGCATTATTCCTAATATCAGCTGTGTTAGTGCTATCAATCTGAATAAGAACATCTTCAATAGTATATCTTGAGGTGCTTAGTGCATGATTTATTGAAAAAAAGAATATGCAATATGCAGTAGCCCATATTATAATCAGACGACTCATTGTAAATCTCTTAAAGCTCTTATATAAAATAATCATGTCTAAATATACTTATAGCAAATCCGGTGTTGATATAGATAAAGGTAACAAATTTATCGAAAACATCAAAAAAACAATTAAAAGCGATAAAAAAAAATCCTCTAAAGCTTCAGTTATAGGTGGTTTTGCAGGTCTTTTCAAACTTAACAATATTAGGAAAAACCCCTATTTAGTAGCTGCAACCGATGGAGTCGGGACAAAGCTAGAGATAGCAAATGATACAAATAATCATAAGACTATTGGAATTGATCTAGTTGCTATGTGCGTTAATGATATTGTAGTTACTGGAGCTAAACCACTTTTCTTTCTAGATTACATTGCTACTGGAAAACTAGATATCAAGAAAAGTACAGATGTCATTAAAGGTATTCTAGAAGGCTGTAGTCAAGCTAACTGTCAATTACTTGGTGGAGAAACAGCAGAAATGCCAGGATTTTATTCACAAGGAAAGTATGATATAGCAGGATTTAGTGTTGGTCTCTTAGAAAAAAAACAATTCAAAAATAATAAGATTAAAAAAAATGATATTATCATTGGCATAAAATCATCGGGCTTACACTCGAATGGATACTCATTAGTAAGAAAAATTATTAAAGATAAGAAGATGTCTTTAAAAAAATATTTTGATTTTGATAAAAAGAAAACA
>CAJJBM010000015.1 GCA_905182445.1 Pelagibacteraceae bacterium AG-422-B15 | reverse complement strand
ATTCAACATCGATCGCTCTATTCATTAAGTTGGCAAATGTTACAACTTTATTTAAAGCCCCTTCTAATTCTCTGACATTATTCGCTATTGTTTTAGCAAGAAACACCACTACATCTTCGGCTATATTGATTTTATTCTCGTACTTCAAACTTAATTCATGCGCTTTCTTTTTTAGTATTTCATGCCTTAGTTCAAAGTTAGCTGGAAGAATATCAGCAACTAAACCCCAAGATAATCGAGATTTTATTCTATCGTCAAAGCTATCTAGGTCACTTGGCGCTCTATCTGATGAAATAATGACTTTTTTATTAAGGTCTAAAAGTGAATTAAAAGTATGAAAGAATTCTTCTTGTGTTGATGATTTTCCCATCATAAATTGAATATCATCAATTATTAAAACATCTACTGATCTAAATTTTTGCTTAAATGACATTGTATCTTTTTGTCTTAATGACTTAATAAATTGAAACATAAATCTTTCAGCCGATAGATATAAAACCTTAGCATTTTCATTATGGTTTTTGATTTCCCAGGCTATTGAGTGCATTAAATGAGTTTTTCCTAAACCAACACCTCCATAGATAAATAGTGGGTTAAAATCAAATTTTTCAGGTTGGGCCATACGTTTTGCTGATGCATAAGCAAGTTCATTAGGATGACCAACAACAAATTTTTCAAAAGTGAATCTTTCATCTAAGGGCCAATCGTCAGATTGTTGTGTATAAGAGACAGCTTTGGATTTTCTATTTTTTTCAATAAAAATATCATTATTTACACTGCCTTGATCAGCAACAAGCATAGCATCAACTATAATTTTAACTCTTTTAATATTTGAATTTTCTTCTTCTATATAAAAGATAATTTTATCAACATAATGTGCTGTAATCCAATCTCTAATAAATTTAGAGGGAACAGAGAATACTAGAGTTTCATCTTCTAGCATCTTAACTTTTAGATTTTTTAACCAGCTATTATAAATTTCGTTACCATATTCTTTATTAAGTTTTTTTAGAACTGAATACCAAGTAGCTTTTATATCTGAAACAAGAGGCTGTTGTGAATTTAAATCTTGTATCATTAAAATTTTGCCCTTTTAAATATTTAAAAAATTGTAACTAGTTTTTTTATAAATTAATACATTTGTTTTAATGTTTTTAAAAAAAATCAAATATGCGAAATCTAAAAAACAATTTTTTAAACAAACTTAAATTTGAATTTTTTGAAAAACTAATAAAAAGAAATTTATTAATTTGGATTAATCTAGCGTTTATAATTTTGAATCGCAATGAGAAAAATAAAATAATTAATAGGTAATTTTTAGTAACGCTATTAAACCAGATTATATGAATTTAGGAGTTTAGGTTGTTATGTTTTGATGGTAGTTTGATTAAGACTTTTAAGTATCAGATAAAACGAGGTTAATTAATTTATAGCTTTTACTTTTTTAACAAGTCTTGAAACTTTTCTTGCCGCAGTGTTCTTATGAAGAATGCCTTTTGATACAGCACTCATAATTTCTGCTTCTGCTATTTTTACAGAGGCTTGAGCTTCCAATTTTGAATTATTAACAATATCTAGTTCTGTTTTTTTAACATAAGTACGATATCTATTCCTAACAGCTTTATTGATAGCTGTTTTTCTATCTATTACTCTTACTTTTGTCTTAGCTGATTTTGTATTAGCCATAATTATTAATTATTATTTAACTCTTTGTTCTCTATTACTTCTGACACTTGTTACAGTAGAAACTTGAACGTTGAGCTATAACTATTCGTAATATCTTAGAATGACAAGTTTTTTTTCTACAAAATTTTCCTTCTTTTCCATATACCTCAAACTCTCTTTGAAAGAAGCCCAAATTTCCATCTACTAGCGAGTAATCATTGATTGAAGAGCCTCCCAGTTTAATTGAACGTTTAAGTACTTTTTTAATAGATTTTACAAGCTTATCACACTCATCTGAACTAAGAGAGTTGGCTGATCGATTGGGCTTAATTTGAGCTTTATATAGAGACTCAGAGGCATAAATATTTCCCACCCCTACAACTATGAATTGGTTCATAATTATTGACTTAATATCAGCTGATCTTCTTTTAAGAGCATCAAATAAATATGTTTTATTAAACTTTTTAGTAAGTGGCTCAGGAGCAAGGTCTTTGATTAATCTGTGTTTATCTAAGGATTTAGTTTCGCATAATAATACTGAACCAAATCTTCTTGGATCAATAAATTTCATTTTTTTCTTATTAGAAGTAAAAATTTCTAAATGCGTATGTTTAAATTTTTTTTCATTCGATGTTAAGTTTTCTATAGCAATTCTGCCTGACATTCCAAGGTGAATAATAATTGTAAGACCATTATTTAAATGCATCAAAACATATTTAGCTCTACGACTTACATCATTAATTTTGGTATTTAAAATTTTTTGCTCTAGCTTAGGATCCATTCTAAATCTTAAATCTCTCCTCTTAACTAAAACTTCATCAATTTTTTGATTTAATAATTTTGACTTAATTCCTTGAGATACTGTCTCAACTTCAGGTAATTCTGGCATAGTACAAGTATATATTTAAAATCCTTTAATAAGGTAGTAAAAGTATTCTGAAATTTTAGATAATACTTATGGAAACAAAACAAGTCTTTGATGCAGTAGCAAATAAATATGATTTAATGAATGATATTATGTCTTTGGGAACCCATCGATATTGGAAAGAATGTCTTATTGATTGGCTAAAGCCTTATCCCGGAATGAATATAATTGATGTAGCTGGTGGTACTGGAGATATTTCAAGACGTTTTTTAAAAAGAGTTCATGGAAATGGCAAAGCTACTATCTGTGACCCTAATTCAAATATGCTAAAAAATGGTTCAAATAATATAGATGTATATGAAGATTGCATAAGTAGGACATGTGCTTTTGCTGAAAACTTGCCTTTTGAAAATGAATTATTTGACGCTTATATTGTAAGTTTTGGTATTAGAAATTTTACTGATATTCAAAAAGGTTTAGATGAGGCATTAAGAGTACTAAAGCCTGGGAGTAGATTTATGTGCTTAGAATTTTCAAAATTAGAGAATTCTAGTTTAGCAAAGTTATATGAAAAATATTCACTAATTATACCTAAAATAGGTAAACTTGTTGTTGGTGATGAGGCGCCTTATCAATATTTAGTTGATACAATTGAAAGATTTCCATCACAAGAAAAGTTTTCTACGATGATAAAGCGTGCAGGATTTAAAGATGTTGAATACAGAAATATATTTAATGGTGTCGTAGCTATTCATTCAGGTTGGAAAAATTGATTTTATGATTGCTAATTTTCTGTTTTTTTTAAAAATAATCCGCGTATTTAAAAGGCATAATATTCTCATACTTATAGAACAAAATATCCGCTATAAGCTATTATTTAGACTATTTACCTTCATACTGGCCCCAATAACTTTTAATAAGTCAAAAAAAATTACCCCAGATGGAATAAGAATTTCAAAAGCACTTAATGAACTAGGTCCTTCATTTATTAAATTAGGTCAACTTATATCCACTAGACCAGATATTATTGGGAATGAAATTGCTGAAGATATGGCAATGCTCCGGGATAATTTGCCACCTTTTTCTCGCAGTGAAGCCATAAGTATAATCGAAGAGCAGTTTGACAAAAATATAGGCGATATATTTTATAACTTTGGTGAACCAATAGCCGCCGCTTCAATTGCTCAAGTACATTTTGCTGAAATTAAGGATGGAGAAAAAAATATTGCTGTTGCAGTTAAAATTTTACGACCTAACATAATTGAAACTATTGACAATGAAATGAGCCGATTAGACTGGCTAACTAAGTTTCTTGAAAATTTTAGTGACCTTAAACGGTTACAATTAAATTCTGTTATTAAGAAAACAAAAGAGATCATCAAATTTGAATTAGATTTAAGATATGAAGCAGCGGCAGCTTCAGAGCTTAAGGAAAATACAAAAAATGATCAGAGTTTCTATGTACCTGATATATATTGGGAATATGTAACTAAAAAAGTTCTAACAATTGAAAGGATTGAAGGAGTACCCGCTGATAAAATAGCTCAATTAAAAGAAAATAAAACTGATTTAGTAAAAGTTGCAAATTCATTGATAGTCAATTTTTTGAGACAAGCGATTAGGGATGGTTATTTTCACGCCGATCTACATCAAGGTAATTTATTTATTGGAGAGAACAATAATTTAATATCTGTTGATTTTGGAATAATGGGTAGGCTAGATAAAAAAAATCGAAGGTTTCTAGCCGAAATTATTTTTGGTTTTATTAGCCAAGATTATTTTAAGATTGCTGAAATTCATAAAGAAGCTGGTCTAATTGATAACGATCAATCAATAGATGATTTTTCTCAAGCATTACGATCAATTGGTGAGCCTATTATAAATTTAAAAGCAAAAGATATATCTATGGGTAGAGTTTTGATTCAATTGTTTGACATAACAAAGCAATTTAATATGTCATTACAACCTCAATTACTTTTGCTTCAGAAAACAATGATTATTGTTGAAGGTGTAGCAAGAAAATTTAATCCTGAAATAAATTTTTGGGAAATATCTAAACCTGAAATTGAGAAATGGCTTAAAGATGAGCTTGGGCCATTAACTAAACTCAAAGAAACTAGCAAAGTTCTTCAAACCTTGGCAAGAAAAGTTCCTGACATTCCTGATTTTTTAGATAGAGCTGAAAGTGCATTCGATATAATAGTTGAAAATAAATTAACTTCTGAAGCTAGAAAAAATGGAAGAAAAAATCATAAAACCCTGTTGGGTATGGCTTCCGGTATTATTGTAATACTATTATCCGCTATCTTGTTGATTTAAATATATATTATTAAAATTTGTTATTTTACATATTTATATATTAGCGTTAAATAACTTCTGCGATGAAAAAAATTAAGAATATTTTATTAATTATTACTGGTGGCATTGCTGCTTATAAATCTTTGGAGTTAATTAGAAGGTTAAAAGATCAAAATATAAACGTAACTTGTATACTAACAAAGTCTGGAAGTGAATTTGTTACTCCACTATCCGTCGCTAGTTTATCTGGTAATCATGTTTATTCTGATTTATTTAATCTCACTGATGAAAGTAAAATGGGACATATCCAGCTTTCAAGAGAGACAGATCTAATTTTAGTTGCGCCAGCTACTACCAACATAATTTCTAAAATGGCTTATGGTTCTTGTGATGATTTAGCATCAACTGTTTTGATGGCTACTGATAAACAGGTGATTGTTGTGCCGGCAATGAATGTTAGAATGTGGCATAACCCAGCAACACAAAGAAATATTCAAATGTTAATTAAAGATGGTGTAAGTTTTATTGGCCCAGACAAAGGAGACATGGCTTGTGGTGAATATGGACTTGGAAGAATGTCTGAAACTCAAGAAATTGTAGAATCAATTCTTGAATTAAATTTATCTTTATTAGATCAGCCATTAAAAAATTTATCTGCTCTAGTTACTGCTGGACCAACAAAAGAACAAATAGACCCTGTAAGATTTATTAGCAATGAATCTTCTGGCAAACAAGGGTATGCGATTGCTCAAAGTTTATTTAATATGGGTGCACAAACTACTTTAATAACTGGTCCAACTAATATTCCATTGCCTGATGGTCCTACTATCGTGAAAGTAAATACTGCAGAAGAGATGTTAACAATAACTGAAAAATTATTGCCAGTAGACATAGCTGTGTGTGCAGCAGCTGTAAGTGACTACAAAGTTAATAAAACAAAAATTACGAAAATAAAAAAAACTGGTGAAGGTATTTCATTGGATCTATCAGAAAATCCTGACATATTAAAAAGAATAAGTAAAAGAAACTCTAATCGACCAAGTCTTGTAGTTGGCTTTGCTGCAGAAACAGAAAATCTTAAAAAGAATGCTGAAACTAAACTTTTAGCCAAAGGTTGCGATTGGATTTTAGCTAACGATGTTAGCAATGGAAAAATTTTTGGTGAGGATAATAATGAAATTACATTTATCTCCAAAGATAGATTAGAAACCTGGGATAAAATGAGTAAAGATAGTGTTGCAATGAAATTATCTAATAATATCTCAGATTATTTTTCTGCTTAAAAAATGCCGTCTAGAAAAATTTATATAAAAAAAGTATCATTAAATCCAGATTTTAAATTACCAAGCTATAAATCTAAAGGTGCCGCAGGAATGGACCTTTCTGCTGTTATTGGTACTGAAGTAGTACTGAAACCATTAGAAAGAAGTCTTATTCCAACTGGAATAGCTATTAGTTTACCTAAAGATTTAGAGGCTCAAATAAGACCCCGTTCAGGTCTCGCTATAAAACATGGAATTACTCTTCTAAACACACCAGGAACTATTGACTCGGATTATCGCGGAGAAATTAAAGTAATTTTAGTAAACTTAAGCAATGATAATTACACAATTAAACCAAATGATAGAATTGCACAGGTTGTATTTTCTCAATTTATAAATGGTGAATTTGATATTGTTGAAAATTTAGATGAAACTGATCGAGGTGATTCAGGTTTTGGATCTACAGGAAAATAATTATTCTATAGATGTCTTCTGAAGGTTTTATAATTTTAGGTAATCAACTCTTTCCATTATCTCATATTAAAAAATATAAAGCATGTCATTTTTTTATGGCAGAAGATTTTGAATTATGTAGCTACTTTAAGTTTCATAAACATAAATTAATATTATTTTTGTCATCAATGCGAGGTTACAGAGATTCTATAACTAAAGATGGTTTTTTATGCAGCTATGAAAAGTTAGACAGACAAAAAAATAACGATAATTATGAAAAAAAATTAAAGTTATTTATACAGAAAAATAAAATCAAAAAATTAAAAATTTTTGAAGTGCCAGATTCTTTTTTTAGAAAGAGAATAATAAAGTTTTGTAATTCTAATAAAATAGAATTGGATATTATTAAAAGTCCAATGTTTATGACGGATCAAAATTTAATTGATGAATACTTTTCTAAAGATAAAAAGCCTTTTTTAAATAACTTTTATAAACTTCAACGAATTAATGAGAATATTTTAATCAAAAATAAACTTCCAATAGGAGGTAAATGGTCATTAGATGAAGAGAATAGAAAAAAACTTCCAAAAAATATTATAATCCCTTCTCTGCCTACTGTTAATAAAGACATAAATGTTGAAGATATTAAGGTTTTAGTCGAAAAAAAATTTAAGGATCATCCAGGTAGTGTAAATAACTTTTTTTTACCGACAACTAGAAAATTAGCATTGCAATGGCTTAAAACGTTTTTAAAGGAACGCTTTAAAAATTTTGGTGATTATGAAGATGCAATGAGTACTGAATCAAGTTCAGTTTTTCATAGTTTACTTAGTCCTCTATTAAACATTGGTTTGCTTACACCCCGTGAGGTAGTCAGTGAAGCAATTGAGTTTAATAAAAATAATGAAATATCAATAAATAGTTTAGAGGGGTTTATTAGACAAATTATTGGATGGAGAGAGTTTATTAAGGGTACTTATGATGTGTATGAGGACAAAATGGTAAATAGCAATTTCTGGAATCATAATCGAAAATTAACACCCTCATGGTACGATGCTTCAACTGGAATAGAGCCCCTAGATCATTTTATTTCAGAAGTAAATTCTAATGCCTACACACACCATATTCCAAGGTTGATGATCATAAGCAACTTAATGAATTTGACTGGCATACATCCTAAAGAAATATACCGCTGGTTTATGGAAATGTTTGTTGATTCTAGTGACTGGGTAATGGTTCCCAATGTTTATAGTATGGGAACTTATAGCGATGGAGGTATATTTGCTACAAAACCATATTTATGTGGTTCAAATTATATTTTAAAAATGAGTAATTTTAAAAAAGGTGAGTGGTGTGATATTGTAGATGGTCTTTATTGGAGTTTTATTGAACGCAATATACATATTATCAAAAAAAATTATAGGATGGCAATGATGGCTAATGCATTTACGAGAATAACTGAAGAAAGAAAAGACATTATCTTTACTAAGGCAAATAAATTTATAAAGAATAATTCTTTATAATTTTTTTAATAACTCTAGTTTCCCTTTGGCCGCCGATAACTCTTCTAATTTTTTTTCAGCAGTAGATACATAATCAATGTGTTCGGCAACACCCTGCGGTTTATCTAAAAATATTGCTAAGTCTGCTGATGCTACAGCTACTTGGCCCTCTAGTTTTTTTATTAAAGCTTCTTTAATCATTTTTTTTCCTAATTTTATATTGATAGTCTTAATATAATGATGAAAATGACAGTGTCAATACTTTAGAATAATTCTAAACTGAGATTGATAGTTATTATCAATAATTTTAATCTTCTAAGTGAATAATAAGTTCTACTTTTTTAATTTTTTTTCCCTTAGGTGCCACTGGCATAGAGCTGATTATTACATCTTGACTTCTAATATCCAAAAGAAGTTTTTCTTTATCTGAAAAGAAATGATGATGAGAGCTAATATTTGTATCAAAATACACTTTATCAGTATCAATTGTAATTTTATTTAAAAGCTCTTTTTTACAAAATTCATGTAAAGTATTATAAACTGTTGCGAGAGATACTCCTCGTTTCTCATTCAAAAGTTTTTTGAATAAACTTTCTGCCGTTACATGTTTATCAATACCATCAAAAAGATAGTCTCCAATTAAAACTCTTTGTTTAGTGGGCCTTAAGTCGTTAGCTCTCAAAATTTTTTTTGTCATATTCATAGTAGTAATATTTAATAAAAATTAATGTATTTTACAATCTAAATACTTTAGTGTGATTAAAAATCAAGTAAAACAAACAGATAGTAGATAAAAATGATACAGAAACCAAGCTTTACGAAAGAAGAATTACTCGATTGTGGTCATGGCAATATGTTTGGAATTGGTAACGCAAGATTACCTCTACCACCAATGCTGATGTTTGATAGAATTATTAAAATTAATGAAAATGGTGGTGAATTTGGTAAAGGTGAAATAATTGCTGAATTTGACATTGATCCTTCTCTTTGGTTTTTTGATTGTCATTTTGAACAAGATCCAGTTATGCCTGGATGTTTAGGACTTGATGCAATGTGGCAGTTGGTTGGGTTTTTTCTAGGTTGGATCGGAGAACCAGGTAGAGGCAGAGCACTAGGTGCGGCTTCAATAAAATTTGGTGGAGAAATACTGCAAGATACAAAAAAAGTTGAGTATATTATTGATATGAAAAAAATAATTAAACGTGGTGTCGTTGTTGGTGTTGGAAATGGAATAGTTAAAGCTGATGGTAAAATTATTTATCGTGCAGAAGGACTAAAAGTAGGTTTGATAAAAAATAAATGAGAAGAGTGGTTGTAACAGGACTAGGAATTATATCATCGATTGGAAACAATGCTTCTGAAGTAGTAGATTCACTTAAGGCAGCAAAGTCAGGAATTTCTTTTGATCAGTCGCATAAAGATATGGGCTTCAGGAGTCAGGTTAGTGGACAAATTAAAATTAATTTACAAGAATCAATTGACCGAAAATTTTTAAGATTTATGGGTGATGGTGCGAGCTATAATTACTTAGCTATGCTAGAGGCATTAAAAGATTCTGGGCTAAATGAAGATCAAATTTCAAATCCTATGACCGGATTAATAATGGGCTCAGGAGGGCCTTCAACTAAAAATTTATTAAGAGCTTTTGATATAACTAGAAAAAGTGGCCCAAAAAAGATTGGTCCTACAAGTGTTCCAAAAGTCATGTGTAGTACAAACTCTGCTACACTATCAACGTTTTTTAAAATTAAAGGTATGAACTATTCTATAAGTTCTGCGTGCGCGACTAGTGCCCATTGTATAGGACATGGTTCTGAATTAATTCAAATGGGTAAACAAGATATTGTGTTTGCAGGTGGTGGAGAAGAATTAGACTGGTCTTTGTCAGCATTATTTGATGCTATGACAGCCCTATCCTCAAAATATAATGAAACTCCTGAGAGCGCATCGAGAGCATTTGATGAATCACGTGATGGTTTTGTTATCTCTGGTGGTGGTGGTGTAGTTATACTTGAAGAGCTTGAACATGCAAAAGCACGTGGAGCAAAAATCTATGCTGAATTAGTGGGCTATGGCGCAACTTCAGATGGTTTTGATATGGTACAACCTTCAGGAGAGGGAGCCAAGAGATGTATGGAAATGGCAATGAAAACATCAAAAGATAAAGTTGATTATATCAATGCCCATGGAACATCGACACCTGTTGGCGACAATGCAGAGCTAGGTGCTGTACAAGAAGTTTTTGGAGAAAATAGCCCTTATATAAGCTCTACAAAATCTCTAACTGGTCATTCTCTTGGTGCAGCTGGAGTTCAGGAAGCTATTTATTCTCTTCTAATGATGAAAAATGATTTTATGTGTAAGTCTGCTCATATAGAAAATATTGATGAAGTAGCAAATGGTATGAATATCCTTACTGAAAAGAAAGAAGGGACATTTAACGTTGCAATGAGTAATAGTTTTGGGTTTGGAGGGACAAACGCCTCACTAATTTTTAAAAGGTATAATTAAGCTATGTATTTAAATGGAAAAAAAGGTGTCATCATGGGTCTTGCCAATGATCACTCTATCGCCTGGGGAATTGCAAAAAAATTATCTGAAGAAGGGGCTGAACTATGCTTTATGTATGCCGGCGAAACATTATTGCGTCGTGTGCAACCTCTTGCAGAATCTTTAAATTCAGATTTTTTAATAGAGTGTAATGTTTTGGACTCTGGTTCAGTTCAGTCAGCTTTTAGTAAAGTAAAAAATAAATGGGGTACAATTGACTTTGTTCTACATTCAATTGCATTTTCTGATAAAAATGAACTAAAAGGTAAGTATCTAGATACATCAAGAGATAATTTTACTCAGACAATGCTTATTTCATGCTTTTCATTTACTGAAACAGCAAAAGAAGCTAGTAAGCTTATGACCAATGGTGGGGCTATGGTTACTTTAAGCTATGATGGTTCACAGAGAGTTGTCCCTAATTATAATGTAATGGGAGTAGCAAAAGCTGCTTTAGAATCAAGTGTTAGATATTTGGCTGCAGATCTTGGTGATAAAAATATTAGAGTCAATTCACTTTCTGCTGGACCAATGAAGACACTAGCGATGGCTGGTATTTCTGGTGGTAAAGATATGTTAAAGTGGTCTGATAAAAACTCACTGATGCAAAGAAATATTACACTGGATGACGTAGGAAAATCTGGTATGTATTTATTAAGCGATCTTTCTTCCGGTGTTACTGGTGAAAACCACTATGTTGACTGTGGCTATAATAAAGTTGGCGTACCTAGAGAGATTTAATTTTTTTCTGTAAGAAGAGAATACTGATTAGATGAAGTTCCTTCTT
>CAJJBM010000014.1 GCA_905182445.1 Pelagibacteraceae bacterium AG-422-B15 | reverse complement strand
TTTCATGCAATCTAATAGTGAGGGTGAAATTGTTGATCAGGTTCAAAAAGCAGGAAAAGAAGCTGCTGGATTAATAATAAATGCCGGAGGACTTTCTCACACTTCTGTTTCCATACTTGATGGACTTTTATCTATTAAAATTCCAAAAATCGAAGTTCATATTTCTAATCTTTTTTCCAGAGAAGAATTTAGGCAGCATTCTTATTTAAGCCGAGGTGTTGATGGTTTTATTTGTGGATTTGGTATTAATGGTTACGCTCTAGCAATTCAAGGATTATTAAAACTAATATAGGATGTAATATATGGCTAATAAGGAAACAAAATTTATCGATAAAAAATCAATAAAAGAACTTGTTGATATTCTTGATGAGTTGGAATTGACAAAACTTTCTTATAAAAAAGGTGATGTTTCTATATCTGTTTCTAAAGGTATAACTGCAACAGCAGTAACGTCAATGGATATACAGGATAACTCATTGTCTGAAGCAAAGATAGATGTTGACTATAAAAATGATCCTAGAGTTATTAAGTCACCAATGGTTGGAACTGTTTATTTACAGCCGGAACCAGGAGCAAATAAATTCATAAACGAAGGTGACTCTATTAGTATTGGCCAGACTATGTTAATTATAGAAGCCATGAAAACAATGAACCCTATTGAGTCAAGTTTACAAGGAAAAGTAACCAAGATCTTTGTTCAAAACGAAGAAGCTGTAGAATTTGGTCAACCTCTTATGTTGATAGAATAGTTACCGGCAATGTTTAAGAAAGTTTTAATTGCCAATCGTGGTGAAATTGCTGTCAGAATTAATCGTGCATGCCAAGAACTTGGCATTTTAACTGTAGCAGTCCACTCAGAAGCTGATAGAGATTCTATGCATGTTAGAATTGCCAATGAAAGTGTTTGTATTGGTCCAAATCAAATAAATAAAAGTTATTTGAATACACATGCGCTGATAGCTGCTTGTGAAATTACTAACGCTGAAGCAATTCATCCAGGATATGGTTTTTTATCTGAGAATGCAGGTTTTGCAAAAATGGTTACTGCCCATGGCTTGACTTTTATTGGACCTAAACATGAACATATTGAAAAAATGGGTGATAAAATTCAGGCTAAAAAAATTATGCAAAAACTAGGAGTTCCGACTGTTCCTGGTTCAGAAGGTAAGATTATTAATATTGATGACGCACTCAAGATAGGGAGTGAAATTGGCTACCCTGTTCTTCTTAAAGCTGCCGCTGGTGGAGGTGGACGCGGTATGAAAGTCATAAATAGTAAAAAAGAAATGTGTGATAATTTTTCTATTGTAAGACAAGAAGCCTTATCTTTTTTTGGAAATGATGATGTGTATATAGAGAAATTTATTGATGCTCCAAGACATATTGAAGTTCAAGTAATTGGAGACTCTCATGGAAATTTTGTTCATTTATACGAAAGAGATTGCTCTATTCAAAGACGAAATCAAAAAGTAATCGAGGAAGCTGTAGCTCCAGGAATTGATAATGAAGACAAGAATAAATTATTCAAAACTGTTATAAATGCCATTAAAGAAATGGGATATTTAGGTGTAGGCACCCTTGAGTTTTTATATCATGAAGGAAATTTTTACTTTATGGAAATGAATACTAGATTACAGGTTGAACACCCGATAACTGAAATGATTACTAGAATTGATCTTGTTAGAGAACAAATATCTGTAGCTGCTGGGGAAAAATTAAGCTTTGATCAAACAAAGATAAACCCACTTGGTCATTCAATCGAATGTAGAATTAATGCTGAAGATCCAAAAACTTTTAAACCTAGTGCTGGCACAATTAGTTTGTACCATCCGCCAGCTGGCAATGGAATAAGAGTAGATACATTTATCTACTCAGGATATAAAGTACCACATTATTATGACAATTTATTGGCCAAGCTAATTGTTACTGGTCGTGATAGGGATCATGCAATTAGGCGTGCTCTTAGGTCACTTGATGAAATTATTATAGAAGGAACTGTGACAAACATAGAGTTACATAAAAAAATTCTATCATCAGAAGATTTTAAAAAAGGATCTGTTTCTATTAAATGGCTAGAAGATAATATAGAGACACTTTAAGTACAGTCTTTAACCCAAATATCATATAAAGAGTGTTCCATAGATGAAACTGAAGGAAGATCTTTGATCATCCAACCTGAAAAATCATTTTCTCCCTTAAGATCATCAATAATCAAATATGCAGCAATTAAAGGTTTTTCTTCAGGTAAAGATATGTGACACGCCTTATTAAGTATCTTTAAATCATAAACTAACACTTCTTTACCAGATAAAATTTCAACAGTTGAAACTTGAGCTGTAACCTTGTTAAGTATTCCTATGGAGGCCAAGTTTTTACTAAAGCTCTCTAATTTATTATTGGCAATAATTTCTGGGGCTATGTCAAAATCATCAAGATTTTCGTCTAACTCATCGTAACTAGGGGAAATCTCATCTAAATTAATTAGAGGCGCAACCTCAATCTCATTTGAGCTAGAATAATTTATATTAAAAAAAATAAAAATTAATAAAGTAAATACACTAATCTTTTGGAGACCATTGTTCATATTCAGATCTTTTTTTATCATGTGGGTTTTTTAAAATTGAAGCACTGGGATAATACGAATTAATAGTGCCTGTTTGGTTTTTAATATGATCCTTTTCCCATGTATATTTTTTTTGCAAAGTGGGAATTTCATTTGAAGTATATCTTAACCAACCATTCCATTCTGGAGGAACTTTGGAGGAATCAACATCGCCTTTGTACAAAACCCATCTTTTGGAATCACTCTTATTTCGCATATAAACATTGCCAAAATTATCATCTCCAACATTATAGCCATTAACAAAAGACCAGATTCTTGTACCAATAGTTTGATTGTGCCACCAGGTGAATATTTCTTTAAAAATCATATCCACGTAATATCATACTTTTTCAACAATTAACAAATTATCTAAACTTAATAAATCATTGAAAATGCTTATTTTTTTAAAGTTAACCACATAACCACAGCACACTATGTAGTATGTAGTAAATATATTTAACACTATATATTGACTTCAGAATTCAAATCAATAAATATATATAAATTCCAATTTTCAGAGTCGTTTGTTGTTGGGTCGATCGGTCGTATTGCTTAAAATTAAATTATTTAATTCTCAGGTGTCTGCTGTCGAAGTTAAATGTTAAGTTTTAAAAAAGGAAAAATTATAAATGAAAATATCTCGCCAATTTACTAATCCTGAAAAATCACCATATGATGAAATCGAATTTAAAAATGTTACAAGTCAAATCTTAAACCCAGATGGATCTGTTGTTTTTAAATTAGAAGATATTCAAGTACCATCAAAATGGAGTCAGGTAGCGAGTGATATTATAGCTCAGAAATATTTTAGAAAAGCTGGGGTTCCTAGTAAGACTATTAGCAGAGAAGAACGAAACATCCCGTCTTGGCTTATGGCAAAAGATCCAGACACTGAAGCTGAAGATTTATCTTTTGGTCCAGAAACAAGCTCTACACAAGTCTTTGATAGATTGGCTGGAACCTGGACTTACTGGGGATGGAAAGGTGAATATTTTACTACAGAAGAAGATGCAAGGTCTTTTTTTGATGAAGTTAGATTTATGTTAGCAAATCAAATGATTGCTCCAAATAGTCCTCAGTGGTTCAACACAGGGTTGAACTGGGCATATGGAATTGATGGACCGTCACAAGGACATCATTATGTTGACCACGTTACAGGAAAATTAACAAAATCAGCTAGCTCATATGAAAGACCACAGCCTCATGCATGTTTTATTCAAGGTATTGATGATGATTTAGTTAATGAAGGTGGCATCATGGACTTGTGGGTTAGAGAGGCCCGTTTATTTAAGTATGGTTCTGGAACTGGAACCAATTTTTCAAATTTAAGAGGAAGCACCGAAGGTCTTTCTGGAGGTGGCAGGTCTTCTGGTCTAATGAGCTTCTTAAAAATTGGAGATAGAGCTGCGGGGGCCATTAAGTCTGGTGGTACGACTCGAAGAGCCGCAAAAATGGTTGTTGTTGATATTGATCATCCGGATGTAGAAGAATTTATTAAATGGAAAGTTACTGAGGAGCAAAAAGTAGCAGCACTGGTTACAGGCTCTAAACTTTGCTCAAGACATTTAAAACAAATAATGAATGCATGCAATAACTGTGAAGGTGATGGTGAGAGTTGTTTTGATCCAAGTGAAAATCCTGCATTGAGAAGAGAAATTATAGCTGCAAGAAAATCTGAGGTACCAGAAAATTATATTCAAAGAGTTATTCACTTTGCTAAACAAGGCTACAAATCTATAGAATTTGAAACATATGATTCTGATTGGGATTCTGAAGCATACTTAACCGTTTCTGGACAAAATTCTAATAATTCAATCAGAGTAACTGATGATTTTATAAACGCAGTCATTGATGATAAAGATTGGAACTTAATTAACAGAACAGATGGTGCAGTAAATAAAACTGTTAGAGCCAAAGAATTATGGGATCAAGTTGGCTATGCCGCTTGGGCTTGTGCAGATCCTGGTATCCAATTTCATACAACAGTTAATGATTGGCATACTTGTCCAGCTAGTGGTGAAATCAAGGCTTCAAACCCATGCTCTGAGTATATGTTCTTAGACAACACTGCTTGTAACCTTGCGTCTCTAAATTTAATGACTTTTATGGATGAAAATAAATCACTTGAAATAGATTTATTTAAGCATGCTATAAGAATTTGGACGTTGATTTTAGAAATATCAGTTATGATGGCTCAGTTTCCTTCAAAAGAAATTGCAAAACTCTCTTATGAGTACCGTACTCTTGGACTAGGTTACGCAAACTTAGGTGGCTTCTTAATGTCTAAAGGTATTTCCTACGATTCTGATGAAGGTAGATCTATTTGTGCGGCAATTACATCTCTAATGACTGGCACCTCTTATGCAACCTCTGCTGAGATAGCTGGTGAACTTGGTCCATTTCCTGGTTACGCACAAAACTCTAAGCATATGTTAAGAGTTATTAGAAATCATAGAAGAGCTGCTTACGGACATAAAGATGGGTACGAAGAACTGAACACAAACCCTGTTCCGCTTGTTATTGAAAACGTAAGAGATACTAACCTTGGCGTGGAAGCACAAAAATGTTGGGACACTGCATATGAATTAGGTCAAAAATATGGTTATAGAAATGCTCAAACATCGGTAATTGCTCCAACTGGAACAATTGGTCTTGTTATGGACTGTGATACAACTGGTATTGAGCCTGACTTTGCAATGGTTAAGTTTAAAAAACTTGCTGGCGGTGGTTACTTTAAAATTATTAATAGAACTGTTCCTGACGCACTGAATCAACTTCAGTATACAGAGGGTGAAATTACTGAAATTATAAATTACGCTGTCGGATACGGCACACTTAAAACCGCACCATTTATAAACCATGAAACATTAAAAGAAAAAGGTTTCACTGATAAGGAATTAAATATACTTGAAAGTAATTTTAAAAATGTTTTTGATATTAGGTTCTCTTTTAATATTTTTACTCTTGGTAAAGAATTTTGTACCAATGCATTAAATTTCTCAGAAGACCAATTAAACGATTTTAATTTTAACATGTTATCTGAGTTAGGTTTTTCAAGTAAAGAAATTGATGAGGCCAATACTTATTGTTGTGGCACCATGACTCTTGAAGAGGCTCCACATATTAAAGAAGAACACTTAAGTGTTTTTGATTGTGCTAATCCATGTGGTAAAATTGGAAAGAGATTCCTATCTACCGAAAGTCATATAAAAATGATGGCGGCGGCACAGCCTTTTATTTCAGGGGCCATATCTAAAACGATAAACATGCCTAATGACGCTAGTGTAGAAGATTGTATGGAGGCTTATTTGATGTCATGGAAACTTGGTACAAAAGCTAACGCTCTATACAGAGACGGTTCAAAGCTTAGTCAGCCTCTTGCTTCTAAATTAGTTGAAGATGTTGAAGACGAAGAAGAAGAACTAATGTCGAAACCTACCCCATTTGAGCAAACAATGGCAATAGCACAAGAGGCAGCTCAAAACGCTGTTTATGGTGCAAGAAACAAAGTTCCAGATAGAAGAAAAGGCTATATTCAAAAGGCTATAGTTGGTGGGCATAAGGTCTATTTACATACCGGTGAATATGAAGATGGAACCTTAGGAGAGATATTTATAGATATGCATAAAGAAGGTGCTTTTCTTAGAAGTCTTATGAACAACTTTGCAATCGCTATATCGATTGGTTTACAGTACGGCGTACCACTTGAGGAGTATGTAGAAGCGTTTACGTTCACTAGATTTGATCCATCAGGAGTAGTTCAGGGAAATAGTAGAATTAAAAACTCTACTTCAATACTAGATTATGTATTTAGAGAATTGGCTGTTTCATATCTTGGAAGGAACGATTTAGCCCATACAGACAATTCTGATGTAGATTTTTCTCTTGGTGCTGGAGCTGATGAAGGTGCATTAAAGAAAAATCAAATCCCATGGAAGCTTGTTAAAAAAATGTCTAGCCAAGGATTTTTAAGAGGACAAACTTCAGAAAGTCTTATGGTGGTAAATTCTTCCAGTGATACAAGTTCTTACAGTGAAAGCTCAAATATTGCACAAGGAGTGTCAACTCCAAATGCTATTAAGGCAAGTTCTTCTGGTGACGCTATGGCAAGCAAAGTTCAAGTAGCTAGAATGATGGGCTATGAAGGTGACGCATGTCCAGAGTGTAGTGCTTTTACTTTAGTAAGAAATGGAACTTGTTTAAAGTGTGATAGTTGTGGTGCAACAACTGGATGCTCTTAATCGAGAGATGGTTCAATTTTAGATAAAGATAGCTCTGTCAATATGTCGTCTGACACTTCAGCTGGTGCATTCATCATTAGATCCTGCGCCTGTTGATTCATTGGGAATAGAATTATTTCTCTGATATTTTTAACGTCCGCTAAAAGCATTAATATTCTATCAATGCCCGGAGCAATTCCACCATGTGGTGGTACACCATAGCTAAATGCATTAATCATGCCTCCA
>CAJJBM010000013.1 GCA_905182445.1 Pelagibacteraceae bacterium AG-422-B15 | reverse complement strand
ATTGGTGCCGGCTCTGCTGGATGCGTATTGGCTAATCGACTATCAGAAAACTCTGATCATAAAGTTTTACTAATTGAATCTGGCCCATCAGATAAGACATGGAAAACTGCAATGCCTGCAGCGCTTCTGTATACTATGCATGATCCAAAATATAACTATCTCTATAATACTGAGCCTGAAACTTACATGAATGATAGAAAGATGTTTTGCCCTAGAGCAAAAATGCTTGGGGGCTGTTCATCTCATAATGGAATGGTTCATGTAAGAGGTAATGCTATGGATTTTGAAAATTGGGCGCAGTTAGGCTTACCTGAATGGAATTATGCAAATGTTTTACCTTATTTCCAAAAGTCAGAAAATATAGAAGGTCTATCAAAAGAATTTAGGGGCAATCAAGGTCCTCTAAAGTTATCAAGATCTGAAAATGGAAACATCCTAACAAAAGTTTATCTGGAAGCTGCTTTACAAGCTGGACATGAAATAAACAATGATATGAATGGCTATAAACAAGAAGGTTTTGGATTAATGGATACTACAATTTTCAAAGGGAAGCGACAAAGTACAAGTCATACCTATTTACATCCAGTCTCAAATCGAAAAAATCTAACTATAAAAACTAATTTAAATGTAAAAAAAATAATCATAGAAAATGGAAAGGCTACGGGTGTTGAGTGTATTAGTGGCAATAATTTAATAAGTTTTTATTCAGAAAAAGATGTCTTGCTATCTGCGGGATCAATTAACTCGCCCCAAATATTAATGCTATCAGGTATTGGTCCCAACAAACACCTATCTGAAAATGATATTAATATAAAACAAGATCTTGAAGGGGTTGGGCAAAATTTACAAGATCATCTTGAAACATATGTTCAATATGAATGTAAAAAACCTGTAACATTATTTAATGAATATAATCCTATTAAGATGGCACTAACTGGAATTGAATGGTTCTTATTCAAGACAGGCACTGCTGCTTATTCTAACTTGGAAACAGGTGGCTTCGTAAGAAGTAATAATTTGGTTGATTATCCAAATATTCAATATCATTTTTTTCCTTCATTAGTCTTAGATCATGGAAAAACTAATCCTGATCGCCATGCCTTCCAAGCTCATGTTGGTCCAATGCGTCCAACAAGTAGAGGTGAGATAAAGTTAAAATCTACTGACCCAAGTGCCGCACCTTCAATCAGGTTTAATTATATGCAAACAGAGCATGATCTAATTGAGATGAGA
The DNA here is from genome assembly GCA_905182445.1 of Pelagibacteraceae bacterium AG-422-B15. Lineage (GTDB taxonomy): Bacteria > Pseudomonadota > Alphaproteobacteria > Pelagibacterales > AG-422-B15 > CACCCN01. The sequence goes on along the minus strand of CAJJBM010000013.1, from coordinate 8,190 downwards.
GAAGGCATTAGATTAGCTCGTGAAATATTTCAGCAAAACGCATTTGATGAATACCGAGGAAAAGAGATGAATCCAGGAAACCTTAATACAGATAATGAGCTAAATGAATTTATAAGAAATAGAGGTGATACAGCCTATCATCCATGTGGTACCTGTAAAATGGGGAAAGATAGTACGTCTGTCGTAAATGAAAAATTACAAGTTTATGGAGTAGAAAATTTGAGAGTAGTCGATGCTTCCATTATGCCCAAGATTATTACTGGTAATTTAAATGCTGCAACAGTGATGATTGCCGAAAAAGCTGCTGATTATATATTAGGTAACTCAATGGCGACCAATAATGTAGAATTTTATAGGACTAGTTAATATTTACTTAATGCCAAATTCTTTAATTATTTTTCCATCTTTAAAGGAGAATATGCCAATAAAATCTTTATCATTAATTGTATAATAGATTGTTACAGTTTCACTATTACTGTTTATATTGTTAATCTTTGCGTCATTAGGCAATTTAATATTAATTGGAGCACTTATACTTGAGTTATCACTTGTGAATAATGCTTCATCATTTATTCTATAAATGATCGTAGAAATAATAACTATAACACCAGCTATAATTAGGGCACCCATGAATATAACAAGATACTTTAATCCTCTAAAATTATTTTGATTTTCAGACATGAATAGTAAAATGCATCATCTTGAAGTAAATGTAAATAAATACATTGGCTATAGGTTAGATAAATTTGTGTCAGAGAATCTCCCTAATATTAGTCGCTCTAAAATCAAATCTTTAATTAATAGTGGGCACGTTACTGTTAATAAAATTAAAAAAGACCCTGATTATAAACTTGGGTTAAATGATAAAATTTCTATTGATCAAAAAAATGAAGAAGGCTCAAAGTTATTAGGAGAAAATATTGCACTTAATATTATCTATGAGGATGAAGATCTTTTAGTGATTGATAAGCCTGCTGGGCTAGTTGTACATCCTGGCGCTGGTAATAAGAATGGGACTTTAGTTAATGCGCTAATTTATCATTGTGGAATTAGCCTCTCGACAGTTGGAGATGGGGGAAGACCAGGTATTGTTCATCGGATTGATAAAGATACTAGCGGCTTGCTTGTTGTTGCTAAAAATGACTCAGCTCACTTACATCTCGCTAAGCAGTTTGAGGAACATACTATTAGTAGAAAATATTTGGCTCTGTGTTGGGGCAAATTAAAACCAGCTTCTGGTAAATTAGTTTCACTGATATCTCGTAGCAATAAGAATAGAATTAAAATGATGTCTTCAAAAATAAAAGGTAAAGAAGCAATAACAAACTATAAAACTATAGAAATTTATTCTGATGAAAAAGGTGATCCTTTTGCCTCTTTAGTTGAGTGCAAGCTAGAAACTGGAAGAACTCATCAAATCAGAGTTCATTTAACTGAAAAGGGTAACTCAATTATTGGAGATAAAGTTTATGGAAAAACTCCCATGCTTAAATATAGAAACTTAAGCCCTTCAATTCAGGAACTAATTAAAGCGTTGCCTGGACAGGCTTTACACGCATATTTTTTGGGCTTTAACCACCCTACTAAAGATAAAATTATTGAATTTCAATCACTTAAACCTGAATACTTGAGTAAATTGATTAAATCCATTAAGAATTAGACCTATTGAAATAGGCCAATTAAGCCCAATATATAAACTATGAATAATAACGTAAATTTACCATCTTTATCAAATGAAGGTAGTCTGACTCATTACCTTCAACAAATAAAGAAATTTCCTATGCTTTCTCAAAAAGAAGAAATATCTTTAGCAAGAAAGTGGATTAAAAAAGGTGATACGGCCGCAGCACATAAATTAGTCACTAGCCATTTACGCTTAGTCGCAAGAATTGCTATGGGCTATAAAGGCTATGGTTTACCTATTACTGAATTAATATCTGAAGGAAATATTGGATTGATGCAAGCAGTTAAAAAATACGATCCTGAAAAAGGATTTAGACTCTCCACTTATGCAATGTGGTGGATTCGAGCTGCAATTCAAGAGTATGTTTTAAAGTCATGGAGCTTAGTAAAGATTGGAACTACCGCTGCTCAAAAAAAATTATTTTTTAATCTTAAAAAAATAAAAAATCAACTTACTAGTTATAATGATGGTTCGCTAAAACCTGACCAAGTTAAAGAAATTGCTGAGAGACTAGATGTTACGGAAGCAGAAGTGTCAGATATGGAAGGTAGAATGTCTGGTACTGACTATTCATTAAATGCTGTTGTTTCTGAAGATGGCCAAAGTGAATGGCAAGACTGGTTAGTTGATGAAGATGCTGATCAAGAAGTTAAGTTGGCTGAAAGAGAAGAATTATCAAAGAGAAAAAATTTATTATCTAAAGCTATTAATATTCTTAATGAACGTGAACAAGATATTATAAGTTCTAGGAAATTATCTGAAGTCCCTAAAACTTTAGAGGAACTAAGTAAGACTTATAAAATTAGTAGAGAAAGAGTAAGGCAGATTGAAGAGAAGGCATTTGCAAAACTTCAATTGGAAATGGTAAGTCTTGCTAAAGAAACTCGATTAATTACAGCTTAGGCAAAAACATCATTTAATAAAATTGTATCTTCTCTTTTGGGACTAGTTGAAACTAAGTCAATTTTAGTACCAATTAGATCACTTATTCTATTTATATAATTAATTGCTTTCTCTGGTAGATCTTCTAATTTTTGACATCCAGCAGTTATTGAGTTCCAGCCCTCTATTTCTTCATAAATAGGCTTGATATTTGCTTGATCAAATTCTGAACTTGGAAAATAATCTATTTTAGAACCATTAAGTTCATAGCCTATACAAACTTTGAGAACTTCAAAAGTATCTAAAACATCTAATTTTGTTAATGCAATTCCATTAATGCCTGCTTGTTGTACAGCCTGCTCAACAAGGACAGCGTCAAACCAACCGCACCTTCTTTTTCGATTTGTTACTGTGCCAAATTCATGCCCTATTTCTCCAAGTTTTTGGCCAACTTCATTATCTTCTTCCGTAGGAAATGGACCTGATCCAACTCGTGTTGTATAGGCTTTGGTAATACCCATTACATGACTAATTCTATTTGGATTTAAACCACTGCCAATAGCAGCGTAACTAGAATGAGTATTTGATGAAGTGACAAATGGATATGAGCCATGATCTATATCTAATAAAAAACCTTGAGCACCTTCAAATAAGATTTTATTCTCAGGTTTGTTTATTTCTCTAGATATTTCAATAATCGACTTTGAATATATCTTTATTTCTTGTCCCAATGTGAATATTTCATCCGATACTTGAGTGGCATCATACTCTTCTTCATTATATCCACGCATCAAAGCATTGTGATGATTTAACAAATTATCTACTTTTAGTTTTAGACGATCTTTATCAAATAAATCGCAAACTCTTACTGATCTTCTGGCTACTTTATCTTCATAAGCTGGTCCGATACCTCTCTTGGTTGTACCAATCTTATCTTTTCCAGCATTTATTTCTCTTAACTCATCAAGTTTTTGATGAAGTGGTAAAATTATAGAAGCTTTATCTGAAATAGTTAAATTGCTAGGAGAAATTTTTATATTTCTCTGAGTTAATCCCCTAATCTCAGCTATAAGAGCTCTTAAGTCTAAGACCACACCATTTCCAATAATTGATCTTTTATCTGAACGCAAAATTCCAGAAGGCAGTAAATTTAATTTATATGTTTCCCCATCAATAACAAGTGTGTGTCCTGCATTGTGTCCACCTTGAAATCTAACTACTACGTCAGCTTTACTTGATAACCAATCAACAATTTTCCCCTTGCCCTCATCGCCCCATTGAGAGCCTATAACTACTACACCTGTCATTTAAAACCTTTTATAATTTTGTAAAAAAAGAATCAACTTCTTGGATAACCTTATCAAGAATTGATGAACTTTTACACTCTATCATTACTCTTAATAGTGATTCTGTTCCAGACATTCTAGCAAAAATTCTACCCTCGCTTCCAAGCATACTTTTACAGCTATCGATCATTTTAATTGTCTTATTTTCTTTTAAAATACTTCCATCAGCTATATTAAAATTTAGTAATTTCTGAGGTATTGGTTCAAAAACATTTAGTATATCGCTAGACAACTGATTTTTTTCAATAATAATTCTTAGCACTTGAAGGGCAGTTATCATTCCATCACCAGTTGCAATAAAGTCTCTTAGGATGATATGTCCTGATTGTTCCCCTCCAATATTAGCATTTATATCTAACATCATTTCTTTTACGTATCTATCTCCCACATTTGCTCTATGCAGCTTTATATTATTTTTACTCAGAATGTTTTCTAAACCAAGGTTTGACATTGATGTTGCAACAATAGCATTACTTAATAGTTGATCATATTTTTTCCAATGCAAAGCTAGAAGTGCTAGAATTTGATCACCATCAATTATTTTACCCTTTTCATCGCAAATAATTATTCTATCACCGTCACCATCTAAACAAATTCCAAGGTTAGCTTTTTCCTCCACAACTTTTTTTGCCATATTTTCGGGATGAGTAGAGCCACATTCATGGTTAATATTAAGGCCGTTCGGATTAACACCAATAGTTATAACTTCTGCTCCAAGTTCCCACAGTATAATTGGGGCAGATTTATATGCAGCTCCATTTGCACAATCTAATACTATCTTTAGACCTTCTAAATTAATTTTTTTTGGAAACGTATTTTTTTGAAACTCTATATATCTAGCATTCGCATCCTCTAGCCGCTTAGCTCTACCCATTTTTTCCGGACTTACTAAATACTCTTCAATACTTGAATCCATTAATCTTTCAATCTCTAGCTCAGTTTCATCAGACAGTTTATTTCCATTTTTATCAAAAATTTTAATTCCATTATCTAAATATGAGTTGTGAGAGGCTGAAATCATAATTCCTAGATCTGCACGCATAGATTTTGCAAGCATAGCAACTCCAGGCGTCGGTATAGGTCCAAGCAAAAGAACGTCTAGTCCCATTGATAATAAGCCTGAAGTTATCGATTGTTCAATAGCATATCCTGATAATCGAGTATCTTTACCAATTACCACTCTGTGTTTATGTTCGCCATTAGTGAATATTTTTCCTAAAGACATTCCTAAACGCATCATTGTTAATCCGTTTAACTTAGGGCTATTAGAGGGAGCACGTATTCCATCTGTACCAAAATATTTTTTTTGCATTTTTATTATAATTATAGTTTATTAAAAATCTTTATTGCCTGAGAAGTTTCAAAAACGTCATGAACCCTAAATACTTGTACTCCTTGAGTCAAAGCATAGATAATTGTAGATAATGAGCCTCCTAATCTTTTTTCTTCTAAAGCATTTTTATGTAACTTTCCAATAAAACTTTTTCTTGAAGAGCCTAATAATATTGGACAGCCTAAAGAATGAAGCAAGGCAATGTTAGAAATTAAATTCAAATTTTGTTTCACAGTTTTACCAAAGCCTATTCCTGGATCTAATATTATAGATTTTTTATCAATTTTTTTACTTTCACATAAGGTAATTTTTTTTTTAAAGAAATCATAAATGTCCAATAGTACATCCTCATAATTTATATTTTTTTGCATCGTCTTAGGGTTTTTAACTGAATGCATTAGCACAAAAGGTATTTTATTTTTTTCAATTACATTTATTGACTTACTACTATAACGCAATCCAGATACATCATTTATTATATCTATATTATTTTTTATTCCTGCTAGCATCACTTCTGGCTTACGCGTATCAATTGAAATAACAATTTTTTTACTTTTATCTTTTAATTTTTTTATTGATGGAATGGTTCTAGAAATCTCAACCTTACTTGTAATTGTAGTTGCACCTGGTCTTGTAGATTCTCCACCTATATCAATAATGTCAGCACCATCATTGATCATTTGTGCCGCATATTTTAAACTTTTATCTAAGTCATTAAATTTACCACCATCAGAGAAACTATCTGGAGTAATGTTTAATATACCCATTATCTTTGGTTTATTAAAATCAATAGTAGCAATTTTTTTCTTTGGAGCAGTAATTTCATTAATTTGACTTAGAACTGATTTTAGTTCTTCTTTATTTAATGATTTAATATCTTTTATATTTATAAATTTTTTATCTATCTTATTTTTTTTTCTACTAATTATTTCAATAGTGTCAAAAAATAAATTTGAAGATCCTAATTTTTTATAGTGATTGGATTTATTAATTTTTTTTGAAAAAATTGGACGTACATAATAATTCATTGTAGCCCCAGTATTCTATATAAAGAAATTTTTAAGATGTTTGTGGTTTAGGCTTAAAGTCTTGATTTGTACTTGGTTTAGACTTGCCACTTTTTGGAACAGATGGGCCAGCATTGTTAATTTCATCTTCTGGATCCGCTCTATTTATAGTTCCAGTTTTTAGCAACTCTTTAATTTCTTTTAGTTCCAAAGTTTCATATTCAATTAAGCCTTTTGCCAATGTATGAAGATCATCTATTTTAGTGCTTAAAATTTCTTTTGTTTTTGCATATGATTTATCAACAAGTTTTTTGATCTCTGAATCAATTGCTTTAGCTGTTTCCTCAGAAACATTTTTATGTTTCTGTACAGATCTTCCTAAGAAAACCTCTTCATCATTTTCAGCATATAAGATTGGTCCAAGTGTTTCACTCATTCCAAATTGTGTAACCATTTCTCTGGCAGTTTTAGTAACCTGCTGAATGTCGCTTGATGCACCAGATGTGACTTTATCATGTCCAAAAATTATTTCTTCAGCAACCCTTCCTCCAAGCGCGCTCACCATTCTAGCTTCATATTCTTCTCTAGAGACTGAAATAATATCTTTTTCTGGTAAGTACATTACCATTCCTAGAGCTCTGCCTCTTGGTATGATTGTTGCCTTATGAATTGGCATTGAAGCTGGAAGGTTTAAAGAACATAGAGCATGACCTGCCTCATGATAAGCGGTTAACTTAATTTCATCTTCTGTCATTACAGCCGATCTTCTCTCAGTTCCAAAAGCAACTTTATCTCTAGACTCTTCAAAATCAATCATTGTAACAATTTTTTTATTTTTTCTTGCTGCAAGTAAAGCAGATTCATTAACTAAATTAGCTAGATCTGCTCCAGAAAATCCAGGCGTGCCTCTGGCAACAGTTCTAATATTTACATCTGGGGCGAATGTAATTTTTTTCATGTGTACTTTTAATATAGCTTCTCTACCTACTAAATCAGGGCTTGGTACTACAATCTGTCTATCAAATCTTCCAGGTCTAAGTAATGCTGGATCAAGAACATCTGGTCTGTTTGTGGCAGCAACTATAATAACACCTTCTTGTGCATCAAATCCGTCCATCTCAACTAATATTTGATTTAATGTTTGTTCTCTTTCATCGTTACCTCCACCTAAACCAGCTCCTCGACTTCTTCCAACCGCATCAATTTCATCGATAAATATTATACAAGGAGCATGTTTCCTACCTTGCTCAAACATATCTCTTACACGAGAAGCACCAACACCAACAAACATCTCAACAAAATCAGAACCTGAAATACTAAAGAAAGGAACTTCAGCTTCGCCGGCAACAGCTCTTGCTAATAATGTTTTACCAGTTCCAGGTGATCCTACTAGTAGTGCTCCCTTAGGAATTCTACCACCTAGTTTTTGAAATTTTCTTGGGTCTTTCAAAAATTCAACGATTTCAACTAGCTCTTCTTTTGACTCATCTACACCCGCAACATCATTAAATGTAATCTTGTTTTTATTTTCACTTAAGAGTTTGGCTTTTGATTTTCCAAATCCCATTGCTCCACCTTTGCCGCCCTGCATTTGTCGCATAAAGAATACCCATACTCCAATAAGTAAGAGCATCGGAAACCAAGAAATTAAAATTCCTAGAATAGAAAATCCATCATCTAGAGGAGCTGCGGAAATATTAACACCCATTTTAGTCAATTTTTCAACTAAAGTTGGATCATTTACTGCGTATGTTTTAAATTTTCTTCCATCCGAGAAATTTCCAGATACATTATTGCCGCGAATGGTGACATCATTTACAGAGCCGTTCTTAACATTTTCTAAAAATTGTGAATAGGTTAAATCAAGAGTATTGGCAGTATTACTAGAAATAGGATTAAATAGATTAAATAATCCAATTATAATTAAGCCAATAAATA
>CAJJBM010000012.1 GCA_905182445.1 Pelagibacteraceae bacterium AG-422-B15 | reverse complement strand
TACCCAATTTTATATACATCTTTGATTTTGGGAGCTTATGTTAAGTTGTTTAAAAATAATAATCTGATTTTATTTATCCCGGCTACAGCATTTCTATTAGATATAATTGAAAATATTAATATCGTTTATATGAACTTAAACTATTTAAATTTAGATGAAACACAGGTAATGATAGCAAGCACTATTACCTCATTCAAATGGATTACTATTTTTGGATTAATCTGCTTAATAATTTATGGTATAATTAATTATCAAAAAAATAAAACTTAGTAACTTTTACTAGCTATTAAAATATAGCTAATTACTACAATCAATTATTAGTGTTTAAAGTGGCGCACACCTGTAAAAGCCATTGTAATCCCTGCATCATCAGCCGCTTTAATCACATCTTGATCATTCATTGAGCCACCAGGCTGAATTACTGAAGTGGCACCAGATTTTATTGCCACAAGGAGTCCATCTGGAAAAGGAAAAAAAGCATCCGATGCAACTGTACATTCTTTAAGTGAATTTTCATCTAATTGATAATCTTTCATTTCATTATTTTTTATTACGGCAACGCTTGCACTATTTATCCGACTCATTTGTCCTGCACCAATGCCAATAGTCTTATTATTTTTAACATAAACTATGGCATTAGATTTTACGTGTTTACAAACTTTGAAAGCAAACAGCATATCTGCAGTTTGGTGGGTAGTAGGTTTCACTTTAGTTACTATATTTAAATCTAAAATTGATAGTTTGTGGTTGTCATTAGACTGAAATAAAACCCCACCTTCTATACTTTTAAAATTATGTGAAATAGTATTTTCAAACATATTTTCTAGAATGAGTAGTCTTAAATTTTTCTTTGAGGCAATAATTTTTTTTGCATCATCTGTTATTGCCGGTGCAATAATTACCTCAGTAAACACTTCAATTATTTTTTTTGCAGTTTCTTCATCTAATATTTGATTTAAAGCTATAATTCCACCAAAGGCACTTGAAGGATCACATGCAAAAGCTTTTTCATAAGCATCCAACAAATTAATTCCAGATGCAACTCCACATGGATTAGCGTGTTTAATTATTGCAACTGTACAATCATTGCTAGGATCGAATTCTTTAATTAACTGAAGAGCAGCATCTGCATCATTTAAATTATTATAACTAAGTTCCTTTCCTTGAATTAAATTAGCACTTGGTATGCCGGAACTATGAACTGAGTTTTTGTAGATACCAGCATCTTGATGTGGATTTTCACCATAGCGAAGTTTTTTACTGAGCGTAGCAGGTGCAATAAAATTTTCTTTAAGGTCATTGCTATTTCTTTTAAACCAGTTACTGATAATTCCATCATAGTGAGCTGTCCGCTCAAATGTTACAGCTGCACACTTAGTTCTAAAATTTATAGAAGTCTTGCCCGTATTCTTACTTAATTCATCTATCAAGCCACTATAATCAGAAATATCACTAACTACACAAACATACTTATGGTTTTTTGACGCAGAGCGAAGCATTGCGGGTCCTCCAATATCAATATTTTCAACACAAATTTCATCTTTAACCTCTGCATTTACTGTATTTTCAAATGGATATAAATTAACAATCAGTAGATCTATATTTTCAATATTATACTTTTCTTGGGATTCTTTATGACTTTGATTATTTCTAACTGCCAGTAACCCACCGTGAACATTTGGATGTAATGTTTTGATACGACCATCCATCATTTCAGGAAAATTTGTAACATCACTCACATCAGTTACTGGTATATTCATATCTCTTATGAATTGAGCAGTACCTCCTGTAGATATAAGTTTGACTTTTTCTTCATGTAGTTTTTTAATGACTAGATCTAAACCTGATTTATCTGAGACAGATATTAAAGCAGTCTTAATTTTTATATCCAAGACTATTAACCTCTTAATCTAGATATATTGTTTGCATATTCTTTTTCACCACCTGTAAATGTTGTCGTACCAGCAACAATAACATCGGCACCAGCTTCAAGAATAGATTCGATATTTTCAAAATTAACCCCACCATCTATTTCAAGTTCGATATGAGGATGAGAATCATCAATTTTTTTTCTTAATAATTTTAATTTTTCTAATGCTGCTGGAATAAATTTTTGTCCACCAAAACCTGGATGCACACTCATTACTACAATTATATCAAGCTTGTCTAAGAAGGGTAATACCACTTCCCATTCAGTATCAGGATTAATTGCTAAGCCTGCTTTAACATTATGTGATTTAATTTTATCAATACATTTATCAATATCATCATTTGCCTCAGGATGAATGGATATGATGTTAGCACCAGCTTTTATAAATTCTTCTATGTACGGCTCTATAGGGTCAATCATTAAATGAACATCAAATGGAATTGAGGTTCGATCTCTTACTGATTTTACAATACTTGGTCCCATGGAAATGTTTGGAACAAAATGACCATCCATTACATCTACATGAATATAGTCAGCTCCTGCTTTTGCAAGAGCAGCAACTTCCTCACCAAGTTTAGAAAAATCTGATGCTAAAATTGATGGTGAAACTTTAATCTTATTTGTCATGGAGCTATCTTTCTTATATCAAAAGCCTCTAGAGATTAAAACTTTTTATATAATTTAGAGATAAAAAAACCGTCAATGCCACCTTCTTCTTGCAAATGTGGTAGTGTGTTCAAATAACCTTTAGGTGAAATGAAGGCTTGGTATTCAGGAAAGTCATCTTTATTAATTGGCATACTAGAAATTGAGGTATTATCTTTAAGAAAAGCTTCAATCTGACCTTCGCCTTCTTCATATTCTAATGAACAGACACAATAAACTAGAACACCGTCATTATTTAAAAATTCAACTGATTGTTCTAAAAGCATTTTTTGTAATTTGATATTAGATTTTATATCTTGTTGATCTTTTATATGAATTAAATCAGGGTTTTTACGAATTGTACCAGTTGCTGAACAAGGAGCGTCCAGTAAAATAAAGTCATATTTTTTTTCTGGTTGCCATTTTAAAACATCGGCACAAATAACTTCAGGTTTCAAACCAGTGCGTTGAAAATTATCTTTCATAGTATCAATTCTTTTCCTTGATATTTCTACACATGTTACATTTGCACCCATTGCAACTAATTGCATAGCTTTACCACCTGGAGCTGAGCATAAATCAAGTACATTTTTATTTTTTATATTCCCTAAAATATTAGCAGGTATGGTTGCACCGACATCTTGCACCCACCACTTGCCTTCCTTAAAACCATCAATTTCAATTATTTTACCTGGATTATTTAACCTATAACTTCCTGGTAACGTATTTTGTAATTCAAGAAAATTATTCTCTTGATCAACATAGCTAATATCTAATGGAGGTTCTGATAATGAAGCATTTATTATTTTTATAGTTTCAGTTTTGCCATAAGTTTTTGACCAAGAATCCCAAAGCCAACCAGGAATTCTTTTTGATTCATCTAAGGTGGATTGAGTATTATTTTTTAAAAATTTTCTAAGTACGGCATTAATTAATTTACTAAAGTGCATTAAACGCTTTTTATTTTTTGCAATTTCTACCCAAGAGTTAATCACGGCATAAGCAGGTCGTTCTAAATCAATAAGTTCAATAAGTGCAATGCGAATACAGTTTCTAACCATGATATTACGTGGAGATATATTTTTATCAGTTAGTTGATCAATGATATTGTCGATTTCAAAAAGCTTCCTACATAGTACAGATAAAATAAATTTGGTTTCTGATCTTTTGTTTTTTATCTCTCTAGCTACTTTATTATTATAAAAGTGTTCGATGACTTCATTGAGTGGCGTTTTGCCACACGTGAATTCATTGGCAATTTCCAGTGTTACAGTTCGTTGATCGTTTAATAAAGACATTGTATTGTTGACGGTTAATAAATTAGAATTATATAGACACTTATGAAAAATATAACACTATACATTATTGCATTTACCCTATTTTTAATCTCTTCTGCATTTGCGGAGACTTATGAGGTGCAAATGCTTAATAAACTCGAAAAAGAGCGTAACCTTTATAACCCAAGTATTATCTATGTTAATTCTGGTGATACCGTTAAATGGATTGCCGCAGATAAGGGGCACAATGTTGCTTTTACTAAAAAAGGTGTTCCAGATGGTGTTGAGCTTTATAAGTCGAAGCTTAATTCTGACGCTGAGTATACCTTTAATACTGCTGGTATATATGCATACAATTGTACGCCGCACTATGGTTTAGGTATGATTGCATTTGTGATTGTAGATAATGATTTGTCAAACTTCGATCAAGTTGCTAAAATTAAATATCCTGGTAAATCAAAAAAGCTAGCCAAGGTACTATTGGAGCAAATTAAAAATGGAAGTTGATGATTTAAATAAAGATCTAAAATCAGAAAAAACTGAAGTAGATTCCACTAAGAAAAAAAATCTCAAAAAAGAGATTGGTGGACAAGACGGTCCTGAGCCAACAAGATTTGGTGATTGGGAAAAAAAAGGAATTACTTCAGACTTTTAATTATTTATTCATCCGATTATTGATTAGATCAGCTACGACCGAAGGATCAGCTAGGGTCGATGTATCGCCAAGATTACTGAAATCGTTTTCTGCAATTTTTCTTAAAATCCTCCGCATAATTTTACCTGATCTAGTTTTTGGCAATCCAGGAGCCCACTGAATTAAATCTGGTGAAGCAATCGGTCCAATTTCTTTTCTTACCCATGCAATCAATTCTTTGTATAATTCTTCAGAACTTGGCGCGTTAGCGTTAAGAGTTACATAGGCATAAATTCCTTGTCCCTTAATATCATGAGGATAGCCTACAACTGCAGCCTCACTAACTTTAGGATGCGCAACTAAAGCTGACTCTACTTCTGCGGTACCCATTCGATGTCCAGATACATTTATTACATCATCGACTCTGCCTGTAATCCAGTAATAACCATCTTCATCTCTTCGGCATCCATCACCTGTAAAATATTTACCCTCAAACTGAGAAAAATAAGTAGTTATAAATCTTTCATGATCACCATAAAGTGATCGCATTTGCCCTGGCCATGAGTCTGCTAAACATAATGATCCTTCACACGGACCATCAAGAACATTACCTTCTGCATCAACAATTTCTGGTTTAATTCCAAAAAATGGTTTTGTGGCTGAACCAGGTTTTTGATCAATTGCACCTGGTAAAGCAGATATTAAAATTCCACCTGTTTCGGTTTGCCACCAAGTATCAACAATGGGACATTTTTTTTCACCAATAACGTTATAATACCACATCCAAGCTTCAGGATTAATAGGCTCACCTACTGAACCTAATAACTTCAAACTTGAACGATCTGTTTTTTTAACTGGACCATCACCCTCACGCATAAGAGCGCGCAATGCGGTTGGCGCTGTATAAAAAATGTTTACTTTATGTTTATCAACTACTTGCCAAAATCTTGAGGCATCAGGATAATTTGGTACACCCTCAAACATTAAAGTAGTGGCACCATTTGCAAGCGGTCCATAAACAATATAGCTATGACCAGTTACCCAGCCCACATCTGCAGTACACCAATAGATGTCTCCAGGCTTATAATCGAAAACATACTCATGTGTCATTGATGCATAAACCATGTAACCACCAGTCGTGTGTAGAACACCTTTTGGTTTTCCAGTTGAGCCAGAGGTATAAAGAATAAATAGAGGGTCTTCAGCAGACATCACTTCTGGTTCACAATCAGATGCAGATTGACTGGTTAAATCTTCATACCAAATATCTCTTCCTTCCTCCCAATCAATTTTATTACCAGTTCGTTTTACAACAATACAGTGCCTAACATTACCTGCAATATTCATTGCAGCATCAGTATTTGCTTTTAATGGAATAGCTTTATTTCCTCTAACACCTTCATCGGAAGTTATTATAATATCAGATTTACAGTCACTTATTCGACCGGCAAGTGCATCAGGTGAAAAACCACCAAATACAACTGAATGAATTGCACCAATTCGTGCACAGGCTAACATTGCATAAGCTGCCTCTGGAATCATAGGCATATAAATTGTTACGCGATCTCCTTTTTTAACATCAAGTGATTTTAGACCATTAGCTAACTTACAAACTTCTTCATGTAATTCTTTATAAGTAATATATTTTGATTGAGATGGATCATCGCTTTCCCAAATAATTGCTGTTTGGTTTGCTTTAGTAGCTAGGTGTCTATCAATACAGTTTGTTGAGGCATTTAACTCACCATCATAATACCATTTTATTTTGAAATCTTTTTGTTGATATGAAACATCTTTGACTTTGGTATACGGAGTAACCCAATCAATACGGTTACCCTGCTCTTTCCAAAATTCTTCATTATTATTAAAAGATTTTAAGTAATCAGATTCATATTGGTCTGCATTAATTAAAGTATTTTTTGACCATTCTTCACTTACTTTAAAAATCTTATTGTCTGACATGGAAAATATCTTATTAAATCCCACCTAAATTGCAAATAATCTTCCATGACTTAGCATCTATAGGCATAACAGAGAGTCTTGATTGTTTTACCAGTGCCAAATGAATAAGCCTCTCATCATTTTTTATCTGATCAAGGTTGACTGTATTTTTTAGGGGTTTTACCGCTACCACAGTGACCATTCCAAATCGCTCACTTTTATCCGTTGGATCAGGATGATATTCTTTCTTTACTTTAACTATGCCGATAATGTCCCGTTCTTTTACAGAGTGATAAAAGAAACATAAGTCGCCTTTTTTCATTTTCTTCATGTTATTAGATGCTTGATAATTTCTTACACCATCCCAGCCTTCGCCTTTAGACCCAACTTTAACTTGTTGTTCCCAAGACCACGTACTTGGTTCAGATTTCATTAACCAGTATTCCATTTTAATTCTCCTTAACTATTGGTCTATTTAATAATTCACTTATAGTCTTATTAATGTTTTTTTCTTGATACAAAATTTTATATATAGCGTCATTAAGTGGTAGGGATAATTTTAGTTTTGTTCCTAACTTTTTTATTGCCGTAACTGTATAAGCACCTTCAGCTATAGTTTTTTTATTTTCTAAAATATTGCCTAGTTTTTTTCCTTTAGCTAAATCAAAACCAAGAGAAAAGTTTCTAGATTTTTTTGACGAGCAAGTAAGAAATAAATCACCCAGACCTGACAAACCCGATAGTGTTTCTGATTGCACATTTAGTTTTTTACCAACAGATTTTATTTCTGCAAAACTTCTCGCAATTACAGAAGCTACTGCATTTTCACCAAATTTTTTTCCAACTATGATGCCACAGCCGATTGCATAAACATTTTTCATAGCACCACAGATTTGAGCACCAATAATATCAGTTGATAAATATGGTCTAAATGTTTTAGAACTTATTAAGTCTGCTATTTGTTTAGCGTCAGATAATTTTTTTGCTGCAATTAAAGAAGCTGTTGGTTTACCAAGAGCAATTTCAAGAGCAAAATTTGGGCCTGACATAACTGCTATTTTATTGTGAGGAAGTAATTTGCCTATCACTTCACTTATTAATGAAGTTGATTTTATATCTATTCCTTTTGAACAATTTATTAGCATACAATCTTTTTTAATTATCTTTTTTAAAGGCCTTAATGTCATTTGAATATACTGAGTAGGAACAACAATAAAAAGAAAATCTAAATTTCTTAAATCATCTAGATCATTAGTTATCTTTAATGATTTCTTAAGTTTAATTTTATTTAAAAAAGATTTATTAATTCTAAACTTTTCAATATCTTTTTTTACCTGTATTTCTTTTGCCCACAACAATACATTGGAATTTTTATCACTTAATAATTTAGCAATAGTAGTGCCCCATGCACCAGCACCGATAATTCCAATAACTGGATTTTTATGCATCTACTCTTTTCCCTTTTAAGAAGATTGCTTTTTTGTCCAGTGGCCATCTTGGTTTAGGCTTAAAAGTAAGACTATTAGTTTTCTTTCTTTTAAGTCTTTCGAGACCAGCGTAGGCGATCATTGCGGCATTATCAGTACATAAATAAAGTGAAGGAAAAAAAATATTATAGTTATTTTTTTCTCCAATATTAAAAAATATTTTTCTAATTTTCTTATTTGCAGCTACTCCACCAGCAACTACTATAGAAACTTTCTTATTTGGATAAATTTTCTTGAATTCATTGATCGCATTTTTAGTTTTTACTTCTAATATGTCACATATAGTTTTTTGAAAAGAAGCAGCAACATCATATTTAAATTTCTTATTTTTAATCTTAGTCATGGCCACTTTTTGTGCCACGGCAGTTTTTAAACCTGAGAAAGAAAAATGACAGTTTTTTTGGCTTATGATAGGTTTAGGGAAGATATATTTTTCTTCATCACCTTGTAGTGCATACTTTTCAATCTCAGGGCCACCAGGATATTTTAAACCTAATACTCTTGCACTTTTATCAAATGCTTCACCTAAAGCATCATCCAAGGTTGTTCCAATTCTACTATAATTATTAAAATTATTTATTATTGTAAATTCAGTATGACCACCTGAAACTAATAATAATAAATATGGATATTCTATTTCATGTTCGAGTTTTGCTGAAAGTGCATGACCTTCAAGATGATTAATAGCAATAAAAGGCTTACCTATAACTGAAGCTAATGTCTTAGCGGCAACAACGCCTACAATTAAGCCACCCAATAATCCAGGTCCGGCAGTTGCTGCAACAGCATCTATCTGGCTTAATTTAATTTTTGCTTTTGATAGAGCCTCACTAATTAATTTATCAATTACCATTGAATGAGATCTAGCTGCTATTTCAGGAATGACTCCGCCACTTTTCTCATGCAGTTTAATTTGTGAATTAACTATATTAGATAGAATTTCCTGATCACTAGCTGATTTCTCTCTTACAATTGAGACAGAGGTTTCATCACAACTTGACTCTATTCCTAAAACTACTCTTTTTTGATTCATATTTAATTTTATTTAAAAAAACTCGATATTTATTTAAATTCCCTGCTAAAAGTATAAAGAAATATACACAGATAACCTTAAAAAAACTAATCCAATAAGTTTAAAAATTATTTATACTAAATACTAATGAATTCTGAAAAAAAATTAATCGTTGGATCAAGAAACAGTAGAATGGCGCTGGCTCAAACTAATGAGTTCATAGAAGCTTTTTTAAAAGAAAATTCTGATTTTAATAGAGAAAATATTCAAATTAAGCCCATTATAACTTCAGGCGATATTAATCAAAAAGATCGTTTAGATCTAATAGGTGGCAAGGGTTTATTTGTAAAAGAAATAGAGCAAATGCTTCTTGATAAAGAAATTGATGTAGCAGTTCATTCGATGAAAGATATGCCTACAATATTGACTCCAGGACTTAAAATTACTGCCTGGCTATCAAGAGGCGATGAGAGAGAAGTTTTAATTGGTGATCAAAACCAAACAATTATGCAACTTAAACCTAATTCTGTAATTGGAACCAGCTCAATAAGAAGAAGATCGCAAGTGTTGAATTTGCGAAGTGATTTATGTATCAAATTAATTAGAGGCAATGTTGATACTAGAATTCAAAAGCTTGATCAGGGACAGTATAATGCATTGATCCTTGGGTATGGTGGTATCAAAAGATTAGGACTTGAAAATCGAGCTACTCAGGTATTTTCAACTAGTGAAATTTTACCTCCAGCTTGTCAGGCATCTATAGGTGTACAAACATTAGATGGTGATAGTGAATTAATAAATTTAATTTCTAATACTAATCATAAAAGCTCATCAATCATAGGAACAGCAGAAAGAAAAGTTTTAGAAATTTTACAAGTTAATTGTAATAGCCCTATTGGTGTTTTTGCATTCATCGATAACAAAAATTTTTTTACTATTAAAGCTGAGTTATTCAGTCACAATGGTCTAGAAAAATATGTTGCAAAAGCATCTGGGAAATTAGAAGAGTCAATCAACCTTGCTAATAAAGTAGGTAATATAATTATTGATGAAGTTGGTCTAGGCTTTATCAAAGAATTGGATAACTTAAAAAATGATTTTAATTACTCGCCCTAAAGAACAATCAAAAGATTTAGAATTATTACTTACTTCTAAGGGCTATGAAACCTGTCAAGAAAGTTTATACAGCTTTAAATATCATAAAAATAAAATTGCTTATGATAAAAATAATTACTATATTTTTCCAAGTATTCATTCTGTTAAAAGCTTGATCAATAGTAAACAAATTTATAAATTTAAAAATGCAAATATATTTGCTATTGGAAAAAAAGTAAAACAAGCTCTAATTAAGTTAGGTTGTAAGAGGGTATTGGCGGTATCTGAAGACGGCGACTCGTTGATAAAAATTTTAAATACCCAAATAAATTCAAAAGTTAATTTTATTTACTTTGGTAGCAATATTATAAATAAAGATTTTTTTATCAAAGCCAAAAAAAATAAATTAAATATTCAAAAAAAAACAATTTATAAGACACTTCCTTCGAAAAAATTATCAAAACACATAATTAATAATTTAAAACTAAATAAAGTTAGAGGTATTGTTTTCTATTCATTATTGTCTGTAGATACTTTTTTAAACCTTGTATCGAAGTATAAGATTTTATCAGATGTTAAGAAAATAAACACGTATAGTATTAGTGAGCGTGCTGCAAAGCCACTTAGGCAATATAAATTTAAATATATTTATATTGCTAGAAAACCCAACCAAACAGCTCTAGTTAAATCTATTAAGAAAGCCCATGCTTCAAATAGACTTTAATTTATGTAATATGTGATGAATTTATCCTAAAAATCATTAAATAGTTTGAATTAAGCCAAAATACTCTAATTTTCGGATACACAAAGTCTAATTTGCATAATTAAATATGTAATTTGAATACATATATAATGTAACTATTTAAAACAGTTAATTGATAAGCTTAATTATTATATATAATTCTTGACTATTCTTTAGTTTTTTCGTGTAATGATCGCAATCGAGTGGGATCTATAAAAAAAGCTATTACTCGTACAAATTTAATATGTTAATTGGGGAATAAAACATGCACACAATACAATCACAAATAGTAAAATTAATTACGGTTTTAATTTTTACTGTAACTTCTTTGTCAGTAGTCTCTGCACAAGAGATTAATACTGAAAATTTTTCCGGAACAATCAATACTACTTTATCTTCTGGATTCACAATGAGAGCTTCAGAAAGAGATTGTAGTGTAAATTTTGGCTATCAACATACTAGTGTGGTAGGTGCATGGGGTTCAATTTATTCACAAAATGGAGCAGGATGTTCAGGATATAGAACTGATGCTTATGGCAACACCTCAACTGAATATATAAACATCGCCGGCAGTAACCCTAATTCTGATGATGGCAATTTAAACTTTGACAATGGTGATATTGTTAATGCTACACAAAAATTTTATACTGAAATTATCGGTAACACTAATGGGGTTGGCATAAACCTTTCATTAACTGGACACGTAAATCCAGTGAATGATATTAATGCACCACTCTTTAAAACATTAAAATCAGACGCTTTAGAGCAACAAGAGCAAAACTTATCTTTATTGAATGCCTATATCACTACTGAATTTGATACTGGTAACAACTTTATTGATGCAACTATCGGGCGATCAGTAATTAGTTGGGGTGAAGCAACTTTTATTCCAGTTACTGCTAACGGTTTAGTAACCGGCGCTTTAGATTTAACAAAATTAAGAGCACCTGGTTCTTCTATTAAAGAAGCACTAATGCCAGTAGAACAAATTGTTTTAGCATCTAATATTGATGGTATTGGTATTGAAGGATATTACCAATTTCAAACTGACATGGTTCAGCTAGATGTTGCGGGATCATTTTTTGGTAGTGAAGTTGTTGGTACGGGTGAAGCAGGCTTAATTGCTGGCGGTTCTTTCCAAGATGAAAATTCTAATACTTGTCCATATCAGTTAACTTATGCAGCAAGCACTGCAAATTGTACTGATGCAATTTATGCTACTGCTAGTACTGGAGCTTATTCAGCTGATACCTTCTTAGATGCCGCATTTGATTTGGCAGCTGGATCTTCAGCTTCGCAAACTGCTACTGCAATTGGTCAAGGAATTACAACTACTAAAGTATTTGGGTCAGCTAGCTTAGCACAAAATACATTTTCAACTTTAACTACTGGTTTACCATCGGGTAAAACTGTTGCAGATTTAACAACAGCAACAACAGCGGGTAGCGCATTTTATCAAAATACTACGGCTGGCTTTTTAGAAGCAATGACACTTGCTGGCTCTCATACAGTTAGACCTACTGAACGTATCGGTGGCGTGCAAATTTCTGTTGCTGATGATGGTAAATTTAAGCATGCTAGAAGTGATGGTCAGTTTGGACTTAAACTTACAAGTTACATTGATACAGCGGGCGGAATTGATTTATCGTTCTACTATTCTAACTATCACAGTAAAGTACCTTACTTAAGAGTTAAGGGTCAAAAAGGATTATTCGCTGGCGATCTATACGGATTGTTTAACGCAGCAGTCTATGACCAAATGGATAACAACTTTAGTGCACTGGCTGCATTTAAATCTGGTGGTGCTTACAACACAGCTTTTACAGGCAACACTTTTGGACAAAATATTGTTAAAGGGATCCAAGAAATTGCTTATAGTTCAGCGATCTGTAATGCCGCATTAGGTAAAGCTTTTACAGCTATTTATAGTGGTGGTGCAACAGGTAACAAATTCACTACGTCAGTACAAGAGCGTGCAGCATGGGCAAATGCTATGATGTCTACTGCAATTACTGGAGTTAAAAGTAAAGCGCATGATCCAAATAAATGTGGTGGGTTTGCAACAGCAGCTAATACAACTTCAGACACAAGACATGCTGCTGGAGGTGTTTCAGCATTTGGTAGTGCATCAGGAACAGATAAAACTGGTGGTGCTAAAGATACTCATTTAGCAATAATGGGAACTGGTGCAATCATTGGTGCGGCAATTACTCCTATGAATTACTTTGAATATGACTTTATCTTTCCCGAAGATAATCAAATCTTTGGAACTAGTTTCAGCACCGTTGTTGACGGTACTGTGGTTCAAGGGGAATTAAGTTATAGACCGGATTTCCCACTGGCAACGCCAGGTGGCAGTCAGGTTAACCAATTAGCAGATGCTTCTGGTGCAACTCAAACATTAAACTGGGTAGCTTTTAACCAACTTGATGGTTTAGGACGTACAGCGGCTACTGATGCTGATGCACTTGGTGCTGGTAGCACATCATTAGGTGATGGTCTACAAATGGCCCTTGGTTATCAGGTACTTGGTGCAACAGGTGCTTATACAACTCAAAGCACTGCAGCCTATACTACGGCACTGCGTGACTTTAAGCGTTCATCATTACCAGCAATCTCTACAGCTACAGTAATTGCAGGAGACTATTATTCTACTCCATTTATAGAGTATGATGTGTGGTCAGCTGATATTGGAACAACTTCTGCATTCAATGCTTCTCACCCGATTACTGTCGGACTTGGCGCTGATAGTGTTGTGTTCCTAACTGAATTAGCTATGGTTACAATCGCCGATCTAGATAATTCTAGTGGTTATGTTGCTCGTGGAGGTTTTTCTGAAAGTGGAGATTCATCGGAAAAGTGTAAAGGTGCTTTTGGTACATCCAATGTTTATACAGCCACTAAATCTGTTACTGCAATTGGGTCGTCACAAACTGATGGCTTGTTCGGTAACGGTGGTTACTGTGAAGATAATCCAGGTGCCGGAACAACTTCATTGTCATATAGATTAATAGGAGCAGCAACATACAATAACTTTGCAAATACGCAATGGAGTGTAAGACCTAATTTTGCATGGTCACATGATCCTTATGGATACGGACCGTCGTCTTTAGGTGGTTTTGTTGAAGGTAGAATGTCACTTGCATTAGGCCTAGGTGCTACTAAAGGTGCAGTAAGCGCTTCATTATCGTATGTTAATCAATTAGGTGACGCTGAAAGTAATATATCTATAGATAAAGATACGTTATCGGCATCTGTCTCATACGCATTTTAATTTAAGGAGAAATAGAACATGAAAATAATTAAACTAATAAAATCGGTTACTTTCGTAACTATAGCCTCTTTAATGAGTGTAGTTATTGCTTCGGCAGAAAGCCCATCGTATTCTGTAGATAGTTCAAACTATATGCAGCATGCTGATAAGTTAACAGAAGGTCAGATGAAGGCATTCGAAAGCTATGCAGACTATAGAATTGACGTTTATGCAACATCTGCTGAATGTAGAATACCTGACGCTGTAAGAGCAGTAAGTGGTAGTAATTCTAAAATGGTTAATGGTAATGAGGGTATTGAGTGGAACACAATAGGCGGAAAGCCTTTTCCAAATCCAACCGAAGCCCAGCATTATATTTGGAACCATAGATCGGCTCCACATTACAATGCTAGTATTCATAGAACTTTAACAGCATACATTGTTAAAAATGATGGCACGACATCAGTTGGTAAGGGCGATAATTATATCGAATTTCCTGGCGCTTTAAATTCTCCTTTAAGAGGTTTAGTCGATGAAAACATTTATGCTCTATACATGGTTAAGAATATGTCACCTGCAAGAATTGCCGGTACATTAACTATGTTACATGATCCATATGATAGCGCAGTTGAGCAACGTAAAGCATGGCAGTATAGTCCAGCAACACGTCGAGTGCGAAGAGCACCTGATGTATCATATGATTCTTTCGTTGATCAAACAGGCGGTTTAGCAACTATTGATTCATACAATATGTTTACTGGTGCCCAAGATCGTTTTGATTGGAATTTAGTTGGTAAAAAAATGATGTTAATTCCTCATAATAATTCAAGATTGGGAGATGTTGGTGCGGCTGAAAAAATTACTTCAAGCAGAAACTTTGTTGATCCTAGTCTATACAGATATGAAGAGCGTGAAGTAGCAATTGTTGAAGCAACTTTAAAAGAAGGTTCTCGACATATATTTCCAAGACAAATGATGTATGTAAGCACTGACGAACATAATGCAATTATGGTTAGAGATCATTATGATGGTCAAGGTAATTTAGCTAAACATCAACTTGGTTCGCGTGGATTGGACGTTGCTGCAGGAAATTGTCAATTCAATGGTGAGCAAACTATGGATTTTGCAACAAGAGCTTTTGTGATCCAGAATACTTTAGGTGCAGGTCATGATGATCTTGAACTTGAATATGATACGGTCAATATGGGAATGAATTTTTATTCTCCAGATGGTCTAAGACGATTTGCTAGATAAGTATCTACGCATATAATAAAAAAAGGCCTGAATAATCAGGCCTTTTTTTTATTTTCAATATAAATAAAGTAAAGTAGACTGCGCTTCTAATCAATTTGGTTTCTATATTTATGAGATATCTAATATTAACATTAATAAGTTTCTTTGTAACATTATCGATTGCATCTGCTTCTAATTTTAATTTAGATACAGGCTTTGCGGCTGTTTCCAGTAAATATAATAAAACCTTAATCAATGCTGTTGACAAAGCAGATAATAGAATTATCGGTGTAGGCATTCATGGAATTATAATTTATTCAGATGATCTGGGTGTTAATTGGGAACAAGCAATTGTGCCAACTACTAAAACATTAACTGATATTGATTGTGTAAATAAAAATGTTTGTTGGGCTACTGGCCATGATGCCTATATTTTGAAAACTACCGACCAAGGTCAAAGCTGGACAATTCAATATCAAGATGAAATTTTTGACGCTCCATTATTATCGATTTCTATGTTTAATGAGAATTCTGGCATAGCAGTAGGTGCTTTCGCTAAATCATTAATTACAAATGATGGCGGGGATACATGGCAAGATTTTTTTGTGACAGAAGATGAATTTCAACCACATTTAAACAATGTTTTGGTTAATGATCAAGATGCTTACGTTACCGGAGAATTAGGTTTATTTTATCACTCTTCAGATCAAGGACTTAACTGGTCAATATTTGAAACTGGGTACATAGGCTCTCTCTGGTCTTCATTATTAATTTCTAAGAATGAATTAATTTTGATTGGTATGTCAGGTAATATTATTACCGCTAGCCTAATTGATGGTAATAAATTTAAATTTAAAAATTATTTTAATGGTGTAAAAAATACTCTAACAAGTGCAATCAATTTATCTAACGGTAAAGTTGCAATAGCCGGTCTTGGTGGCGTTATTTCAGTTATAGATTTTAACGATAGTAAAGATATTACAACATGTGTTCGACAAGATAGACTTGGTAACAATGCAATAGTTGAAGGAGAAAATGATAATCTTCTTATTATAGGACAAAACGGTTTACGCACACACAGTATGCAAGAGTGTTATGCAAGTTCTATGCAAAATTCCAATACTAATACTTGGATTTCTTCTAAGCTAAATTAATTTTTTTTATGGATCGAGTAAAAAATAAAATCGCTCTAGTAACAGGTGGTGCTTCTGGGCTAGGGTTGGCAAGTGGTAAGCTACTATTGGAAGAAGGTGCGAAAGTTGTATTTACTGACATTAACCACAAAGCACTAGACCAAATTCCTCAACTTATAGATAAAAAGTATCAAGGCTCATATAGCTTTAAAGAGCTAGATGTAACTAATGAAAATAATTGGAAAACTGTATTAACAGAAGTTATGGAGGAATATAACGGTATTAATATTTTACTTAATAGCGCAGGTATATCCTTAGGTGCAGACATTGCTTCAACTTCTTTTGAAGTTTGGAAAAAAGTACACGCTGTCAATTTAGATGGTGTTTTTTTAGGTTGCAAGTACGCACTACCTCATATGGCTATAAGTGGGATTGGATCGATTATTAATATTTCTTCAATTTCAGGCATTGTTGCTGGATGGAACACTGCTGCTTATAATTCATCAAAAGCAGGTGTAAGACATTTAAGTAAATCAATTGCTCTATATTGTGGCAAAAAGGATATAGATGTAAGATGTAATTCTATTCATCCCGCTTTTGTAGATACACCAATTTTAGATCCTATGAAACAAGCTTTTGGTGATGAAGGTGCAATTGAAAAACTTTCACGCCAAATTCCAATCAAAAAAATTGGAGATACGGATGATGTTGCTTATGCGGTTTTATATCTTGCATCAGAGGAATCAAAATTTATGACAGGCGCTGAAATCGTCCTTGATGGTGGCCTTAGTGCAATGTAGCTTTAAGCTAAGTTAAAGTTATGAATAAAGAAAAAACTGCCTTAATTATTTTACATCAAAGACGATCATCAATAGGTGATGTGGGCCTTAAACTTAAAAAACGTGGTTATAGGATTGATGTAAGGAAGCCTTCGCTAGGTGAGAAATTACCCGATAATATGGATCATCATGATGTAGCCATTATCTATGGTGGGCCCATGAGCGCCAATGATAATAATACTACAATTAAATATGAAACTGACTGGATCAATGTAGCCCTTGAGGCCAATAAACCTTTTTTAGGAATCTGTCTTGGGGCTCAAATGTTGGCAAATAATTTAGGAGGTACTGTGCAAAGAGCTACCGATAGATCACACGAAATTGGTTTTTTTGAGATTATTCCAAATTTAGAGGGATTAAAAATTTTTCAACAACAAAAAACTTTTTTCCAGTGGCACAATGAAGGCTTCACGGTTCCCAATTCGTGTAAGATTTTAGCTCATGGCACGAAATTTCATCAGCAAGCATTTCAGTATCAAAATGCATATGGTATTCAATTTCATCCTGAAGTAAATTTGAGAATGCATTTAGCATGGCTATATTTTGCTGGATATATGTTAAAAGAAACAGGCGCACAAACACAAATAAAACAGCTCAATTTAAGATTAAAACATGGAAAAAAAATAAATTTGTGGTTAGATCACTTTCTTGATAATTATTTATTGAAAATATAAAACATGGAACCTATTTTACTACTTTTATACCGAGTCATTGATATATATTTTTATATATTAATTATTAATATTGTCTTGAGTTGGTTGATTGCATTTAATATTGTTAATACACAGAACAAGATCGTGGTAACAGTTCTATATGCGACAAGCAGATTAACAGACCCGCTCTTAAATCCTGTACGGCGTATTATCCCCAATCTTGGTGGCATTGATATTTCACCTATTATTCTTGTTTTATGTTTATTATTTATACAAGATTATATTCGATTTAATTTATATATTTAAGGAAACTCATGACAGCAACTATTATAGACGGAAAAATTATTGCAGCAGAAGTACGTGCAGAAGCAAAAGTAGAAGTGGAAAAATTTGTTAGTTTATATAATACTAATCCGTGCTTAGCAGTAGTCTTAGTTGGTGAAAATCCAGCAAGCCAGGTATATGTAAGAACAAAATCTAAAATGGCTAAAGAAATTGGTATGGATATTGAAGACCATATTAAAGATAAAGATATTTCTGAAAAAGATTTAATTGATCTAATAGCTCAACTAAATAATGATAAAAAAGTTAATGGAATTTTAGTACAATTACCTTTACCAGAACATATTGACTCAAGAGTAATTATTGATGCTATAGACCCTATAAAAGATGCTGATGGCTTTCATGCTTTAAATGTTGGGCGTAACTCAATTGGTGGTGATTTATTAAAAAAATCATTTGTCCCCTGCACACCATTAGGTTGCTATTTGATGCTTAAAAAAAATATTCCAAATTTAGCAGGAATGCATGCAGTAATTATTGGAAGATCGAATATTGTTGGTAAGCCTATGGCACAACTACTATTAGAAGAGTCATGTACTGTTACAACGGTACATTCAAAAACAAAAGACATTGAAACTATTACACGTCAAGCGGATATATTAGTTGCTGCTGTAGGTAGACCATTAATGGTTAAAGCAGATTGGATTAAACCTGGAGCAGTTGTTATTGATGTAGGTATAAATAGAGTAGAAAACCCATCCGATACCTCAAAAACTATGTTAGTTGGAGATGTTGATTATGTTAATGCAATGAGTGTTGCTTCAGCAATTACACCAGTTCCGGGTGGAGTAGGGCCAATGACTATTGCCTGTTTATTAAGAAACACGGTTCAAGCGGCCTTTAGACAAAAAATTTCTAAAATATAAATTTATTTTTTATAAAAAGAAGTTGTGAGAGCAATTTTACCCACAGCTTTTCTTGCTAGAATATGGTCAAGAGCATCAGCAGCTTTTTCTAATGGAAACATTTGCGTAATTGGTGCTTTGATTTTACCTTCTTCATGCCATTTTGTTAATTGTTCCATATTAGCTAAATGATTTTGAGGTTCACGCATTGCAAAGGCACCCCAAAAAACTCCCACCATAGAACAGCCCTTAACTAAATATAAATTTAATGGAATCTTTGGAATTTCACCAGCAGCAAAGCCAATTACAAGATGCCTTCCGCCCCATGCAATACTTCTAAGCGCGGGCTCACTAAATTTATCTCCCAATGGATCGTAGATTATATCTGGACCTTTTCCTCCAGAAGCTTTTGCAATATCTGCTCTAAATAATTTAACCTGATCTCTATCTGATAAATCATAATCACCATAATTTATTAATTCATCTGCACCATATTCTTTGCAGACCGCAAGCTTCTTATCAGTAGAAGCCGCGGCAATAACTTTTGCACCCATTGCTTTAGCTATTTCAATTGCTGAAATACCCACACCACCGGAGGCCCCTAAAATTAAAACAATTTCACCTTGCTTTAATTGAGCTTTGTCTTTTAATCCGTAGTGCGATGTTCCGTATGTAGTTGTAAAACAAGCGGCTGTGGCAAAGTCCATATTAGAAGGTTTTTTGTAAACTTGATTTGGTGAGACAATAATTTGCTCGGCATACCCACCAAACGTTGGCATAGCCAAAACCTCATCACCTACCTTGTAAGCTGTAACACCCTCACCAATTTCACTAATTACACCTGCAATTTCATTACCAGGGGTGAATGGTAATGTTGGTTTAAATTGATACATGTCTTTAATAATTAAAGTGTCAGGAAAATTAACTCCAGCTGCATGAATATTTATTAATATTTCATTTTTCTTAGGAGAAAGTGGCTCCATATCCTCTAAAACAAGGGCACTTGGAGGTCCAAATTCTTTACAAACTATTGCTTTCATTATGTTAATTCCCGATATATAAATTATTGAATATGAGATTTTATACTAAACTAATTGCAATATTTCTACTAGCAACTTCTGTGAATGCCTTTGGTATTGTTGATTCTAAACTAATTGGAGAGTACGGATCTGGTAAGGCTTGGATGGCTAGAGTTTCTGAAAATGGAGATCAAAAAATATGTTTTATGTCATCGAATCCAATCTCCACTTCACCAGATAATTTAAATCGTGGCTCAGCGGCCTTAATGATTACCAATATGCCAAATGAAAAAGTATTTAATGAGCCAAGTGTACAAGCAGGGTTCCCATTTAAATTGGGGTCTAATGCAACAATGATTATTGGAGATTCAGCTCATAAACTTTTTACAGCAGGAGAAGGTGCTTGGGTTGAAGAGACAAAATTAGAAAAAAAAATTATTCAGCAAATGAGAAAAGGTTCTAGAGTAAAAGTTAAAAGTATTTCAACAAGAAATACTAAGATCACAGATACCTATTCATTAATTGGTTTTACTAAAGCACTTGAAGCAATCAATAAAGCTTGCTCATAAATATAAAATTAAATGACAAATCTTAAGACAAATATTATTGGTCTTAGTAGAGATCAAATTAAATCAGTTCTTATTGATGCTGATTTAATTAAGCTAAATGAAAATTTTAGAGTTAAGCAAATTTGGCATTGGCTTTATTTTCATGGTGTAACAAATATTGATGATATGACATCAATATCTATTGATCTAAGAGAAGATTTAAAAACAGTTTTCACATTGAAAAGACCAGAACTTGATAAAGAGCAATGTTCAACTGATGGTACAATTAAATGGTTAATAAAATTAGAAGATGGAAATTTAGTTGAGACTGTTTACATACCAGAAGATAGTCGAGGTACTTTATGTGTTTCATCACAAGTAGGCTGCACCCTTAATTGTAAGTTTTGTCATACCGGTACGCAAAAGTTAGTAAAGAATTTATCTACTGAAGAGATAGTTTCACAATTAATGATAGCACGCGATCAACTAAAAGATTGGCCAGCAAATGAAAATAGAAAAATTTCTAATATTGTTTTCATGGGCATGGGTGAGCCTTTATATAATTACGATGCAGTAAAAAAATCAGTTGAAATATTTTCAGATCAAGAAGGTATTAAACTTTCTACAAAAAGAATCACATTGAGTACCTCAGGTATTGTTCCTCAAATATTAGAATGGGGTAAAGAGGTAGATACAGTGCTTGCCATTTCTTTACATGCAACTAATGATGAATTGCGCAATGAAATTGTTCCTATAAATAAAAAATACCCACTAAAAGAGCTTATAAAAGCGTGTCGTGATTATCCTAGATCTAGAAATTCACGCAGAATAACCTTCGAGTATGTTATGTTAAAAGGTGTAAATGACAGTTTAGAGGATGCACAAGCGCTAGTTGATTTAATCGAAGGCATACCAGCAAAAATTAATCTTATTCCATTTAATCCCTGGCCAGATTCTCCTTATGAATGTTCTAGTAATAATCAAATTAAAAAATTTGGTGACTTTATAAATGATGCAGGTTACTCAAGTCCTGTAAGGAAAACTAGAGGACAAGATATCATGGCGGCATGTGGCCAACTCAAATCTGATAGTATCAAAATTAGAAAAAGTATAAGTAGATTACAAGTATGAAGAAAGTAAATAAAGTTGTTTTAGCTTATTCTGGCGGTTTAGATACTTCGGTAATATTAAAATGGCTAAAAGAAAACTATCAATGTGAAGTAGTAACGTTTACAGCAGATTTAGGTCAAGAGGAAGATTTTGAGGCAGTTAAAACTAAAGCAAAACAACAAGGTACCTCAGAAATTTTTATTGAAGATTTAAAAGAAGAGTTTGTAAAAGACTATGTCTTCCCAATGTTTAGAGCCAACGCATTGTATGAGGGTTACTATCTACTTGGAACTGCCATTGCCAGACCACTAATTGCTAAAAAACAAATTGAGATTGCTCAGCAAGTTAAAGCTGATGCAGTAGCGCATGGCGCTACTGGCAAAGGTAATGATCAAATTAGATTTGAACTTGGTTATTATTATCATCAGTCAGATATTGAAATCATAAGTCCTTGGAGAATTTGGGATATGAATTCTAGAGCGGCATTAGTTAAATATGCCGATCAACATAATATTGAAATTTCTAAAGATAAACGTGGTGAGCAACCTTTTAGTATCGATGCTAATGTTTTACATTCTTCTGCTGAGGGTAAAGTTTTAGAGGATCCATTTGTTGAAGCACCTGAATATGTTTATACAAGATCAGTTTCTCCAATTGATGCACCAAATGAACCTGAAGAAATAGTTATAGATTTTAAATCTGGTGATGCTTGTGCAATCAACAATGAGTCTTTGTCCCCTTATAACTTGCTTGAAAAATTAAATATTATTGGTGGCAAGCATGGCGTAGGTCGGATTGACTTGGTCGAAAATAGATTTATTGGAATGAAATCTCGAGGAGTTTACGAAACGCCAGGTGGAACAATTCTATATCACGCGCATAGAGCAATAGAGAGTATAACGTTAGACAAAGAAGTGACTCACACCAAAGATGACATCGCCCCTAGATACGCTAAATTAATTTATAATGGTTTATGGTTTTCACCTGAGCGAGATATGTTGCAAGCTATGATAGATCAGACACAAAGCAATGTATCTGGAAGGGTCCGTATTAAAATTTATAAAGGCAATGTAATGGTCACTGGTAGAGAATCGCCTTTTTCACTATATAACAATGGCTTAGCTACATTTGAGGATGATGACAATATTTATAGTCAACAAGATGCTGAAGGCTTTATTAAATTAAATGCCCTAAGACTCAGAAAGAACTAAAAATTATTAATTAATTTTTAAATAATCAAGTGTTTGACAATCTAAGTTAATCATCTAGTTTCACGATTATAAAAATCAATCAATCTCATTATTTTATTATGTTTAAAAAATTAAAAATTACTTTTATTTCAATAACCTTAATATTATCTTCGCTCTACGTAGTTAATGCAGAAGATGTATTACAAGACGGTATAAATCATACACTTAATAAATTAGGTGAGACGATTACATCAGCATTGCCTGGTAAAGGTGATACTGAAATCACTATTCATTCACAAGATAATTACGACTTAAGGTATTCTATCTTGGCTGTTCGCCCGCTAGCAATGAATCCATATTCAAAAATTTCTAATAAACATTTGTATTTTACTCAGCTTCGATTAGCAAATCATGAGCCGTATGCAAATGGTGATCAAAGAACACTGTTAAATGTTGGGTTAGGCTTTAGAACTCTGGCCCAAAATAATAATTCAATCCTAGGTATTAATTTATTCTATGACCATGAGTTTGAACAAGAGCATCAAAGAGCAAGTCTAGGAATTGAATATTTAACAAGTGCTTTTGAAATTTATGCAAATAAATATCAAAGATTAGGTGACACATCTAAATATGGTACAACTACAGAGACTGTATTAAATGGCCATGATATTAATATTGTTGGTCAATTACCTTATATGCCATGGGGTAAAGTGGTTTATAATAACTATGCTTGGTCAGGTACTAGCACTGATACTAAGGGAAAACGCTATAGCTTAGAAGCACAAGTATTAAGAAATATGATTCTTGAAGTAGGTCAAAGTGATCCAGATGTAGGTAGTAAAGAAGATTTTTGGAAACTTACTTTAAGATGGCCTGCAAACGAATTTAAACAAACAATTGTTACACACACAATTACTGAACATATGTTCCCAGAGAAAAATATGTCAGGTCAAATGTTACATAAAGTAAGAAGAACAAACAAAATTGTCACTGAAAAAGTTGCTCAACCTGGCGGTGCAGTAATAGTAAGAGGATCTTAATCATGAAAAAAATTCAAATTATTTTAATTGCAATATTTACTTTAACTTCATCAAATGTATTTGCGGAGGCTTATCTTAGAATTCTGCCTTTGGATAGTCCTTATGTTGTTTATGGAACGCCGACTCAAATGGAGTTCGATGTACAAAGTATGCAGATGTGTGAAGATTTCAATCCGGCAACAGGTATTTGTACAGGTAGTAATGACTATACATTTAACAAAACTATGACTGGTGGTTGTGATATTGCCGCAACAGCTTCAGCAAACACCAATGCCTGTAGCTATTCAAATACCTCAGCTGGAATAACTAAGAATATTGGTTACAAATATATGAGAGTAACAATGTCAAACACTATAAATCTTAATGCTTCAGTAACAGCTACAACTGCAGCAAATATTGGTAGTGGCATTAATGAAATAACTGCAGGAAACCGAACTTGCTCAACTAGAACTGGTTCTAATACTAGTATATATTTTGTTGCAGGAGCAGTTTCAAGCACGTCAAGTTCACAAGCATTTACTTTGCCTCAAGGACCTGGCAACGATACGTTTGTTAATAATATAACAAACCCTGCCAACTTACCAAATACTACCTTAGGTGGATCAGAAGTTAATTTGAACATTAAGTTTTTTGATGATTTAGGTTTGCAAAAAGGCACGCACTATACATTCACGAATAATTATTCAACACCCATAGCACCACTAATATGGCAAAGTGGAATTGATGCAGATGCTTCAACTTTTGCGTTAATCTATAGACTGAATGAGACTTATACTAAAACTACAGATGTTAATCCAACTGTGAAAATGACTTTTGATGTTACTAATGCAGTTGCAGCAAAGTGGTTGAAATATAATGATTCCTCTGATAATCTTACATATTCATGTGCAGTATTTATTGAACGACCACTTGTAACTTTTGCTGTTGAATAAATAATTTTATTTATTCATTATTGTTGCAAGTTTAATATCTAGCTTAGATATACCTTCCACATCATGTGTAGATAAAGTTACAATAACTTTATTATAAACATTGAACCATTCCGGGTGATGATCTAATTTTTCAGCATGTAACGCCATAGCTGTCATCCAACTAAAAGCAGCATTAAAGTTTTTAAATTGAAAAGTTTTAGTTATAGCATTTCTACCTTTTACTAATTTCCAATCTTTTAATTTTATAAGTGCAGCATTTCGATCAGTAATGGACAATTTTTTATTCATTATGGTGCAGGATGGGGCAGCTCTCTATGGACTGCATCAATCTCTTTTAAAATTTCTTTGGTTAAATCAAGATTGACACTATCAATACAAGCTTTCAATTGATCCATTTTAGTAGCGCCGATAATTGTAGAAGTCATAAAAGGCTGAATGTCACAAAAACGAATAGCCATTTGTGCTGGATCTATTTCATATTTTTTTGCAATATCTACATACATTTCAGTTGCACGTTTCGTTCTTTCACTTTTATATCTATATGCCAAAGGACCATCGCCAAAAAGAGCCATGCGCGAACCTTCGGGCATTTGTCCATTCAAGTATTTACCAGTTAAAATACCTTGACCTAGTGGTGAGTAAGACAAAAGGCCTACATCTTCGTGATTAGTAATTTCTGATAAACCAACTTCAAAAGCCCTATTTACTAAATTATATGCATTTTGTATTGATACTACACGCGGTAAGGAATGAGACTTAGAAAGTTCTAGATACTTCATTGTGCCCCAAGGGGTTTCGTTGGAAAGACCGATATGTCTAATTTTTCCAGCCTTAACAAGCTCTCCTAAGGCCTCTAATGTGACTTCAATATCAATAGTATCCTCTGGAACCGGATTATATCTATATTCAAGTCTGCCACTAAAAGCACCAAAGGGACGATCTGGCCAATGTACTTGATATAAGTCTATGTAATCAGTTTTAAGCCGTTGCAAACTTTTATCGACAGCATAAAGGATATGTTCTTTGCTAAGCCGTGTCATTTCTTTGGTCTCGCGCAGATAGTTTAAGCCAGATCGACCTGCAACTTTTGAGGCTAAAATTACCTTATCCCTATTTTTTCTTGCTTGAAACCAAGTGCCAATATGTTCTTCAGTTAAACCTTGAGTTTCTGCCTTTGTTGGCACGGCATATAATTCTGCAGTATCAATAAAATTAACACCGTTTTCTATAGAGTAGTCTAGTTGCTCATGTGCCTCAGCTTCCGTATTTTGTTCTCCCCATGTCATAGTGCCAAGACAAATAGAGCTTACCTTGACGTCAGTTCTTCCTAATTTTCTATATTCCATTTCTACTTCTTTCTTTGGTTAAGATAATTTTTAATAGACTGCCCCATTTCAATTACAGTTTGCTCCATTGGAATTGGTTGCCACAATAAAACTTCTTTCGTTTGACTATTATCCAATAGAGTTTTTTTATTTAAAAAAGATTTTATAGATTTCATTTCTGAACTGAATAACGCTAGAAATTTTACAATAATATCAGGTAGTGTTTTTGTAGTAACTTTAGGATACCCATTTTTATTTAATATCTTAGCAAACTCAACCATATGCACAGATTCATTTGACGTACATGGAAATCGTTTTCCATTTGCATCTTTATTCGTCATTGCAGCAACATGATTTCTTGCAACATCTCTTACATCAACATAATTAAAGTATACATTTGGACACGCAGGAATTTGATTAGTTAATAACTTCACAAATGTATCCGTTGAAGTGCCTTCAATATCATTACTGAGTGAGGGGCCCATTACAAATGCAGGGTTAATAACCGACATTTCTAATAAATCACCTTCTTGGTTATTAATAAAATCCCAGGCAGCTTTTTCAGCAATCGTTTTACTTTTAATATAAGGAGTTATTCCAGGTCCATTAATATCCGTCCAATCATCAGCTCCAAGTTTATTGTCATAAGTTCCATGACCATAAGCAATTGCAGCTACAGAGGATGTTAACACCACTCTTTTAACTCCATTTTTTTTTGCTGCTTTAAGAGCTCTTAAGGTTCCTTCTCTTGCAGGAACAATTAAATCATTTTCATCTTTAGGCTCATTAAAAGGGAAAGGTGACGCAATGTGTAGTACGTACTTGCAACCAATCATAGCCTCTTCCCAGCCCTCATCTTTAAGTAAATCTAGCTGACAAAATTCTAAATTATTTTTAGCATCTATTTCTGCTGCTATTGCATCTCTAACTTGAGTTTCTCTATTTGGCGTTCTTAATGAACCTCGAACAGCAAACCCATTTTTTAGTAACTCCAGAATGCAATGAAGTGCAATGTATCCCGAAGCTCCTGTAACTAAAACCTTATCCATAATTCACCCTAACTTACTGATATATATATATTTAATATTTAAAATGTTTAATGCAGACGACTTGTATTGATCTAATTAAACATTATGTATTATTATAGTAAAAAATTCAAAGAGGAACTGTATTAAATGGAATATCAAAATAAAAGTGCTCAAGCCACATCAACTGTAGATGCTGGACTTAGAGATTATATGCTTAGAGTTTATAACTTTATGGCAGGCGGCTTAGGAGTAACAGGTTTAATTTCTTATATGCTCTTTAGCTATACCGCAGTTTATGATTACTCAGGTAATTTAAATGTAATGGCAACAATGGCAGGCAGTGCTATATATCAGTCGCCAATCATATTTTTGCTTATGTTTGCTCCATTAGGAGTTGTCTTGTATATGAGCTTTGGTATTAGAAATATGTCAGCATCGAGAGCACAAACACTTTTTTGGGTGTTTGCAGTTTTAATGGGACTGTCACTTTCAACAATTTTCTTACAATATACTGGCGCAAGTATTGCTAGAGTATTTTTTATTACAGCATCAACTTTTGGTGCCATGAGTATTTATGGATATACAACTAAAAGAGATTTAACTGGAATGGGTTCATTTTTAATGATGGGTCTAATTGGAATTATAATTGCATCTATTGTAAATATGTTTATGCAATCTCCAGCTCTATATTTTGCAATCTCAATTTTAGGTGTACTAATTTTTGTAGGCTTAACAGCTTATGATACGCAGAAAATTAAGAATATGTATAACGCTTATGATAGCGCTGAATCTTCTTCAAAGAAAGCAATCATGGGCGCATTAACATTGTACTTAGATTTTATAAATCTATTTATAATGTTACTAAGACTTTTTGGTCAAAGAAGATAATCAAAAAAAATAATTTCTAATAGAGTCTCTTTTTTTAAGAGGCTCTATTTCTTTATGACCTCTAGATTTGAATTATTTAGATATTTAATAATTAAATCTATCTCATTACTGCGCTTTATGTCTGAGCCAGATGCGCTCACTAAATGATATTTTAATTTAGATTTTGAAGTACGTTTGTGTTTAATAATCTTCAGGGCAGCACTTTCAAATGTATTTCTAAAAAAAGAAAAAATTGCAGAATTTTCTAGATGGTCAATCGCGTAATCTTTCCATTTACCTTCACTCACTTTTTTGCCATATATAGATAAAATCTGATTTAGCTCACTTCTATTAAAAAATGTTTGAGAAACAAATGTTTGATTTGAATTATGATTAGCTTGAGGGTTATTAATTTGATTATCTAAATATCTAACTACCATGTTTTTATAATAACTAATATTTGCTCAAAAAAAATAGTAAAAATAGTGATTAATGTATTTTTTTTATGATAAAAGACTTGAAATATTAGTAATAATTCCAATATATCAATTTAACATTTAAATAATAACTATGGCAAAATCAGAAAAATTAGAATTTCAAACTGAAGTCAGTCAACTCTTAAAGTTGATGATTAATTCAGTATACTCAGAAAAAGAAGTATTTGTTAGAGAGCTTGTATCAAATGCATCTGATGCATGTGATAAGTTGCGATATCTAGCAACTACAAAAGAAAAACTTTTACAATCTGATCCGGATTTAAAAATTCAAATTGAAATCGATAAAAAAGAAAGTCTAATAACAATTACTGATAATGGCATTGGAATGGATAGAGATGACCTTGTTAATAACTTGGGAACTATTGCAAGATCAGGAACTGCACAATTTATTAAAGAAGCAACTGAAACTAAAGACCTTTCACTAATAGGACAATTTGGTGTTGGTTTTTATTCAGCATTTATGGTGGCTTCTGACTTAAAAGTAATTACTCGAAAAGCCGGCGACAAAAAAATATGGATATGGAAATCTGATGGAGAAAGTAATTTTACAATTGAAGAGTCGGATGATTTAGAGCTACTTAATTCCAACCGAGGTACAAAAGTTATTCTATCAATTACTAAAGAGGGTAAAGAATACCTAGAGAAAATAAGAATTGAAGAAATTATTAGAAAATATTCTGATCATATTAGCATTCCTATATTTGTTAGAGACATTAAAGATAAAGTAGATGAAAAGCCTGAAGCAATTAATTCTGCTTTAGCACTTTGGACACGTCCAAAAAATAAAATTACTAAAGAACAATACAAGGAGTTTTATAATCATGTAGGTCAAATGTATGATGATCCATGGTTAACGTCTCACTATAAAGCTGAAGGCCAAATTGAATATACAGTTTTAAACTTTATTCCATCTACCAAGCCCTTTGATCTATACGACCCTGCGCGTGAAAATAGACTTAAATTGTATGTAAAAAAAGTTTTTATTACCGATAATTGTCCTGAGCTAATTCCTCCATACTTAAGATTTTTGAGAGGGGTAATTGATTCTGAGGACCTACCACTAAATATTAGTCGTGAAATGCTTCAAAATAATCCAGTTGTTAAAAAAATTAGGAATGCTCTTGTTAGACGAACCATTGGTGACTTAAAGAAAAAATTAGCAAACGATAGATCGGCATATGAAGAGTTTTGGTCCAATTTTGGTCCTGTAATTAAAGAGGGTATTTATGAAGATGCTGAAAAAAAAGATACATTACTAGAGATAGCTTTATTTAAAAATTCTAATTCTACAAAACTTATTACATTAGATGAATATATTGAAACAATGGGTAAGAAACAAAAAGATATCTATTTCATAACAGGAGATAAGTATGACAATGTTATCAATAATCCTAGTTTAGAAGGCTACAAATCTAGAGGCGTTAATGTTTTAATCCTTGATGATGCTGTTGATAGTTTTTGGACATCTTCAACTCCAAATTATAAGGAAAAAAATATTAAATCAGTTACAAAAGGTGTTGATGATCTTGACTCAATTAGTAAGAAAAAAACTGACGACAAAGATAAAAAAGAAGATAAGTCGCTAGAGCCACTAATCATTTTACTAAAAGATAAATTAAAAGATAAAGTTAAGGATGTAAGAACTTCTTCAAGACTTACAGAAAGTCCTGTATGTTTAGTCGTAGATGAGTCTGCAATGGATCCACAGTTAGAGAAAATATTGCAACAACATAATCAGCTTCAGCAAGGTGCATCTCTAAAGATATTAGAAATTAATCCTGATCATAAACTGATTAAAAAGTTAGCTAAGATGTCTAAAGATAAAGCTTCTATTGGTGATATTGAAAATATAGGTATTCTTTTATATGAACAATCTATGATACTTGATGGAGAAAAACCATCTGATCCAGTTAGCTTTTCTAAGAAATTGATTGATACTATCTCTGCTTCGATTAGTTAAATTTAAGCAGACTCAGCTAAATTTTTTAGAACGTACTGAAGTATTCCACCAGTTTGTAAATATTCAACTTCGTTTACTGTCTTAATTAGACAATTCACTTTAGTTAGGACAGTTTTACCTGAAGCATACTTGATAGACATTGGTAGTTGCATATTTGGAGATATGTCCCCATCTAAGCCAGTAATAGAAACAATTTCAGCACCTGTTAGCTTCAAGCTTTTTCGGTCTTCTCCCTTAATAAACTGCAATGGTAATACACCCATTCCAACAAGATTTGATCTATGAATTCGTTCATAAGATTCTGCTATAACTGCTTTTACACCAAGAAGATTTGTCCCTTTTGCAGCCCAATCTCTTGAAGAACCCATTCCATAATCTTTGCCGGAAAATATAACTAGAGACTTTTTAGCTTTTTGATATTTCATTGAAGCATCAAAAATAGACATTTGTTTTTTAGAAGGGTAATGACAAGTGTATCCACCCTCTATTCCATCAAGCATTTCATTTTTAATACGAATATTAGAGAAAGTTCCACGCATCATAATTTCGTGATTACCACGGCGCGCACCAAATGAATTGAATTCATGAACTTTAACAGATTTACTTCTTAAGTAATCACCAGCTGGGCCATCTGCCTTAATTGAACCTGCTGGACTAATATGATCCGTAGTTACAGAATCTCCAAAAACACCCAAGATATTTGCATCTATAACATTTTTAATATTCCCACCTTCAAGTTGCATATTTTCAAAATATGGAGGGTGTTGAACATAAGTAGATTTTTTATTCCATTTATATGTAAGACCAGTTGATGCTTTAACATTTTTCCATTTAGCATCTCCTGCAAAAACATTTTTATATCTATTAATATAAAGTTTAGAGTTAATAGTTTTACTCATCATTTCTTTTATTTCTTTTGATGTTGGCCAGATGTCTTTTAAGTATATTTTTTTGCCATTTTTATTTTCACCAATAGGATCTTTAGTAATATTTATCTTTGTACTTCCGGCCAATGCATAAGCTACGACCAATGGAGGTGATGCTAGGTAGTTTGCTTTAACATGTGGATTAATTCGACCTTCAAAATTTCTATTTCCAGACAATACTCCACTTACAATAAGATCGTTTGCTGAAATTGTTTTAGAAATATCCTCATCAAGTGGACCAGAATTACCAATACAAGTTGTGCAGCCAAAACCAACAAGCTGAAAGCCTAAATAATTTAAATATTTCTGTGTTCCTGATTTAACTAGATAATCAGTTACTACTTTTGAGCCTGGAGCCAGAGATGTTTTAACCCATGGTTTTTTTCGAAGACCTAATTTATATGCTTTTTTAGCCAATAATCCTGCACCTATCATGACACTTGGATTGGAAGTATTTGTACAGCTAGTAATTGCGGCAATAGCAACATGGCCATGATCTATGCTGTAGTTTTTATTTTTAACTTTACTTATCTTAGATTTAGATGCTGTTTGAAAATCAACATCAAGACTATTATCAAAAGACTTAGCAACATCTGGCAATTCAATTTTATCTTGAGGTCTTTTTGGTCCAGACAAACAAGGAACAATTGTAGATAAATCTAATTTTATTTTTGTTGTATAAATTATTGTATTTTTTTTAGTATGAGTTTCCCACATACCCTGTTCCATTGCATACTTTTTGGTTAGAGCAATTTCATCCTTAGGTCGTCCAGTCGATTCTAAAAACTTAATAGTTTCCTTATCAATTGGAAATATTCCACAAGTTGCTCCATATTCTGGTGCCATGTTTGCAATAGTAGCTCTATCAGCAACTGGCAAATCTTTTAAACCGCTACCAAAGAATTCAATAAACTTACTTACAACACCTTTTTTTCTTAAAATTTCCGTAATGGTTAAGACCAAGTCAGTCGCTGTTGTGCCTTCCTTTAGTTTTCCAACAATTTCAAATCCAACAACTTCAGGTACTACCATTGATATTGGCTGTCCTAACATTGCAGCTTCAGCTTCAATTCCTCCAACACCCCAGCCTAAAACTGACAAACCATTGATCATAGTCGTATGACTATCAGTTCCAACAACAGTATCTGGATAAGCTAAATTGACTACTCTACCATCAATCTTTTTTTTATCAGACCAAACTGTTCGGGCTAAATTTTCTAAGTTCACTTGATGACATATGCCTATACCGGGTGGAACAACTCTAAAATTATCAAATGATTTTTGTCCCCATCTTAAAAATTCATAACGCTCTATATTTCTTTTATATTCTAATTCAACGTTAGCCTTATATGCTCCAGCATTACCTGCTTTATCTACCATTACCGAATGATCTATAACCAGATCAACGGGCGTTAAGGGATTAATTTTCTTTGGATCACTTTTTAAAACTCTCATTGCAGCTCGCATGGCTGCTAAGTCAACTACAGCTGGAACACCTGTAAAATCTTGCATTAAAACTCTTGCTGGGCGAAAGTTTATTTCAAGATCTATCCTCTTATCTTTTTTCCATTTGCTAAATGTTTTTATATCTTTAGATGTAACTGTAACCCCATCTTCATTTCTTATTAGATTTTCAAGTAGAATTTTTATAGAAAAAGGTAGAGAGGATATATTCTTAAGACCATTTTTTTCAGCTAATTTAAGGCTATTAAAAACATACGTTTTTTTGCCAATTTTAAGGGTTTTTTTTGTTTTATAACTATCGTGCATACATCCTTTACTCGTTGTATTAATAGGACTAATTTGACCTGCAATCA
The DNA here is from genome assembly GCA_905182445.1 of Pelagibacteraceae bacterium AG-422-B15. Lineage (GTDB taxonomy): Bacteria > Pseudomonadota > Alphaproteobacteria > Pelagibacterales > AG-422-B15 > CACCCN01. The sequence goes on along the minus strand of CAJJBM010000012.1, from coordinate 11,703 downwards.
ATGAAAAAAATATTAAACTTATTTGACCAATAATATGAGTAATAAACTAATAATCCAGAACTTAGAATGTGTCAGAGAAGATAAAATAATTTTTAAAAGACTTTCATGTGATGTTGAATCAAATCAAACAATGCTTATCCGTGGTAAAAATGGCTCAGGTAAAACTAGCTTATTGAGAACGATAGCGGGATATATAAGTAAGTATAATGGTAGCATCTTATTTAATGATAATGATTTGCAAGTAAATACAGAACTATTATCTGACTTTAGATTTGTTGGTCAAAAAAATTCTTTAAAAGAAAACTTAACAGTTCAACAAAATATAGAGCTGTGGCAATTGATTTATCATACAAAAAATAATGTAAGTGAAATATTAGACTTATTAGATATTAAAATGCTATTAAATAAAGATATTGATTCATTATCGGATGGTCAAAAAAAACTTATCTCTTTATTTAGACTATTAATATCAAAAGCTAAAGTGTGGCTATTAGATGAGCCACTTGTTTTTCTTGATACAAATAAGATAAAATTATTAGAGAATATAATTTTGCAACATAATCAAAGTGAAGGAATTACTCTTTACTCTTCAAACAACGATATTGATTTAAAATATGATCTCTTAATAAATATGGATGATTATGCAGTTTTATAATTTAATCAGTAGAGATCTTAAACTAGCATTTTATTCAAATACAAATTTTCTATTTGCCGCTAGCTTTTTAATCTTAATCTTAATTTTAATACCATTTGTATTTGGAACAAATATAAGTGAATTCTCAATTCTATTTACAGGTTTTATTTGGATTTCAATCGCTCTATCAATTTTATTAACTCTTGATAGAGTATTTACATCTGATTATGAAGATGGAAATTTAGATACAATTATTCTAACTCAGCAACCACTAGAGTTAATTGTCTGCTGTAAATTCATTTCACATTGGATCGCAAACTGCATTCCTATAATTATGGTTATTCCGATTGCAGGGTTATTATTCGAAGTAAATATGCAAGATATACTAAACATTATAATAAATGTATTTGCTGGTTCACCAGGTATGGTTTTTATTGGAGCAGCTATTAGTGCGTTAACCTTAGGAAGCAAAAGAGCTGATATATATAAAACTATTATTATTATTCCATTATATATTCCATTTATTATATTTGGCGCCAATCAGGAATCTGGCTTAGTTCTATTAGGTTTATCACTAATTGCCTTTATTTTCTCACTATTTACGAGCACTTATAGTCTGCGTCTTTATGCTGAGTAGTAATTTTAATATAAGCTGATAGAAAATTTATATGTATATCAAGTTACCCAATGGAATAATTGATTCACTCAGAAGGAGATTGCCAATTTTTAATATCGCCACATTAATAGCCTTCATACTTGGTTTATATTATGCCATTTTGAATTCTCCACCAGATTATTTGCAAGGTGATTCTATGCGAATTATGTACGTACATGTACCAGCGGCCTGGTTGGCTCTTAGCTCTTATTCTTTTTTAGCACTTTCTTGTATCGCCTGGTTTATTTTTAGAAATCCAATTTTTAATTTGTTTGCGAAGTCAATTGCACCAATTGGAGCACTGTTTACATTAATTGCATTAGTGACAGGCAGTATTTGGGGAAAGCCAACTTGGGGAACATGGTGGGCATGGGATGCAAGGTTAACATCTATGTTAATTTTATTTTTTCTTTATGTGGCGTATATAATGACATGGCAAACAATTGCAAATAAGGATCTTGCTGCAAAAATATCAGCAGCACTGGGTATTATTGGTTTTATAAATATTCCAATAATAAAATTTTCGGTTGATTGGTGGAATACTCTTCATCAACCTGCAACTATTTCTAAACTTTCTGCACCAAGTATTCATATCTCAATGCTCACTCCATTAATGCTGATGACATTTGCTTATATATTATTTTTAGTAACTGTATTTTTGATGAGATATAAAATTGAAACCTTGGATCAAAAAATTCTGAGAGTAAGCAAGTAATGAGTGAAATATTTTATATGAATGGTTATGGGGAATACGTATGGTTAGCATACAGTTTCACCTTGATAAGTTTAATAGTTTTATTTTTATATAATTATTTAAGTTTATTAAAAAAAGAGAAAAAATTAGAAAATTTGCAAGGTAAGAATGAGCAATAAAGTTAAGAAAAGATTGATAATAATCTTACTGAGTGCACTGGTATTAATAATTGCTACTTTGTTAATTACTATGAATTTAAGAGACAATATTATTTATTTTTACAGCCCAACAGAGCTTCAACTTACCAATATTGATAAAAAAAACATTATTAGAGTTGGTGGGTTAGTAAAAGAAGATAGTTATAAATATGATGATAAAACCAAGATATATAGTTTTATAATTACTGATAGATCTAACGAAGTTGACGTTAGCTTTGTTGGTATAATGCCGAATTTATTTGCTGAAAACAAAGGTGTTGTGGTTGAAGGCTTGGCAATTGATAAGGCAAGTATTACAGCTATAAAAGTTTTAGCAAAACATGATGAAAATTATATGCCTCCTGAGGTAATAGAGGCCTTAAAAAAAGAAGGCCAATGGCAAGAAGAATAAAATATGAATTTAGGAAATTTTGGAAATATATTATTGCTAGTTTGTTTATCGGCATCTTTGATTCAATCCTTATATTTGCTACCAAAGAAAATAGATATTAACTACAAAATTTTTAGCAGAATTCCATTTTTTTTTAGCTTATTTGCATTTATTTTATTAATTTATATTTTTGTTGATTCTAATTTTAATTATCAACTAGTTGTTAATAACTCACATTCGGAAAAACCGCTTATTTATAAGATTGCAGGTGCTTGGGGAAATCATGAAGGAAGCCTGCTTTTATGGATATTAGTTTTAACAATCTTTAATTTTATATTCTCTTACTCTAAGATTAAAAATCTAGATTTTAAAAAAAATGTAATCTCATTTCAAAGTTTTATAATATTTGGTTTCACGCTATTTTTATTTTTTACTTCAAACCCCTTCATACAATCAGAGTCAATTGTAAATGAAGGGTTGGGTTTAAATCCGGTACTACAAGATTTACTTTTAGCAATTCATCCGCCAATATTATATATTGGTTATGTAGGATATTCTCTTGTGCTAAGTTTTGCTGTTGGTGGCATGTTATCAAATAAGGTAGACAAGGAGTGGGCTGGATGGTTGCACCCGTGGGTACTCACTGCTTGGATTTTTTTAACACTAGGTATAGGCCTTGGTTCTTTTTGGGCATACTATGAGTTGGGTTGGGGCGGATATTGGTTTTGGGATCCAGTTGAAAATGCATCACTAATGCCATGGCTCGCGGGTACCGCACTATTTCATTGTGTAATTATTTTAGAGAAGAAAAATATATTACAGTCATGGACTATTCTTTTATCAATTCTGACATTTTCTCTAAGTTTAATAGGAACCTTTCTTGTTAGATCTGGAATTCTTAATTCTGTGCATACATTTGCCTCTGATCCAACTAGAGGGTTATTCATTTTAATATTTCTAGCTATCATACTAGTTATTAGCTTTACACTTTATGCTTTTAAGGGGCCTCTATTAGATAATAAAAGTGAAATAAACTTAGTAAGTAAAGAATCCAGTATTCTGGCTAATAATTGGTTACTTTTATCAACTTTATTTGTTGTTTTTTTAGGCACGCTTTACCCATTAGGGACTGACTTATTCTTACAAAAAAGTATTTCAGTGGGGCCAAATTATTACATTTTATCCCTACTTCCAATCACAGTTCTTTTACTATTTATTATGATTATTGGACCTAATGCTAAATGGCAAAATGATAAAATTACTGAAATAATATTTTCTATCAGTAAATTATTCATATTAAGTTTAGCAATAATATTTGGCTTTAGTATTTACTTTATCGAACTGCAGTTAACTCAAATTACTTTGTTAACCTTAAGCTTAACTTTAATACTGGTTAGTATAAAAAATGGATTAAGAATTAAGAACAGCTACACTATAATTAAACCTTCACTTGGAAAATCTTTAGCACATATTGGTTTCGGTTTATTAATATTATCAGTTGTTGGCAACGCTACTTTTGCACAAGAAAAAATATTTCAAGCTAAAGTTAATGATATATTAATATTAGACAACCATAAATTTAAATTTAAAAGTGTAGAACAGACTAAGGGTAAAAATTATAACTCTATAAAAGCAATTTTTTATTTAATGGATAATAAAACAATATTAGAAACTTTTAAGCCAGAGATTAGAGTTTATAGTAATCCACCAACTGTCACTTCAGAAACAAGTATCGTTAGAAAATTTTTAGCTGATATATATGTAGTAATGAACATTCCAGAAAATTCAGATTTTGTAAATGTAAGGATTCATATAAAACCATTAATGTCATTCATCTGGTTTAGTATCATTTTAATGACACTTGGCGGCGTCTCTGCAATAGTATTTAGAGTTAGATTAAAAAGATGAAACAATTAAAGTTTAAACATTTTTTACCAGTCATTATTACAATTGTACTTTTAGTATTTTTCTATCAGCTCTTAAATAAAGATGTGACTAAATTATCTTCACAATTAATTGAAAAACCTGTTCCTACTTTTAATATGTCAACTTTACTTGAAGAGGATCAGTCATTTAGTACAAGTGATATTCTAAAATCTGATGTGGCTTTAGTAAATATCTGGGCCTCATGGTGTATTCCCTGTAGATCGGAGCATGAAATATTGATGTTACTGTCTAGGATGGAAGGTTTAGATCTTTATGGTATTAATTATAAAGATAAAAATGAGAGTGCTTTAAATTTTATTAAAACACTAGGCAATCCTTTTAAAAAAATAGGCGTCGATCGAAATGGAAGATCATCGATGGTTTGGGGAGTTTATGGAGTACCTGAAACATTTATAGTTCATAAAGGCACTGTGATATATAAGCATATTGGCCCAATTCATATGAATGAATTAGAGGAAATAATATTACCAATTCTTGGCGATATATTGTGAAAATAAAATACTCATCATTAATTATAATTTTCATCTTTTTTTCAAATGTTTCAAATGCTGACTTGCAAATGACACAAGAACAAAATAATCGCGCTATAGACTTATTTAAAGAAACTAGGTGCTTGGTTTGTCAAAGCCAAACTATCTATGATTCTAATTCAGAACTAGCTTCAGATTTGAAGCTATATATTCAAGAAGAAATTATTTCAGGTAAAACTGATTATGAGATCAAAGCTCAGTTAGTTAATAATTATGGTGAGTGGATATTAATGACACCATCTTTATCTAAAACAAATATAATCTTATGGTTTAGCCCATTCGTTTTTTTGTTGTTAGGTATTTTTTTTATGTTTAAATACATTTCTAAAAAAAATAATTAAGGTAAATAGTTTGAAAAATATATTTTGTCCTGATTGTGGCAGTGAAAGTATTAAAGAAGAAAAACCAGATGGGGATACACACTTTAGAAAAGTATGCTCATCTTGCAATTTTATTATCTATGAAAACCCAAAAATAATTGTTGGCTCAGTTTGCACTTTCGAAAATAAATTTTTAATGTGTAAGCGTGCAATAGATCCTCAAAAAGGACTATGGACTCTACCTGCTGGTTATTTAGAAAATAATGAGTCAGTTGAAGAGGGTGCAATTAGAGAGGCATACGAAGAAGCTTTTGCTAAAATAAAGATTAATAGCCTGCTGGCGGTATATACATTGCAACACGTAAATCAGGTACAAATCCTATTTCATTCAGAATTAATTGACCCAGAAATCAAGCCTGGGATTGAATCTTTAGAAGTGGGCTTATTTGAATGGAATGAAATATATTGGGACAGCATAGCTTTTCCTAGTGTAAAATGGGCATTAAATAACTTTAAAGAAAGACAAAATTTAGACACTTTCAAAGTATTTAATAACCCTGAATAATTAAAAACAAGAGGTAGAATAATGAGACCATCATTCGGTAAAATAATATTTTTCTTAACATTGCTTTGCTCATTTGCATTTGCTGGCGGTATTGAAGAAGATAGTGGGCCTGAAGAAATTAGTGAGCAGCAAGCTTTAGAAATGGCTATAGGAGATACTAATTTAACAACAAGAGAAGATATTATTGAATATCAGGATTTGTCTGAAGTAAAAGATCCAAATTGTTATGTGACATACGGAACAGATAAATTTGTTAACGATCCTTCATCTACTTCTAGCGAAAACTTCGCGACATGGTGTTAAAATAATATATTCTATTTAATATCATGAAGATTCGTTTTTTATATAGTTTAGCTTTACTTGCTTTTATAGCCGGATTTGCACAGGCAAATGATAATCAAGACTATGTATCGCTATCAATTGGTCAATTTGATATTAACGATAATAAAGATTCATCTGAGTACAGAATTGAATTTTTAGCAGGTGAAATTAGTATGCTATCGCCAGGAAATTTATCTCTAAAGCCATTTTATGGAGCCATGTTAAATGGAGATGATGGTAAATATATTTATACGGGCTTAAGAAAAGATATTAGTTTAAGTAATAATATATATTTAACTCCAAGCTTTGCTTTTGGCTATTATGATCAAGGAAAGAGTAAAGAGTTAGGCTATGATTTAGAGTTTAGAAGTCAGTTCGAACTGTCTTATCAATTAGAAAGTATGAATCGAGTTGCAATAAGTTTAAACCATATTTCTAATGCCAGCCTTGGAGATCGCAATCCAGGTGTAGAAAGTATGGTTATTTCTTTTATAAGAGTATTTTAATTATTTTAAAAAATCTTAATAATGAAAATTATAGATTTCAAAACATATATTATTGGAAACCCTCCTCCCTCCTTTGGTGGCAAATATTGGATTTTTTTAAAATTAACTACTAATACAGGTATAGTGGGTTTCGGTGAAGCTTACGCCATTCCATTTCATCCAAACGTAGCTACAAAAATGATTGAAGATGTCTGTGAACGTTATGTCGTTGGTGAGAGTCCATTTCAAATAGAAAAGTTATGGAGAAAAATTTATTCAAGTGGTTACACTCAAAGGCCAGATATTTCAGTTTCTGGAGTCTTGAGTGCAATCGAAATTGCCATGTGGGATATTGTTGGCAAAGAATTGAATCAACCAATCTTTAATTTACTTGGTGGTAAGGTTAATGAAAAATTACGCACATATACTTATCTTTATCCAAAACCAGGAGATAAAAGTAATGTCTACCAGGATGCTGATCTAGCAGCAGAAAGAGCTTTAGAATATCAAAAACTTGGTTTCACTGCTGTAAAATTTGATCCTATCAGCACGTATAGAGACAATGATCCACGTGAATTAACACTAGAAGAGTTAGATCATGCAGAAAACTTTGTTCGCGCCATAAGAACAGCTGTTGGAAAAAAATGTGATATTTTATTTGGAACACATGGACAGATGACTCCTGCGAGTGCAATCAGGCTTGCTAAAAGAATTGAAAAATTCGATCCCATGTGGTTAGAGGAACCGACACCACCTGCAAACATTCAAGCGATGGCATCTATAGCTAGAAAAACTAGTATACCAATAGCAACAGGCGAAAGACTTACAACAAAATATGAATTCAATGCGATATTAAAAGAAGAAGCGGCATCAATTATTCAAATGAACCTTGGAAGGGTTGGTGGAATATTAGAGGCAAAAAAAATTGCAAGTATTGCTGAAGCGTCATATGCCCAAGTAGCACCCCACATGTATTGTGGACCCATAATTGCAGCAGCCAATGTGCAGGTTGCAACTTGCATTTCTAATTTCTTAATTATTGAAGGTATCGAGACATGGTCAGGCTTTGACTCATCGCTAGTAAAAGATCCACTTAAGTGGGAAGCGGGTTACGTTATTCCGTCAGACAAACCTGGTCTAGGAATTGAAATTAATGAAGATAAATTAGATAAATATCCTTACCACGAGGATAAGCTACATCTTGAAATGTCCAACTGATAATAAATTCTAATTATCTAAAATTCTATTAACAAATTTTTTAGCATTGAATTCCTCTAAGTCAGACTTATTTTCACCCACTCCTAGTCCTAATACTGGAACTTTTAAGTGGTCAATAATACTTACAATTGTTCCTCCAATTGCAGAGCCGTCAAGTTTAGATATAATTAAGCCATCAATATTTATATATTTTGAAAATTCTTCAACTTGCTTAATAGAGCTTTGGCCAGTTGTTCCATCAATGATCATTATAGTTTTTTGATTTAATAAGTTGTTTTTAGTTTTTACTACTTTATCAATTTTTTTTAGCTGTTCCATTAAGTCAGTTCTATTTTGTAGCCTGCCAGCTGTGTCAATTATACCGAGATCAAATTCATTGTTTAAAGTGCTTTCAACACATTTAAAGGCAATGCTGGCAGGATCAGAGTTTTGATTTCCAGAAATTATATCTAAATTCATTTCTTTACCCCATAAAGACAACTGCTCTGTAGCCGCAGCTCTAAAAGTATCTGCAGCTCCAAGAACTATACTACAATTCATTTCTTTATAGTGGTGGGCTAGCTTTGCCACAGTAGTCGTCTTCCCCGATCCATTTACACCAATACAAATAATGATAGTGGGCTTACTCTTGCTTAGTTTTGGAAACTCTTCTTGAAATGGTTCAATAATATTTAATATTATTTCAGCAAGCTTTGACTTTACTTCAATTGTATCAAAGCTTGGTGAAAATTTTTCATTTCTAAGTTTATTAATTATCTTATCTGTAGTTTCAATTCCAATATCTGAAATTAAAAGGAGCTCTTCTAATTCAAGAAGAGAATTTTCATCAATTTTTTTAGAAGAAAATATATTTCCTAATCTATTTGTAAAATTTTTAAACAATATATTAACTTATTTCAAAACTACTTTTGAAGCTTATTTCCGTAGCACCAGACATTATTATATTTGAATTATATTCAATATCTAAATTCCCACCGGGTAAAGAAACAACTATTTTATTACTACTTAATTTATTAATATATGCAGCAACAGCAGTTGCACATGCAGCAGTTCCACATGCAAGTGTTTTTCCGGCACCTCGCTCCCATACATTAATCTTAATATGTGTTAGTGATATTACCTGGGCAATAGTAACGTTACATTTTTCAGGAAACATTTTATCATTTTCAATTAGAGGTCCAAAATCCTCTATATCAAAATTATCTAAATTATCTACAAAGAAAATTGCATGAGGATTTCCTACGTTTACAAATTTTGGATTGGAAATTGAAAAATTGTTTATGTTAAATATAATTGAATTTGTATCATATTCTTTATCAAGCGGTATTTCATTCCAACTTAATTTTGGAGTTCCTAAATTAACACTTATAATATTTTTAGAAATCTTTTTACAATCTAATAAGCCTGCATGTGTTTTTATTGATATGGCAGATGTCTTGTCTTCTTCCATAAGAAGTCTTGCGACGCATCTTGACCCATTGCCACAAGCTGATATTTCTTCCCCATTCGAATTAAAAAAACGAATTAAAATATCTGATATATTGTCTTTATTAATTGTAATTAGTTGATCACAGCCAATTCCAGTATGTCTATTCGCAACAGAGACTATTTCTGCGTGAGACAAGCTTACCTTAGTATTTCTTTCATCAATAATAACAAAATCATTACCAAGACCATGCATTTTAATAAAATCAAATTTCTTCATAATATTCTTATAGTTTTAGCTACTTAAATTTACCAGTTTAATTAGTATTTGAAAATTCACCTTGACATATTTGATCTCTAAGACTAATTTTCAGCAGTTTTCCGCAAGAATAGTATTCTGCGGTACCCTTGAAAAAGGGTGTCGACATCAGTCAGCGAGTTTCGCCCACTGGTGCAATACTTGTTGTTTGGAGCACACAGTGAATAAAATATGTTTGAAAATTTAAGTAATAGGCTTCAGGCCGTATTTAGTGGTTTAAAGAAGACAGGCTCAATTGATGAGGTTGCTTTAGACGCAGCTATGCGCGATATTCGACGGGCATTATTAGAGGCGGATGTTTCACTTGATATTGTTAAAAAGTTTATTGTAGAGGTTAAGCAAAAAGCTATAGGCCAGGAAATTATCCAGTCTATATCGCCAAGTCAAATGATAATTAAACTCGTTAATGATGAGTTAGTAAATATTCTTGGAAATGATACTGCTACTATTAATATTGACGGGGAAAAACCTTCATCATTAATGTTGGTGGGATTACAAGGATCTGGTAAAACAACTTCAATTGCCAAGTTAGCTAATTTTATTAAAATTAAATTTAATAAAAATATTCTTCTAGTATCACTAGATGTTAATCGTCCAGCAGCATTTGAGCAACTTCAAATATTAGCAAATAATATAAATGTTGAAATACTTCCAAAAGTTGAAAATCAAACCTCTAAGAATATAGCTAAGAGGGCAATTGCCGTAGCTGAGATAAATAATATCGATTTAATTCTTTTTGATACAGCTGGAAGAACAAGTATAGATGATAATTTAATGCAAGAGCTAAAAGATATAGAAAAAATAGTTAATCCTATAGAAACACTTTTAACACTCGACAGTATGACGGGACAAGATGCAATTAATGTTGCTAAAAATTTCTCGGAAAAAATTAATATAACAGGTTCAATTTTAACCAGAGTTGATGGTGATGCACGTGGAGGTGCCGCTTTAAGTTTAAAAATGTCAACTGGATGTCCAATTAAGTTTATTGGTAACGGTGAAAAAATAGACGATATAGAAATTTTTCATCCAGACAGAATTGCAAATCGTATTTTAGATATGGGAGATGTAATTACTTTAGTCGAAAAAGCTGCTGAAAATATTGATCAATTAGATGCTGAAAAAATGGCCGCAAGATTGCAGCAAGGCGAGTTTGATTTAAATGATTTGTTGTCTCAAATAAATCAAATGAAAAAAATGGGTGGGATATCAAGCATGCTAAAATTTATACCTGGAATGAAAAAATTAGGTGATAAAGCTAATGATGCAAGTGACGATGCAGTTAAAAAACAAGAGGCAATCATCTTATCAATGACAAAATTGGAGAGACGAAAACCAAAAATGATAAACAGCTCAAGGAAACAAAGAATAGCCAAAGGATCAGGTACTGTAGTTTCAGAAGTAAATAGAATTTTAAAACAGCATCGTAAGATGGCTGATATGATGAAAAAAATTTCTAAGAAAGGAATGAGTGGTTTGCAAGATCTGGGCTTGCCACAAGACTTTAATAATCAGATACCACCAGAATTTTTAAAAAAATAATTAAATAAAAGGAGAAAATAAAATGGCACTAAAAATAAGACTATCAAGAGGAGGCTCTAAAAAAAGACCTTTTTACAAAGTTGTAATAGCGGATTCAAGAAGTCCAAGAGATGGAAGATTCATTGAAAAAGTAGGACATTTCAACCCACTTTTACCAAAAGATAATCCAGATAGATTAAAGTTAGATCTAGAAAAAATTAAAGAATGGATTGGTAAAGGGGCTAAGCCAACAGAAAAATTAGAAAGATTTTTAGGCGAAGCAAATGTTGTGCCAATGCCTGTACAAAAAAATAACCCTAAAAAAGCTTTACCTAAGAAAAAAGCACAAGAGCGCCTAGCGGCATTAAAAGAAGCTGAAGAAGCTGCGGTAGCAGAAGCAGAAGCTCCAGCAGTAGAAGCAGAAGTTCCAGCAGCAGAAGCAGAAGCTCCAGCAGTAGAAGCAGAAGCTCCAGCAGTAGAA
>CAJJBM010000011.1 GCA_905182445.1 Pelagibacteraceae bacterium AG-422-B15 | reverse complement strand
TAAAATATAAATAGGGGAGGTAGTTTTATATCTCTCTATACAGGACAACAGAACGCCCTTTACCACTCTCTTATTTCTCTTTATTTGTAATCACGAAGAATTCCCATAGGGTGTAATTAACTAGTGGTTATTTTTATCTTCTTCATCCCAAGGGAAGACAGGCCAGGTTTCTTGGGTAATTTCTTCTACATAAGTTCCAGCCAAGGGTAAACCTCTCGGTTTTGCATAGATAACAGCTAAATGCATGTTAGGCATGTATTCAGCGAGTGCTCTTGCTGTACCCCCTTGATCAACAATATCATCTATCACAAGCACCACTTCATCAGTTTTTGGTGCGCGGTGTACAATAGCTTTATCAACTTTACGGTGAATATAACTTTGAATTGATACTATATCGACATCTTGAATACCAAGTGTATATGCTACAACAGAAGCAGGAACAAATCCCCCTCTTGAAACAACAACCATTTTATCAAAATTCACGTTTTTTTCCTTAAGAAGGTGTGCAAGCTTAACAGCCTTTTCGTGCATTTCTTCATAAGTTGGAAATATAAGTTTGTGATTCATATAATTTTTAATTATTGAATAAAAAATGCATTACGTCTCCATCTTGCACATTATATTCTTTTCCTTCACTTCTAAGTTTACCTAATTCTCTTGCCTTGCTCTCTCCATTACACTCAATAAAATCATTATAAGACATTGTTTCCGCTCTTATAAAACCTTTTTTAAAGTCCGTATGAATCTTTCCTGCCGCATCTGGAGCCAACGTATCTACTTTAATAGTCCAGGCTCGAGCCTCTTCTGGTCCGACTGTGAAGTATGTTACTAAATTAAGTATTGAGTAGCCACTGCTAATTATTTTATTTAAACCAGAAGTATCAAGGTTTAAAGAATCTAAAAATTCTGCTTGCTCTGATTCATCGAGTAATGATATTTGTGATTCAATTTCGGCTGAAATAATAATGATATTTCCATCTTTTACATTATTGGCCAAAGTATTAGTTAAATTATTACCTGATACAATTGAGCCTTCATCCACATTACAAACATAAATGATAGGCTTAATTGAAATTAAGTTAAACTCCTTAATTTCAAGCTCTTTTTCCTGAATATTATCAATTGAGCGGGCAGGCTTTCCCTCACTCAAATGTTCTAAAATTACTTTGGCAATTTCAATTTTCTTGCCCGCATCTTTATCGCCTTTTTTTTGCAGTTTTTCTAGGTTGCCAATTAATTTTTCAACCATTTCTAAATCAGCAAGTATTAATTCAGTATTAATAGTTTCAACATCATCAACGGGATCAATTTTATTGTTTACGTGAGTTATATTTTCATCTTCAAAGCAGCGTACAACGTGAATGATGGCATCTACTTCACGAATATGAGAAAGAAATTTATTTCCTAAACCTTCGCCTTTGGATGCACCCTTAACAAGCCCCGCAATATCAAAAAAGGTCAGTGGGGCGGGTATAATTTTTTTGGAGCTTGCTATTTTTGCAAGTTTATAAATTCTATCATCCGGAACTGCAACAGTTCCTTCATTTGGTTCAATTGTACAAAAAGGATAATTGGCAGCTTCAGCAGAAATTTTTTTTGTTAATGCGTTGAATAAGGTAGATTTTCCTACATTTGGAAGACCAACAATTCCACATTTAAAACCCATTATATAATCTTTACTTTATTCAAAAATGAAGAATGCTCTTGGTTAATTAGATATTCCATATTAGTAGAGATGTTTATACATATTTGTTTCATGACTTCAATTTCTTTTTTCTTAAAGTCATCTAAAACATACTTTAAGACTTTTTCTTTGTCACCAGGATGGCCAATTCCAATTCTAATTCTAAAGTAGTTTTTGCCAATTCGTTCATCAATTGATTTTAATCCATTGTGACCAGCTGCACTTCCAGCAAATTTAATTCTTACTTTTCCGAAGTCTAGATCTAAATCATCGTGTATTACGTATATATTTTCTGGTTTAAATTTATGAAATGTAACAAGCTTGCTTACCGCAATACCAGAATCATTCATATAGGCATTAGACTTGAACGCAATAGCTTTATTATTGCTGATTTCACCAGACCATAATTGGCCACCATATTTATTATGTGCTTTTGTATCTTCAAAAGATCTAATTATTTCTTCTAAAACTAAATAGCCAATATTGTGCCTAGTCTTGGAATATTTTTCTCCTGGGTTACCAAGGCCAATTAATGCAAACATGATTTAATTATAAGTAAGATAGGAGATAAAAAGAAGAGATTTATTATCTTAAGAATTAATCTTTTTTATCTTCTGAAGACTCTTCAGTTTTGGCTGCTTCACTATCTGCTGCCTCACCACTTGCTACAGCGTCATCCGCTGCTGCTTCTGGTTCTTTAACAACTGTTGGTGCAGCTACGGTACCAATTGTGAAATCACGATCTGTAATTGTTGGTTCTGCTCCTTCAGGAAGCTTAGTTGCTGAAATATGAATCGCATCACCAATTTCTAAACCTTCAAGGTCAAAGACTATTTCTTCAGGAATATTGTTTGCAGGACAGTTAAGTTGAATAGTTCTTCGAACAATATTAAGTACTCCACCTTTTTTTAATCCAGGTGACAGCTCATGGTTTATGAATATAGTAGGTATATCCACTACAACTTTTGAGTCAGCACCAAGTCTTAAGAAGTCAACATGAATTGGTAAATCTGATATGGGATGAAACTGTACATCTCTAGGAATTGCTAAACTAATTTTACCATCTACATCTAAAGAAAATATTTTTGTTAAAAAACCACCTGCTTTAAGTTCTTTTTGAATTGTCATTCGGTCAATACTAATTGTTTGAGGCTCCTGTTTAAGGCCGTATATAACGGATGGTATTCTTCCAGACGCCAGCACTTTTTTTACTGCAGATTTTCCAGCAGATACTCTAATTTCGGTGCTTAATTTATTTTCTTTAGCCATAACTTATATAAATGAGGTATTAAATCAAAATTTGGAAGATAGCAAGTGGATAAAATTAAAATTCAAATAAGCTTGAAACAGAGCTTTCTTCAGATATTCGCTTAATCGCTTCTCCAAGTAAAGGAGCAATTGAAAGTACCTTTAATTTACTAGTTTCTGAAGTTTTAGGGCCTATGTTGATAGAGTTTGTAACTACAAGCTCTGAAAGGCCTGATTTTTCCACTCTCTCAAGAGCTTTTCCAGTAAGTACTCCATGAGTTATATAAGCTGCCACAGATTTAGCTCCATTTTCTATAAGCTTATCAGCAGCATTACAAATAGTTCCAGCTGAATCAATAATATCATCTAATATAATACAATCTTTGCCAGCAACCTCACCAACAATATTCATAACTTCGCTTTCACCAGGCTTTGATCTTCTTTTATCAACTATTGCTATTGATGCACCTAATTTATTTGCAATACCTCTAGTTCGAACTACCCCACCAACATCAGGAGAAACAGCAACTAAATTTTTAGGGTCGAATTTTTTATTTATTTCTTTTGCAAACACGGGGCCTGCAAAAAGGTTGTCAGTTGGAATATCAAAGAATCCCTGTATTTGTTCTGCATGTAAATCGATAGTTAAAACTCTATCGGCACCCGCAGTTGTAATTAGATTTGCGACCAACTTAGCAGAAATAGGTGTTCTTGGGCCTGCTTTGCGATCTTGTCTAGCATAACCATAATAAGGTATAACAGCTGTAATTCTTTTTGCTGAAGCTCTTTTTAGCGCGTCTATTGTTACCAATAGCTCAACAAGATTATCGTTTGCAGGATGAGATGTTGAGCAAATAACAAATACGTCCTCACCTCTGATATTTTCTTTGATTTCCACAAAAACTTCATCATCAGCAAAACGTTTAATAGCAGCATTGGCTAGAGGTATATCTATATAATCTGCGACTTCTTTAGCTAATGGGATATTGCTAGTTCCGGTAATAATTTTCATAATTAATAGCTGATATTATCAATCTTTTATAACAATTGTAGAGATCATTCTACCATAATCATCTTCTTTTTTATGAACAGATCTTCTGTAACTATAAAACAACTCATCTTTTGAATATGTATCAAGATTTATTGAAGAAATATCCTTAATACCAACACTCTTTAGCTTGTGAATTATAAATTCTCTAAGTTTAAAATTAAACTTATTTGATGTAACTTTATCGAAGTAAACTCGATTTTGGATATTATTCAAAGTAATGGTCTTATAAAAATCTTGTCTCACTAGATATGATTCTCGACTTATACATGGTCCAATAGAGCATTTGATATCTGAATTATTCCCTCCAAGCTTTATCATTGCATTTATTGTATTTGAAATTATACCTGAAAATGCTCCCTTCCAGCCAGCATGGCAAGCACCAGCAATCTTTTTTCTTTTATCATAAAACAATATTGGAGCACAGTCTGCGGTTAGAATTCCAAGAATTATATTTTTTTGTTTGGTAACTATTCCATCATATGCAAGTGCTCCATATGAATTATGATTCTCTAGAATCTTAACTTTATTTGAGTGGGTCTGATGAAGTGTCACTAATTGATTAGAATTAAGTTCAAAATAGTTAGAAACTAAAGATCGATTGATTATGATATCTTTTTTATGATCTATAGATCCTAAGCCACAATTTAAAGAATGATAATTCTTCTTAGACACACCTCCAAGGCGAGAAAAAAAACAATGATCAACATCCTTTAAATTTTTTGCAAAAAACATATTTATTTATAATCTGTATAAATTATTTTAAATAAAGATCCCATTTCATCTAAGTTAATTAACTTATCTAAACCTGATAGTATCTCTTTCTCTTTTTTAGGATTAGATTCAATTAATTTTGAAGCCCTAAACTCTATACCTATTTCTTTTAAGAATTCGGACTGTTTGACTATTTGTAAATTATAAATACCACAATCTTTAAAAGCTGTATTAATATTTTTAAAATTGACATGAGCTGTTAAGTCTTGATGACCTAAATTATCTAGAAAGTTTGTAATTTTGTTATCTTTCATTGAAGAAAGAGTGCTCTTGTATTTTAATTCAGTATAACCGTAATCTGCAAAAAAAATAAAACCTCCATGAGTTTTAATTTTATTAGCTACTATTTCGGTAATATTATTAGCTTCGTTTGAAAACTCATAGATATCACCATCTTTTAATTCATTTATATCTAAATATTTATCTATTTCTAAATTTTCAAAAAATACAAATTCTTTTTTAAGAATGCCGTTATTATCTTTTTTTATCATTAGCTTTCTAAATTTTTCTTTGTATCTTTCTATCTGAATTATTGGCAAAGCATCAAAAAACTCATTAGCAATATAAATTGAAAACTCATTTGGAGTAGTTTCAATATCTGAGTGAACAGTTGCATCAGGAAAATCTTTATTCAATCTATTTATAAAATGAATATTATTTTCAATAAAATGTATCTTCATAAACGGGATTTTTTTCAATAATTTTTTTACAACTCTTAAAATATCAGTCATTAAAGTTCCATTGCCAGGACCAAGTTCAATTAAATTGAATTGCTTAATATCATTTGTAATTATCAATTGAGTTAACCATAATCCAACCATTTCTCCATATAGCTGGGATATTTCTGGACTAGTTATAAAGTCTCCTTGGGCTCCTAGAGGCTTACCATTTCTATAGTATCCAAATTCTTTATCATGCAAAGAAATTTGCATGAACTCTTCTAGTGAGATGAATGATTTTTTTTCGATAGTATTAAATACTTTATTTTTTACTGACATTATTCTTTGAATAAATAATAAGTATTACGCCAAATAGAAACATTGGAAGTGATAAAATCATTCCCATAGTTAAGTAATTAAAAATATAACCGACCTGAATATCTGGCTCACGAGTGAATTCAATTAAAAATCTAAATAAGCTATATAGGACTAAAAACATTCCAGATATAAATCCAGTTTGTTTTAATTTTTTATATCTATGAATCAATATGTTTAAAACTATGAATATTAATAATCCTTCTAGCAAAGCTTCATAAATCTGACTTGGATGCCTGTGTAATCCCTCTGTGTTTGGAAATATAATTCCAATGAAGAACTCGGTTGGTCTTCCATATAATTCTGCATTAATAAAATTAGATATTCTTCCAAGAAAGAGACCAACTGGAGCTGAGGCGCAAATTAAATCGGTTAGGGTTAAAAAAGTAAAATCTTTGTTTTTAGAAAAAAGTATTACTGTAAGTATAATTCCTAAAAGCCCCCCATGAAATGATAGACCTCCTTCCCAAACATAAAATATTCTTATTGGCTCACTTATATAGTAGTTAAAATTATAGAATAATACATATCCAAATCGAGCACCTAGAATTAGACCAATTACTCCATAAAAGATTAGATCATCTACATCTTTTGAAGTGATATTATGTCTAATGGCAAAAAAAGACTTTTGTTGAGTTAAATATTGAATATATTTCCATGAAAATAGAAATCCAACAATATACGCAAGTGAATACCACCTTATTGCAATAGGCCCTAACTCAAACAAAAT
Organism: Pelagibacteraceae bacterium AG-422-B15; assembly: GCA_905182445.1. GTDB lineage: Bacteria > Pseudomonadota > Alphaproteobacteria > Pelagibacterales > AG-422-B15 > CACCCN01. The sequence continues at coordinate 9,312 of CAJJBM010000011.1, read as the reverse complement.
AGGACTAACTGTTGGAAATGTAATAGAAAGCATTATAATTTATATTTAATTAAGACCATTATATCATTTAAATGCAAACTGAGAACATATTCTTAAAGCTATTATCCAAAGCAATTGTAGGATCTTTTGAGGCTGTAGAAATAATCAAGTCTGAAGTTGAAACTCATTGTTCATTTCAAAACGAAAAAAAATTAAATCAAATAAATTTAAAAAAAGATGAGTCTTAAAAAAGATAATATTTTAATTGTTGGGGCTGGCAATATGGGCTCTGCTTTTATGTTAGCATTATTAGATGGTAATATTAATTCTAAGAAAATTAATATTATTGAAAATAAACCAAATTTAAAGATTAGAAAGATTTGTAAGCTTAAAAAAATTAATCTGATCAAAACAATTGATAAATTAGATATTAAGACAAAAATTTCTATAACTTTACTTGCTATTAAGCCTAATCAGCTAAGTGATATCTTTACTTTAGATTTTAATAGTAGAACAAAAAACTCTATTCTTATTTCTATAGTAGCCGGTAAAACAATAGAAACTTTAAGAAAGATATCTAATAATAATAGAGATATTGCTAGAGCTATGACAAACACTCCAGTTACGGTTGGATGGGGCACTTCTGTAGTATATTTTTCAAAAACTACAACCCGTCTTAATAAAGATAAAGCTAACTACCTACTAGAGCTTGTTGGAAAAGTAGATGAAGTGAAAAATGAAAAATATATAGATTCATTTACAGGACTATTTGGAAGCGGACCTGCATACTTATATTTACTTATAGAGATATGGTCAGATCTAGCTAAAAAGCATGGCTTTAAACATGGAGAAGAAATGGTAGTACAAACAATGTTGGGATCACTATTGTTATTACTTAAAACACAAGATGCTCCTAAAGTTTTACGAGCTGGAGTTACAAGCAAGGGTGGAACTACAGAGGCAGCTTTATTAGAATTTACTAAAAATGATAAATTACAAAAATTATTTAAAGTAGCCGTTTCAAAGGCAATAAAAAAAGCAGGAATATTAAGTAAAAGTTAGTTAGGAATTTTAATTCTTACTTCTAATCCACCTAAAATTTTACTATCAGCCAACTCAATTGTGCCATTAATTGAGTTTAATAAATTTTTTGTTGTTGATAGCCCTAAGCCAGAATTAGTAGAATTCTGATTACGGCTTTTATCTATTCTGTAAAAAGGCTTAAAGACATTAGCTATTTCTGATTTTGGTATTCCATTCCCATTATCATGAATTTCTACTTTAGTTATTTCAAGTGTTGTTTCTATTACAATTTTTACCTTGTCAGAGTATTCCAATGAATTATTCAGTAGATTGATAATAGATCTATTAAATATATTAGCATTTACTTCTATTGTAGCGTCGTTAACTATTTCTATATCAATATCTTTATCTTTAAAATGAATATCGTTTTTTATTTTAATGATTGATTCAATTGGATTAATTTTAATATTATCTTTGAAATTACTTTCTTTAGAAAAATTTAGATATTCATCGAGCATAAGATTCATATGCTTGATTTCGTCAACTAAAGATTTTTTGCTTTTCTCATCAGCCACTGTTTCTGCTTGAAGCCTCATTCTAGTTAGAGGTGTTTTTAAATCATGTCCTACACCAGCAAGCATTAAAGATCTTTGCTCAACCTGCTTAGTAATTCTATTTTTCATTTTAATGAATTCAATTGATGCCCTTCTAACATCACTAGCTCCAGAAACTTTAAAATTGGAAACATTATTGCCTTTCCCAAACTCTTCTGCGGCTATAGCAAGCTGTGTGATTGGTTTAATTTGGTTTCTTAAAAAGAGAAAAGAAATAAAAATTAGTATTGCTGATGAAAATATTACCCATCCTAAAAAAATATGAACTCTTGCGGTTGAAATTCGTTTTTTATGAAAAGTCACTTTAATCATTTCTTCGCCAAGATTTATATGAACATTGATAAGATCATTTTCAGTCTGAACCCAATGAGTAGCTTGAAGAATACCTTGGAGCTCTTTTTTAAAACCATTAGTTACAAAATCAAGATATTTAATATCATTTCTTGCATAATCTTCGATTAGATTGCTAGAGTTTATCTTGGCATAGATAATTTCAGTATAGGAACCATAGTCATTATTTACTTGTTCGATAGAAATATTATTGATCCTAATTTGATTAACAGTTAAAGCAATTTCCATTGCTACAGAACGCGACATTCTTGATATTACTCTCTCCCATAAACTATCAAAAAATACTGCTACAATTATAACTTGAAACATTATCATAGGGATTATGATTATTGATATCGCTCTAATTAATAAACTTTTTGGTAAATATTTTTTAATCATCTTAGTTATTAACCCATAACAAATAGCCGGCACCACGTTTTGTTTTTAAGTACTTTGGAAATTTTGGGTCTTGTTCGATTTTTTTTCTTAGTCTGTTTATACACACATCTAAAGTTCTCTCTTGTTCAAAGCCTAGTAGCTTGCTTAATTCTTCTCTTGAGTAGGGTGTGCCCATATCTTTTGATAATATTCTTAATATATGTAATTCGTTCGAGTTTAAAGATTTACTAGTATTAGAGCCTGTAATTTCTCCAGTTACTAAATTTAAAATAAGATTGTTAATCTGGATTTGGTCCTTGAATGATTTTGTGTCAGTCTTTTTCAATATATTTTTTATCCGCAATAGTAATTCTTTTGGCTCGAATGGCTTTGATAAATAATCATCGGCACCCAACTCAAGTCCTTGTATCACATTATCTGTATCTCCCATGGCTGTGAGGTGTATAATTGGAACTAGTGATGTTGTTCTTATAATTTTTGTTAGCTCGTAACCATCTATGCCAGGCATCATTATGTCTAGTATAAGTACATCAAAGTTAATTAGATTTAATTTTTCTAGTGCATCTTCTCCATTAATTGCAGTTGTTACTAAAAAATTGTTAGTTATTAAAAAATCTTTTAGTAGATCTCTAATTTTGTCATCATCATCAACAATTAAAATATGGTTATTTAAGCTATTGATCATTTGTTTTTATTTATTAAATTTGAAAATGTTTGGTTAAATCCACTTACGGCTTCTGATCCTGATTTTTGAAATGCACGACTTATCTCTTTTATAGTTGGACTGACTAAGATGTTAATAATCTTTTTTGATGCCTCTGAAAGAAATAAATTTTTCATCCGTTTATCTTTTACATTAATTTCTTGTACTACCATTTTTTCACTAATGAGTATTTTTAAAACTCTATTAAGGCTCTGCTTTGTAATACCAAGCCTAATCATTAATTCATTAAAAGTTATTCCTGGGTATAATAAAATAACTAAAATACATCTAATATCTGCAATGCCAAAATTATAGTCATTAGCATTTTCTAAAATTTGATTTTCAAAATTTTTATAGACTAAGAAAAAATTATTTAACGTTTCTTTTAACTTATCATCTCTAAGATATAAAAGGGGGGAACCTTTATGAGTGTCATTATTTAAGTCAGTCATTATGACATAATAATGATAAAAAGTTATATTAATCAACTAGATTATCTGATAAATAAGTAGTTTAATTTTTACGATATAAAATATGGAAATGATACCTTTCGACAATAGAGATGGTTTAATTTGGATGAATGGCGAATTTATTGCCTGGAATGATGCCAAGTGCCATGTAATTAGCCAAGGAATGCACTATGCAAGCTCCGTATTTGAAGGTGAAAGAGCCTATAAAGGAAAAATTTTTAAATCTGAAGAACATACTAAGCGCCTATTCAGATCTGCAAATACTTTAGGCATGGATATGCCATTCACTGAAAAGCAAATTAATAACGCTAAAGATGAGCTTATCAATAAAATGAATCTTCAGGATTGTTATGTTAGACCAATTGTATGGAGAGGTAGTCAACAGATGGGGCTATCTACTTCTAATTCAGATATTAATGTTGCAATAGCAGCTTGGGATGATTGGGCTTCGTATTTTAAAATTGAAGATAGAAAGGCCGGACTTAGGTTAATTACTTCCCCATGGAAAAGGCCTTCTCCAGATACTGCTCCTTGTGAAGCTAAAGCATCAGGCCCTTATGTAATTTGCACAATGTCAAAATCATTTGCTGAACAAAAAGGCTATCATGATGCCTTAATGCTTGATTATAGAGGTTATGTAGCTGAGGGAACCGGTGCTAATATTTTCTTTATTAAAGATAATGATATTCATACACCAATCCCTGATTGTTTTTTAAATGGTATTACACGTCAAACTGTTATTGAGATGCTATCTAATCAAGGTTTTAATATAATAGAAAGACACATTATGCCCGATGAAATTTCAAATTATGACGAGGCATTTTTAACTGGAACAGCAGCAGAAATTACTCCATTACAATCAATCGATGACATAAAATTTAAAACTGGTGATGGAACTAAAAATTTTAAATTCATGCAAGATTATCATAACCTTGTTAGATCTTAATTGAATATTCCTCGATAATATTGATATCCACTTAATACCGATAAGATACTTGCAATCCAAAGTAACAATATTCCAAGCTCAGCTATAAAAAATAGATTATTTGTCATTATTGGATTTAGTAGCAAACAAAGCAAAGCTAACATCTGCATAGCAGTTTTATATTTTCCTAAATTTGAAACAGGTAATGTTTTTTTTTCATCAAGTTGAGCTAAATATTCTCGAATTCCAGAAATAAAAACTTCTCTTGAAACTATTAACAAAAAAGGAATTAAATTAATTCCATTAATATCCCCACGATAGCACAATATAAATCCAACCAAAATAACAAGTAGTTTATCAGCGATAGGGTCTAACATAGTTCCAAAAATACTAGTTAAATCATATTTTCTAGCCAAATATCCATCAAAATAATCTGATAAAGATGCGATAATAAAACCAGTAAGCGCAAGTAAGTTTGTATTCTTTGTATCCAGTAAAATTAAAGACAATATTATTGGTATTAATATTATTCTAAAAACTGTTAAAATATTTGGAAGATTTTTCATTAATTGTTAAAAAAATTATATATTTTTTCTGAAAGCAACTTACTTATACCATCAACTTTTTCCAGGTCTAGCTTAGAAGCTCCTTTTACATCCTTAACAGAACCAAAATGATTTAAAAGAAGTTTACGTCTTTTGTTGCCTAACCCCGATATAAGCTCTAATTCTGAGTTCTCTATATCTTTTTTATTTTTGTTTCTATGTGCGCCAATGGCAAATCTATGAGATTCATCTCTTATTCTTTGTAGCAAGAAGTACACAGGATCATCATTGTGAATAAAATCTGAGTTATTGCCAAATATTATTTTATCCAATTTATTAGATCTATTAACACCCTTAAATATTGATAAAATCTTTATATCTTTTATCCCTATTTCTGTAAGTGTTTTTTTCACAGTATCATAATGACCTCTACCGCCGTCAATTAATATTACATCTGGTAAAGATGAATACTTTTTACTATCAGCGGTTATATTTGCAAATCTTCTAGTAATAACTTGACGCATCATTCCATAATCGTCACCAGGTGTGATTTTAGAGTTATCTATATTAAATTTTCTATAGTTCTTATTTTCAAATCCATCTTCACCAAAAACTACCATAGCACCGACTGCATTTTTACCAAATGCGTGACTATTATCGTAGCCTTCAATACGCTGAATTTTGGCATTACTATTAATTATTGATTTTAATTTTTCTAAGCTCTTAATATTTGTTGAAGTATCAGAAATATGTCTATTTAAAGAGATATCTGAGTTAAGAGATGCATACTTAATTAGCTCTACTTTTTTACCTTTATTAGGAATAATAAACCTAGTTTTTGTTCCATAGATCGATTTAAGTGATTCTAATATCAAGTTCATATTTTCAATATTATTATTAATCAATATTTCTTTAGGAGGAGCATATCTAGTATAAAAATCAATAACAAATCTTTCTAGAATAGCATCATTTGTTTCATCAATTGTATGCTTAGGAAAATAACTTTTATTACCCCAATTCTGACCCGCTCTATAAATAAATACTTGTATGCAAGATTTATCTCCTTGGCGTGAAATAGAAATAACGTCAGTGTCTGTAATATCATAAAGATTAATATTTTGCTGACTTTGTATTTGAGTTAAAGCTTTAATCTTATCTCTATAACTTGCTGCTTTCTCATAGTTTTCATTAACGCTCTCTTCATGCATTTTAATAGATAAATTTTTCTGTAAGCCACTATGCTTGCCTGATAGAAAATTTTCTGCATCTTTTACAAGTTCAAGATATTTTTTAATGTTTATAGTATCAACACAAGGTGCGCTACATCGTTCAATCTGGTGCATCAAACAAGGCCTACTTCTATTTTCAAAATATGAATCTTCACATGATCTTAATTGAAATACTTTTTGAAGAATTTTGAGAGTATAGTTTAGAGATCCAACAGTTGCAAAGGGACCAAAATACTTACCTTTAAACTTCTGCTTCCCCCGATGTTTAGAAATTCTTGGATACTCTTGTTCATGGTTAATAAATATATAAGGAAAAGATTTATCGTCTCTTAACAATATATTGTATTGTGGTTTAATTTTTTTTATTAAATTTGCTTCAAGCAACAAAGCTTCTTTTTCTGTTTCAGTAACTATAGTATCTATTTGGCGTGTTGATCGCATTAATCGTTTAATTCGATTAGTCAGATTGTTATCATTTAGATAGTTTTTAAGTCTATTCTTAATATTTTTAGCTTTACCAACGTAAAGTATTTTCTGATTTTCATCTAGCATCTTGTAGATGCCTGGATTAGTCGGTGATTTATCTACTATTGATTTAATCTTATCAATATTTTGCATTTTTATTTTCGAGATCTTTCAATTTCAATGCCTGCACTCTCAGCATCATCAATTGCATTTAGCTTTTCGAGTCTGATCTTTATAGTTTCAATTCTATTATTTTTAAAACACTCCAGTAAAATTTTTTCAGCTAAAGTTTCCAAGAGTATTGTATGACCTGAATTCACTATTTCTTTAATTATTATTGAGATCTCATTGTAACATACAACGTTGTCAATTTTTTCATTTGATGTTTCAGGAATATCTCTTATTTTAGCAATCATATTTACCCTTAATGGCTGCTGAATATTTTTTTCATGAGCATATACACCCAATTCAGCATTTAGCATTAGATCGTTTACAAATATTAAATTGTAGCCTGACTCGTGATCGATATTATCAATTTCTGAATTAAGACTCTTTAAACTCATTTTTTTTTCATTCATGTTAAATGCTCTCCTCCATCTACAACTATTAATTGTCCCGTCAAAGACTCTGTTTCTAATATATAATTTAAAGTATTACTTATATCTTTAGGCTTAGGGCCTCTTTTAAGTAAAGTTGAATTAATTTGTTTTTTAAAATTTTTATCTGATTGAAACTCATTTTTTATTGTTGGCCCGGGACCTATAGCATTAACTCTTATATTTGGAGCAAGTGATTTTGCTAAAATTATTGTTGCTGAATGAAGTGCAGCCTTACTAATATTATATGAAAAAAATGCAATACTAGGGTTTACTACGCCTTGGTCTAAGATATTAATTATATTACCATGCGTAGCATTTTCATGTTGTTTTGCAAAATCTTTAGATAGTTTTATTGGCGCATATAGATTTGTATCTAAATGTTTATTCCAAGATTTAGATGTGAAATTATGAATTCTATCATTTTCAAAAACTGATGCGTTATTTATTAAACAAGATATTTTTCCAAGCAACTTAGAGGCCTTAGGGTAAAATTTATCAACTTCTTTGCGATTATTAAAATCACATTTAATTGTTTCGCAGCGAACACCTAATTCAATAATTTCTTTTTTAAGCTTATTAGCAAGGGCTCTAGATTTATTATAATGAATTATTATATCGTAATTATTTTTTGCTAAGTCTATACAGATCTGTTTCCCGATCCTTTTGGATCCTCCAGTCACTAGGGCAATAGAATTTTTTTTCATTAAAATAACCTATATATATAAATTAGGTAACTCAATACAAAAACAAAAGATATTACTTTACTCAATGGTTTTTTAGTTAAGCTTAAAATTATAATAATAGAAGTTCCAATTGATAATATGATTAAATCAGTAGGCTGAATATTTATTGTACTGAAATTAAAACCTCTGATTTGAATTATTGCTAGGGAAGGTAAAAAAACGAATAATATATTCATAATATTGCTTCCAATAATATTGGCTATTCCAATAGCACTCTTCTTTTTTATGGCAGAAACAATAAGAGTTATTAATTCAGGCAAAGATGTTCCAATAGCTAAAACTGTTAATCCTATTACTGTGTGTTCTAATCCTAATCTGGAGAAAAATTCTAGAGATTCAGTTAAAAAAAGCTTTCCACCAATAAAAAATCCAACAAAACTTAATAATAGTTTTGTATAACTTATATTTTTTTCTTGCTCGATCTCACTCTCAGTAGAAACTGAGAAGTGTGCAAGATGATTTATAAAAAATACTAGCAATATAAAAAATATAATTGAATGTAGCCATCCAATATTAGAAACAGTTGATAGTACTAATATAAAATAAAATGTAACAGCAAGTAAATAAAAAATTGTCTTTTGATCAATACTTTTAAATTCTACATTGTATAAAAGCCCAGCAACACCAAGTACCAAAAGTAAATTTGCAATATTACTACCAATTATATTTCCTATAATAGCATCTGAAGCAGGTGGCGTTTCGAATAGAGCTGCAGATAGAGAAACCATTAGTTCGGGTGCAGAAGTTCCAAACGCTACAATAGTTAAACCAATTAATACTTGTGAAAAATTAAACTTACGTGCTATCGCATCTGCTTGAGTGATGAGTTGATCTGCGCTTACAATTAATATTCCTAAACTTAGGAATATTAAGCTCAATTGATAAATTATTATTGGCATAATCTTTTAAGTAAAATATTTATTTTTTTTTTGTTTTGGGCTTCTTATATAGTCTAATTCTAAATCTTTTTTTTCTAATTTTCTAATTTCATCTCTGATATTTGCAGCTTCTTCAAAATTTAAATCTTCAGCATATTTTATCATCTTATCTCTTAATGATTTTAGATGTTTCGCAATATTATTACCAACCATCTTATATTCTTCTTTAGTTTTGGTTACATTATCCTCATTAATATTAATATTTTCTAAAGTCTGATTTATATCACGTTTTATACTTTGTGGAGTAATACCATTAATTTTATTGTGCTTTTCTTGAATTAAACGCCTTCTTTTTGTTTCATTAATTGCATACTGCATACTCTTTGTTATTTTATCTCCATAAAGTATAA
>CAJJBM010000010.1 GCA_905182445.1 Pelagibacteraceae bacterium AG-422-B15 | reverse complement strand
CTGCAGCTGGAAATTTGCCAGTTGTTAAAGTTGGAAGAATGGCAGGACAATTTGCTAAACCAAGAAGTGCACCTACTGAAGAGATTGATGGTGTAGAGCTAGATAGTTATAAAGGTGACATCATTAATGGCATGAAGTTTACAGTAGAAGATCGTATTCCAGATCCAGAAAGAATGGTGAGAGCGTATACTCAAGCTGCAGCTTCATTAAACTTATTACGTGCATTTGCTAAAGGTGGATTTTCAGATTTAAATAAAGTGCACTCATGGAACATGGGTTTTGTCGAAAATAGTGCGCAAGGTGAAAAATATAAAATTATTGCAGATAAAATTTCAGATACTTTAGGCTTTATGGAAGCTATAGGTATATCTGCAAAAACATCACGTCGTTTACGCAATGTTGACTTTTACACAAGTCATGAAGCTTTATTATTACCATACGAAGAAGCGTTAACACGAGTAGATAGCACTACAGGAGAAATTTACAATACTGCAGCCCATATGGTTTGGATAGGCGACCGAACGCGTCAACTTGATGGAGCACATGTTGAGTATTGTCGTGGTATTCAAAATCCGATTGGTATTAAATGTGGACCATCACTTTTACCCGATGAGCTAAAAAAACTATTAGATATTTTAAACCCTGAAAATGAAGCAGGAAGAATTACATTAATTTGTCGTTTCGGTGCCGAAGAAGTTAACGTTGGACTTCCAAAACTTTTAAAGCCTTTTCAAAATTCTGGACATAACTTAGTTTGGTCGTGTGATCCTATGCACGGAAATACTGTGAAGGCGTCATCAGGCTATAAAACTAGAGCTTTTGGAAGTGTATTAAAGGAAGTTAATTCATTCTTTGATATTCACCATGATATGGGAATGTACCCTGGTGCAGTCCACCTTGAAATGACTGGTCAAAATGTAACGGAGTGTATTGGTGGAGCGCAAGCTATTAAAGATGACGACCTTTCTGCTAGATATCATACTCACTGTGACCCCAGATTAAATGCAAGTCAGGCAATTGAACTAGCATTTTTGATATCTGATAAGCTAAAAGAGTCCGAAAGCCCCGATAATCAAAAAATTACAATTGCTTCCTAATTACAACTCATTTAACAAGTTGTAGTATCGAAAAATGGCAGAAAAATTAAATATATTATTAGCACAAACTAATCCAATTGTTGGCAATATTGATCACAATAGGGATTTAGTTTTAGATATTGTTAGTGAGAACCAAGGTGTAGATATAATTGTATTTTCAGAGCTGGTGCTTAGTGGTTATCCACCTGAAGATTTAGTTCTAAAATCTGCTTTTCAAAACAAAGTTTGTGATGCATTTCATGAGATAATGGATGCTACAGTCGAAAATGATTCATATATAATTATTGGAAGACCATGGAAAGAAAATGAACAACTTTATAATGCAGCCATTGTACTTCATAAAGGCAAGGTATTTCATCGTCATCTAAAAAATGTGCTTCCCAATTACGGCGTGTTTGATGAGAAAAGAATATTTGCAGCTGGTGAGGAAAGCAGTTTTTTTGAAATTAAAAATAATAAAATTGGTTTATTTATATGTGAAGAAATCTGGGACTCAGAAACTTATAAAAAAGTAGAAGGAGAGAATTGTGATTTAGTGATCACAATTAATGCTTCGCCTTTTGAATATAATAAAATAAGCCGACGTGAGAACCTGGCCATGGAATTATCAAAAAAAATTGATGCACCAGTTGTATATGTGAATCAAGTTGGTGGGCAAGATGAGATTGTATTTGATGGTAGTTCTTTTGTTGCTAATGCAACAACAGTCTTAAGAAAATTACCTGCATGTGAAAGTGTTACAGACCTAATACATTTTGATAAAGAAATAAAAGTATTCTCATTTAGTGACAAAATTTTTGAAGAAAAAAGTGAACAAGAAATTTTATATTCAAACTTAGTACTGGGCTTGAAAGACTATATTGAAAAAAATAATTTTCTTGGAGTAGTTATTGGAATTTCAGGTGGAATTGATAGTGCGTTCAGTGCATGTGTTGCAGTCGACGCGCTTGGTAGCGACAGGGTTAAAGGAATTATGATGCCCTCAAAATATACTAGTGATGCTAGTGTTACAGATGCCACTCAGTTGGGAAAAAATCTTAATATAGAAATGATGTCTCTTTCAATCGAAGATGCCGCAGTCGCATATGAATCAACCTTAAAGGATGTCTTTGTGGGAACACAGCCAGATATAACAGAAGAAAATATTCAATCACGTATTAGGGGCATGTTACTGATGGCATACTCAAATAAGTTTGGCTATATGGTCATGACTAATGGTAATAAATCTGAAGTTTCTGTCGGTTATTCTACTCTTTATGGAGATATGTGTGGAGGCTTTTCAGTTATTAAGGACCTTTATAAAGTTGATGTATATAAATTAGCCGAGTGGAGAAATATTAATTTTCCGTCTATTTCATTACATAAAGAGCTAAGTATTGTTCCTGTTGATATTATAACTAAAGCACCAACGGCAGAACTTAAACTAAATCAAAAAGATGAAGATAGTTTGCCGCCTTATGAAATTTTAGATAAAATTCTTTACGAGCTAGTTGAAAAAGAAAGTTCCGTCACTGATATAGTTAACTTAGGCTTTAATGAAGATACAGTTATCAAAGTTCAAGGTTTACTCTATAATTCAGAATATAAACGGAGACAATCAGCTCCAGGCGTTAAGGTTTCAGAGAGAAATTTTGGCCTAGATCGAAGATATCCAATAACAAATCGTTTTCGCGATACAAAAAGGTAATAAAATGACAGTAACAACAAGATTTGCTCCAAGTCCAACTGGCTTAATTCATTTAGGAAATATACGTACAGCACTTATCAATTGGCTGTTTGCAAGAGTAAATAATGGAAAATTTATTTTAAGAATTGATGATACTGATGCCGAGCGATCACGACAGGAGTATGCAGATAAAATTAAACATGATCTTGAATGGTTAGGAATTAATTACGATGAAACGTTTGATCAATCTTCAAGATTTGATGTTTATGATAACAGATTTCAGCAGCTTAAAGAAAGTGGTAGAGTTTATGCGTGCTACGAAACAGCAGAAGAATTAGACCGAAAAAGAAAATTACAAAGTGCTACTGGTGGTAAGCAAGTTTATGATAGATCGGCATTAAAATTAACTGATCAACAAAAAAAAGATTATGAGGCTGAAGGTAGAAAACCACATTGGCGTTTTTTGATGAACTCTGAAAGAGTAGAGTGGGATGATTTATTAAAAGGTAAGATTAGTATTGATTTAACAAGTCTATCTGATCCAGTTTTAATACGAGCTGATGGAGTTCCACTGTATACATTTACTTCAGCCGTTGATGATATTGACTACAAGGTTACAAATGTAATTCGTGGTGACGATCATACTTCTAATACTGCGGTTCAAATTGAACTAATTAACGCTCTTGATAGTTGTAATATAATATTTGCGCATCATGCGCTTTTACAAGCAGCATCTGGAGACAAATTATCGAAGCGCGATGGTGTAATTTCAATTGAGAGTTTTAGAGAACAAAATATGGAACCATTAGCAATTCTTAGTTTACTTGCTACTATTGGCACCTCTAATTCAATTGAGCTAAAAGATGATATTCAACAAATCATAGACGAATTTAGAATTGAAACTATTTCAACTTCTCCTGGTAGAATTGAAACTGATCTTTTAAAT
>CAJJBM010000009.1 GCA_905182445.1 Pelagibacteraceae bacterium AG-422-B15 | reverse complement strand
CCAACCCCCTCCACCATTTAAGGTGCCTATGAAGGTAAGTAGATGGAATGTGCGGGTGTAGCTTAGTGGTAAAGCTCCAGATTTCCAATCTGATTACGAGAGTTCGATTCTCTTCACCCGCTCCAAGTAAGTGTAAAGAAGTAAGAAGTAAAAAAGAATTATAAAAAAATAAACTTTGTTTTAATTTGAGAGGAACAAAAAAATGGCTAAAGAAAAATTTGATCGTAGTAAACCCCATTGTAACGTTGGAACTATTGGACACGTTGACCATGGTAAAACTACTTTAACAGCAGCAATTACTAAAGTACTAGCTGAATCAGGCGGTGCTGAGTTTACAGCATACGATGAAATCGATAAAGCTCCTGAAGAAAGAGCTAGAGGAATTACTATTTCAACTGCACACGTTGAATATGAAACTGCAAATAGACACTATGCACATGTTGACTGCCCAGGACACGCCGATTATGTTAAAAACATGATTACGGGTGCCGCTCAAATGGATGGCGCTATTCTAGTTGTTAATGGTGCAGATGGACCTATGCCTCAAACAAGAGAACATATCCTTCTTGCTAGACAAGTTGGGGTTCCGGCAATTGTTGTATATTTAAATAAAATGGACCAAGCAGATGCTGAGTTAGTAGAGCTAGTTGAAGTTGAGATTAGAGAAATGCTAAATGAATATGGCTTTCCTGGTGACGACACTCCAATTATTAAAGGTTCTGCCTTAGCCGCTATCGAAGATGGTGATGCTGCTTTAGGAAAAGATTCAATAACCGCATTAATGGAAGCCGTTGATACATTTATTCCTCAGCCTAAAAGAGATATGGATAAGCCGTTCTTAATGCCAGTTGAGGATGTATTCTCAATTTCTGGACGTGGAACTGTTGTTACAGGAAGAATTGAAACAGGTATCGTTAAGGTTGGCGAAGAAATTGAAATCGTTGGTATTAAAGATACTATCAAAACCACATGTACAGGTGTTGAAATGTTTAGAAAGCTTCTTGATGAAGGACAAGCTGGAGATAACATTGGTGCACTTTTAAGAGGTGTAGAGCGTGAACAGGTTGAAAGAGGACAAGTACTTGCTCACCCTGGAACCATTACTCCACACACTAAATTTAAATGTGAAGCTTACGTTCTTAAAAAAGAAGAGGGTGGAAGACACACTCCATTCTTCACTAACTATAGACCACAGTTTTATTTCAGAACTACTGATGTAACTGGTGTTTGTTCGTTACCTGAAGGCACAGAAATGGTAATGCCTGGCGATAATATTTCAATGGAAGTTGAAATGATTGCGCCGATTGCTATGGATAAAGGTGTACGTTTTGCAATTAGAGAAGGCGGTCGAACTGTTGGTTCGGGTGTTGTTACAGAAATAGTTGCTTAAAATTGGAGGAGTGTAGCTCAATTGGTAGAGCACCGGTCTCCAAAACCGGGGGTTGGAGGTTCGAGTCCTCTCACTCCTGCCAAGAAAGTGAACAAGTAAAAAAATAATGAATCCTATTAAGTTCATACAGGAAGTAAGAAAAGAAGGTAGCAAGGTCACTTGGCCTACTACTCGAGAGACTCTTACAGGGGCAGTTATGGTATTAATCATAACTACTTTTGCTGCTGTATTTTTTTTAATAGTAGACCAAATTTTTTCTTTTGGTTTAAATAATATTATCGAGTGGAGTTTATAGATGTCTCATAAATGGTATATAGCTCAAGCTTATTCTGGCTATGAAAAAAAAGTCGCTGCCTCAATAATGGAAAAAGTTAAATTAAAAGAGCTTGATGATTCTTTTGATAAGATAGTAGTTCCCACGGAAGAAGTTGTTGAAGTAAAAAATGGTAAAAAAAGAAATGCGGAAAGAAAATTTTTCCCTGGTTACATTTTAATTAAAATGATCATGAATGATGAGACATATCACTTGGTAAAAGGCTTACCAAAAGTTTCAGGTTTTCTTGGTCATGTTCAAGGCAAACCTTCGCCCGTTCCTGAAGCTGAAATTAATAAAATCCTCTCAGATATTGAAGAGGGTATTGCCCAACCTAAACCGTCTATAACTTTTGATGTTGGTGAACAAGTAAGAGTAACTGACGGCCCGTTTGCTTCATTCACTGGATTAATAGAAGAAATCGATGAAGAAAGATCAAGAATTAAAGTTTCAGTTTCTATATTTGGTAGATCAACACCGGTAGAACTTGAATATACACAAGTAGAGAAAGAGTAAAATATGGCTAAAGAAGTAGAAGGATTATTAAAATTACAAATTCCAGCAGGTCAAGCTAATCCTGCACCACCTATTGGACCAGCATTGGGACAACGTGGTATTAACATCATGGACTTTTGTAAGACATTTAACGATAAATCTAAAGGTGAGCAGCCAGGAGTTGTTCTGCCTGTAGTAGTAACTTACTTTAAAGATAAGAGTTTTGAGATGGAAATTAAGATGCCGCCTGCATCTTATTTTATAAAAGAAGCAATAAATATAAAAAAAGGTTCAAAAGAACCTGGTAGAGAGAGCGCAGGCTCAATTTCTATGGCTAAATGTAAGGAAATTGCTGAAAAAAAATTAAAAGATTTAAATGCTAATACAGTTGACCAAGGTATGAAAATTATTATAGGTTCTGCCAGATCAATGGGAATAGAAGTAACAGATTAATCTAATGAAAAAACGTATTACAAAAATATACTCTGAGTTCGATAAAGTTAAACTTTACTCATTAGAAGATGGAGTAGATATAGCTATGAAGTCGTCTACAGCAAAATTTAATGAAACAATTGATATTGCAATTAATGTGAATGTTGATCCTAAAAAGGGTGAACAAAATGTTAGAGGTAAAATTCAATTACCAAAAAGTTTAGGTAAAGTTATTAAAGTTTGTGTATTTGCTAATGCTGATAAACAAGATGAAGCTAAGGAAGCGGGAGCAGATATAGTTGGTGGAGATGAGTTAGTTGAAAAAGTTAAAGCTGGCTTTACTGATTTTGATAGATGCATTTCAACTCCTGACATGATGGCTAAAGTTGGAAAGCTTGGACAAGTTCTTGGTCCAAGAGGACTTATGCCAAATCCAAAACTTGGCACTGTAACAGCTAATGTTAAAAAAGCTGTCGAAGATGCAAAAGCTGGAGAACTTGAATATAAAAACAATGGTATAGTTATCCACTCTGGTGTTGGTAAATCGAAATTTAATAAAGAAGAACTAATTTCAAACATCAAATTTTTTGTAGAGACTATTTCAAAAGATAGACCTGCCGGAATAAAAGGTGATTTTATTAAAGGCGTTTCTATTAGCCCAACAATGGGACCTGGAATAAAATTAGATTTAGGAAGTTTGAGTATATAATATAATGAACAGACAAGAAAAAACAAATTTCGTTGAAAACATTAAGTCTATCATTAGTGCAAATGATCTTATTTTAGTTTTCCATTATAGAGGTATGTCAGTTAATGAAATTAGTGATTTAAGAGTAAAATCATTTGAAACTGGTGCCAATATTAAGGTTACAAATAATCGATTAATCAAGATTGCTCTAGACGGTTCAGAGAAATCTGCAATTTCAGAGTTTTTTGATGGTCCAACTGCAATAGCTTATTCTAATGATCCAGTTGAATTAACTAAGTTAATAGCCAATTTCTCTAAGCTAAATGATAAACTTACCATTATCGGTGGTATAATGAATAAAGAGATATTAACTGTTGAAAAAATCATAGAATTATCTAAATTGCCATCACTCGACGAAGCAAGAGGAATGTTAATTGGATTATTGAACGCTCCAGCGCAAAGAATTACAGGATTAGTTGCTGCACCTGCTGGAAAAGTAGCAAACGTAATAAGTGCATATAGTAAAAGTAATTAGATCTTAAGAAAGGGAACTAAAAAATGGCCGACCTAGAACAAATTGTTGATCAACTATCAGGTTTAACTGTAATTGAAGCAGCAGAACTATCAAAATTATTAGAAGAAAAATGGGGCGTATCAGCAGCAGCACCGGTAGCAGCAGCAGCAGCACCAGCAGGTGGCGAAGCGGCCGAAGAAAAAACTGAATTCACTGTAGTATTAGCTGCAGCTGGAGACAAAAAAATTAATGTTATTAAAGAAGTTAGAACTATAACTGGTTTAGGACTTAAGGAAGCTAAGGACCTTGTAGAAGGTGCTCCTAAGGATGTGAAAGCTGGTATATCTAAAGACGAAGCAGATGCAATGAAAGCTCAGCTTGAAGCAGCTGGCGCGACTGTAGAACTTAAGTAATTTTAAAAATTTTTTATAGCAACTAATCATCTTAATGATTGGTTGTGATTGGATACGAGTATTTATTGATGGTTAATTCATTATCTTTTACTGAACGTAAACGAGTCCGAAAAAACTTTGGGACTCTCAAGGAAGTTACAACATTTCCAAATTTAATTGAAATACAAAAAAAATCTTACGCTAGCTTTTTGTTAGAAGGTCATAAGCCATCTGAAAGACCCGACAAAGGTCTGCAAAAAGTTTTTAAAAGTGTATTCCCATTAGAAGATTTTTCTGGTTCAGCGCATGTTGAGTTCATTGAATATGATTTTGACCAACCTAAATTTGACGTTGATGAGTGCAGACAAAGAGATAAATCCTATGCTGCGCCTCTAAAGATAAAGCTAAGATTAATTGTATTTGATATTGACGAAGATACAGAGTCGAGAACTGTAAAAGATATTAAAGAACAAGAAATATACTTATGTGATTTACCTCTAATGACTGACAGAGGGACATTTATTACCAATGGAACTGAACGAGTCATTGTAAGTCAAATGCACAGAAGTCCTGGTGTTTTCTTTGATCACGATAAAGGTAAAACACACTCTAGTGGTAAATTATTATTTGGTGCCAGAGTAATACCATATCGCGGATCATGGTTAGATATTGAATTTGATCATAAGGATATTCTTTACACCAGAATTGATAGGAAAAAGAAAATACATATTACTACATTTTTAATGGCTATGGGAATTGATAGAGACGATATTCTTGGTATGTTTTATGAACTAATAAACTGTAAAAAATCTTCAAAATCGGAAAATTGGGAAATACCATTTGATCCAAAAAATATTAAAGTATCTAAATTACAAGAGGATTTAATTGATGCTTCAACTAATAAGGTTGCCATTAAGCAGGGTACGAAAATTAACCCAGCAATTGCAGCTAAATTAGCTAAAGATGGATTAAAGAATATATTACTAGAGCCAGATAATTTGATAGGTAAATATCTTGCTGAAGATATAATTAATGATAAGTCTGGTGAAGTTTATTTTGAGGCTTCAGATGAAATTACACCTGAGATGCTCGAGAAAATTAACGAGATGGGGCTAAAAAATATTCAAGTATTGAATGTTGATGGTATAAATGTAGGAGCATTTATTAGAGATACTTTACGTCTTGATCAAAACTTAACACCTGAAGATGCGGTTGTTGAAATTTATAAAGTTCTAAGACCTGGCGAGCCACCTAATATTGAAGCTGCATTTGAAGTTTTTAACTCCCTATTTTTTAAAGCCGATAAATATGATTTGTCTGATGTTGGCAGAGTAAAGATTAACTTTCGATTAAATTTAGACTGCCCTGATGATGTAACTGTTTTAAGAAGTGAAGATGTTATAGCTGTTATAAAAACAGTAATTGATTTAAGAACAGGCAAAGGTGAGATCGATGATATTGATCACTTAGGAAACAGAAGAGTTAGATCGGTTGGTGAATTAACTGAGAATGTTTTCCGAATGGGATTAATTAGAATGGAGCGTTCTATTAAAGAGCGTATGAACTCACTTGAAATAGATGCTGTTACACCTCAAGATATTATTAATGCAAAACCTCTAGTAGCATCATTAAAAGAATTCTTTGGAACATCACAACTTTCACAATTTATGGATCAAACTAATCCATTGGCAGAAATTACACATAAAAGAAGACTTTCAGCACTAGGACCAGGTGGTTTAAGTAGAGAACGTGCTGGTTTTGAAGTAAGAGACGTACATCCAACTCACTATGGAAGAATTTGTCCAATTGAAACCCCTGAGGGTCCAAATATTGGTTTAATTAATAGCTTGGCCTCACATGCAAAAGTTAATAAATACGGCTTTATTGAAAGTCCTTACAGAAAAGTTCTTGATGGTAAAGTGAGTAATCAAATTGATTATCTTTCTGCAATGGAAGAATCTCAATTTACTATTGCTCAAGCAAATACTGAGATTGGTGACAAAGGTGATTTCTTAACAAAACTAATTTCTTCAAGAAGAGATGGTGATTTTGTTATGACGGGACCTAGTGAGATTGACTATATGGATGTTTCTCCAAAACAAGTTGTTTCTTGTGCAGCATCTTTAATACCATTTTTAGAAAATGATGATGCCAACAGAGCCTTAATGGGATCAAACATGATGAGACAAGCGGTACCTTTAATACAAGCTGAATCACCTTTAGTAGGTACGGGTGTCGAACAAAAAGTTGCAATTGATTCTGGTGTAACAATTATTGGAAGAAGAGAAGGTGTTGTAGATAAGATTGATGGCAAGAGAATTGTAGTAAGGGTGACAGAAGATATTAGCTCAGAAGAGTCTGGTGTTGACATCTACACATTGCAGAAATTTCAAAGATCTAACCAAAGCACATGTATCAATCAACGTCCTTTAGTAAAAGTTGGAGATAAAGTTAAGCCAGGTGATATTATCGCTGACGGTCAATCAACCCATCTTGGTGAGCTTGGTTTAGGCAGAAATGTAGTTGTGGCCTTTATGCCATGGCGTGGATATAACTTTGAGGATTCTATTTTAATTTCTGAAAAAATCGTTCAAGAAGATAAGTTTACATCAATTCATATTGACGATTTTGAGGTAATGTCCAGAGATACCAAGCTTGGCGCTGAAGAAATTACTAGAGACATTCCAAATGTTGGAGATGAAATGCTAAGCAATCTTGATGAGGCTGGAATTGTATATGTTGGTGCTGAAGTACATCCAGGTGATA
>CAJJBM010000008.1 GCA_905182445.1 Pelagibacteraceae bacterium AG-422-B15 | reverse complement strand
ATTTTGTGTTGTTCCTTGTAATTTATTGCGATCAACTTTCTGCTCGTCAGCTAATGCAATATAAAGACTTAACATCCAGGCCGCTGTAGCATTTATGGTCATTGAAGTATTCATCTGATCAAGAGGAATCTGATTTAGCAAAGTTCTCATGTCTCCAATATGACTTATTGGAACTCCAACTTTTCCAACTTCTCCACTAGCAAGTACGTGATCACTGTCATAGCCAGTCTGTGTAGGTAAATCAAAGGCAATAGATAGGCCCGTTTGACCTTTTGAAAGATTATTTAGGTATAGCTCATTTGACTTTTTAGCAGTCGAATGTCCAGCGTAAGTGCGTATTAACCAGGGTTTATCTGTCATTTTTAGTCTTTGAGCTTGTTTTTCTAATTTTTTGTTTTATTTATACTTCATATATTAATAACAACAAACTGGCTATAAGCCGAGAAAAAAGAAGTGTATACAAATTTATTTTCAAACTGGCTATAAGCCTAGAAAAAAGATTTAATTAAGCTATATTTCAAATAAATTTTGTACTTAGGAGAGAAGATAATGATTGCTGAAGAAAAAGATATTTATGCTATTGGTGAAGTTCCACCTCTTGGTTTTGTTCCAAAAAAAATGCACGCTTGGGTTATTAGAAAAGATCGACATGGTAATCCTATGCAATCTTTTCAAGCTGAAGAGTTTGATGTTCCTGAAATAGGACCCAGTGATGTTTTAGTTTTTGTTATGGCTGCTGGAGTAAATTATAATGGCGTTTGGGCTGGATTAGGAAAGCCAATCTCTGTGTTAGATGTAACAAAGAAAGATTATCATATCGCAGGCTCTGATGCTTCTGGAATTGTTTGGAAAGTTGGATCAGCTGTTAAGAAATGGAAAGTTGGTGATGAAATTGTTGTTCATGCAATGACATGGGATCACGAAGATGTTGAAGTTAATGGTGGAGAGCCAATGCTGTCTGAAACTAATAAAGTTTTTGGATATGAAACTGCTGATGGTACTTTTGCACAGTTCACTGCTGTACAAGCACACCAGCTAATGAAAAAGCCACCTCAATTATCATGGGAAGAAAGTGGTTGTTACAATTTAACTCTTGTTACTGCTTACAGAATGTTATTTGGACATGCGCCACATGAACTAAAGCCTGGTCAATATGTTTTAATCTGGGGAGCGTCTGGTGGACTTGGAAGTTTTGCAGTTCAACTAGCAAAAACAGTTGGTGCTAAACCAATTGGAATTATTTCAGATGATTCAAAAGCTGACTACGTGAAAAGCCTAGGTGCTGTTGGCGTTCTAAATAGAAAAAACTTTAACTGTTGGGGAGAGCATCCTGATATCGATGATGCTGAAGCCTATGGCAATTATATGAAAGAAGTTAGAAAATTTGGTAAAGCTTTATGGGAATTTACAGGAAAAGGAAGGAATGTAGACATGGTGTTTGAGCATCCAGGAGAAACTACAGTTCCTGTTTCTATGTTTATTGTAAAAAGAGGTGGCATGGTTGTTATCTGTGCTGGTACTACAGGATATAACTTGACTTTGGATGCCCGATATTTGTGGATGCACAGTAAAAGGCTTCAAGGATCTCATTTTGGTAATTCAAAGCAGGCACATTCTGCAAATAATCTTGTATTAGATGGTGTGATTGATCCATGTATGTCAGAGGTTTTTGAATGGGATAAGATACCATTTGCACATGAAAAAATGCTTAATAATGAGCATAAAGCTGGGAATATGGCAGTTTTAGTTGGCGCTCTTGAAACAGGATTAAAAACTATCAAGGAAGAATAAATATAATGGATAATTTATTAATTAAATGTAGGGATTCTTTAGAGTCTATTAACAGGTATTCAGATGCTGCTAAAGAACAAGTTAAAAAACTTGTTATGGAAGATGGAACTGTATCTAAACAACTCATGGCAAGAGAGCAACATGCTGCTCACAGCCTGGCTTGGATAGCAACCTATAAAGCTACACTTACTGAATTACTAAATTGGGCAGAAAGACTTGAAAGTGAAAATAATTTTCTAGAGACTGAACAACTCATATTACAGTTTGCTTTCTCAGAATATCTAAAACAATTGTGGCACGGTATTCCTATGTCTCAACTGGAGTATGCAAGGCCTCAAGACTTAGGACTAAAGAATGGATTATTAACTGAGCTTTCAACTAACTCAGTTAAAGATCTTATGTTAAATGGAAATGATGCAACTGATAGATTAAAACTTGCTGACATTTTACAAAATAATTTTTCAAGTAAGAACTTTGGTAATTTAGGTCTTGACGATACTTCCACAATGATAATTCAAGAATTTAAAAAATTTGTAGAAGATGACGTTGTCCCCTACGCACATGAATGGCATTTAAAAGATGAGTTAATTCCAATGGAGGTCATAAATAAAATGGCTGAGCTTGGAATTTTTGGATTAACGATACCTGAAGAATATGGTGGCCTTGGTATGAGTAAGCTATCTATGTGTGTTGTAACTGAAGAACTGGCGCGTGGATATATTGGAATTGGATCTTTAGGAACAAGAACTGATATTTCTTCTGAATTGCTATTAATTGGTGGAACTGAAGAACAAAAGAAAAAATGGTTACCAAAAATTGCATCTGGTGAAATACTTCCAGCTGCTGTTTTCAGTGAACCCAATACAGGCTCTGACTTGGCTTCGCTAAGAACTCGTGCAGTAAAAAATGGAGATGATTATTCAATAACTGGAAACAAAACTTGGATTACCCACGGCGCAAGAAGTGATTTAATGACTCTTTTGGTAAGATCAAACCCAGATGAAAAAGGTTATAAGGGCTTATCTATGTTCTTAGCTGAAAAAGAACGAGGAGATGACAGTAATATGTTCCCAAGCGAAGGAATGTCTGGAGGAGAAATAGAGGTACTTGGCTATAGAGGAATGAAAGAATACGAAATTGCATTTGATGAATTTAAAGTGAAGGGTGAGAATCTGCTAGGTGGAGAAGAAGGTAAAGGTTTCAAACAATTAATGGAAACATTTGAATCTGCTAGAATTCAGACTGCCGCAAGAGCGGTTGGTGTTGCTCAATCTGCAATGGAAACTGGTATGCAATATGCTCTTGATAGAAATCAGTTTGGTAAACCAATATATGAATTTCCTAGAGTTTCTTCAAAAATTACTTCGATGGTTACTGAAATAATGGCTGCTCGACAACTTACTTATTTCTCAGCAAGAGAAAAAGATAAGGGCAATAGATGTGATTTAGAAGCCGGCATGGCAAAACTACTGGGTGCTCGAGTAGCATGGGCAACTTCTGATAACTCTCTTCAGATACACGGCGGAAATGGTTTTGCTTTAGAATATCCTATCAGTAGGCTTTTATGCGATTCAAGAATCTTAAATATCTTTGAAGGCGCCGCAGAAATGCAAGCCGATGTTATAGCTCGAAGATTACTTACTTCAAACTAATGCCAAGTGTGTTTTATTACTTACTGATACCTATCACTATTGCGGCCGTAACCATGGTTCTTTTTACAGGCATCTTTGGTATGTTAAAGGGTGGAAAGTTTAATAAACAATACTCTAATAAATTAATGCGCTTAAGAATTTTGCTTCAATTCTTAGCGATAGTGATCATAATGATAGCTCTATATATTGCATCTTAATAAAAATGGTAAAATTAACTAGAATTTATACAAAAACTGGGGACAAGGGCAAAACAAGCCTAGTATCAGGTAAAAGAGTTTCTAAAGATAATATTAGAATTAGATCCTATGGCACGGTGGATGAATTGAACTCTATTCTTGGTGTTGTTAAACATCATGTCTCTAAAAAACTGGTCAAAGTTATATCGGAAATTCAAAATGATTTATTCGACCTAGGAGCAGATCTTGCAAACCCAATTACTAAATTGCCAAAATTTCCGCCGTTAAGAATCACTGAAAACCAAGTTAAGAGATTAGAAGATACTATTGATAAATTTAATAAACCGTTATCAAACTTAAACTCATTCATCTTACCTGGTGGGTCTCTTAGTGCGTCATATTTACACAATGCACGAACAGTCGCTAGGCGTGCTGAAACTTTAATTGTTGAATTAAATAGTAAAGAAAAAATAAACATAAATTCAATGACTTACGTTAATAGATTATCAGATTTATTCTTCGTTTTATCAAGGGTTGAAAATGGAAATGGTAAAAAAGATGTCTTATGGAAACCTGGTCAGAATACTTAAATTAATTGATCAAAAGCAAAAAATACTATAATTCCTAACGATATATTTCTTTAATTAATTAGAAAGAACTTTTAAATGAAGATCCTAGTGCCCGTAAAAAGAGTTATCGATCCTTATGTAAATATCAGAGTTAAGTCTGATCAAACTGGTGTTGAAACTGATAATGTAAAAATGTCCATGAATCCTTTTTGTGAAATAGCCGTAGAAGAAGCTATTAGATTAAAAGAAGCAGGTAAAGCAGAAGAAATAATTGCAATTTCTATAGGTGATCAAAAGTGCCAAGAAACAATTAGAACTGCCCTAGCCATGGGAGCTGATAGAGGAATTCACGTATTAACAGAAGAAGTTTTAGAGCCCCTAGCTCTAGCTAAAATTTTGGCTAAAATATATGAAGAAGAAAAACCAGGCTTGGTTGTGATGGGCAAACAAGCAATTGATGGTGATAACAATCAAACGGGACAAATGTTTGCAGCATTAACTGATTTACCGCAAGGTACATTTGCATCTAAAATAGATATTGAAGGTGAGCAAGCCTTAGTTACAAGAGAAGTTGATGGTGGTTTACAAACTATTAAAATTAATATGCCTGCGGTTGTTACAACTGATTTAAGACTTAACGAGCCAAGGTATGCTTCACTTCCAAATATTATGAAAGCAAAGAAAAAACCTATCGATCAAAAAGCACCAGAAGATTTTGGTGTTGATGTGTCACCCAGACTAAAAGTTTTAAAAGTGGTCGAGCCACCTAAGAGGCAAGCTGGAATTAAAGTGGATTCAGTATCAGAATTAGTAGAAAAACTTAAAAATGAAGCAGGTGTTATATGACAACATTATTTTATACCGAACATGCAAATGGTCAATTAAATGATCAAAGCTTAAAAGCCATTAGTGGTGCAAAAGAATTTGGAGATGAACTTCACATACTTATTGCGGGAAGTAATATTGATGAGGCAGTAAATCAAGCTAGTAAGATAGAGGGTGTGTCAAAAGTAATTCATCTTGATAACAGTGAATTTGACAATATTTTAGCAGAAAAATTAACTTCAGCTATTTTTGATATATCATCTGACTATAACTTTTTTGCATCAGCAGCGACTACAACAGGTAAAAATGTTATGCCTAGATTGGCCGCAAAACTAGATGTAAGTCAAATATCTGAAATAATAGGTGTTGAGTCACCCGATACATTTATCAGAACAATTTATGCTGGAAATGCAATTGCAACTGTTCAATCCTCTGATATAAAAAAAGTATTAACAATTAGACCTACGGCTTTTCAAATGAGTGTGGGAGGCAATACTTCTTGTGAAGTAGAAAAAATTTCTCCAGAAAATATTCCATCAGTTTCTGAATTTGTTAAGGAAGAACTAACAAAATCAGATAGACCTGAATTAACTTCTGCTAAAATAATTGTATCTGGTGGTAGAGGAATGCAAAATGGTGAAAACTTTAAACTCTTAGATAAAGTTGCTGCTAAATTAAATGCAGCAGTTGGTGCATCACGAGCTGCTGTTGACGCTGGCTTTGTTCCAAATGATTATCAAGTTGGCCAAACCGGTAAAGTTGTCGCTCCTGAATTATATATCGCAGTGGGTATATCTGGAGCAATTCAACATCTTGCAGGAATGAAAGATTCAAAGGTTATTGTTGCTATAAATAAAGATGAAGAAGCACCTATTTTTGATGTTGCTGACTATGGTCTTGTAGCCGATTTATTTCAAGTTCTACCAGAACTAGAGGAAGCACTCTAAAAAATATATTTAGAAAATAAATCTATAAAATATTGATCTTCCCAATCTGCTGGACCTAAATATTTTGCAATTTGCATACCATTTTGGTCTATTAAAATAGTCGCAGGCAAACCAAGAGCTTTTATTTCTTTTGGAATACTATTTTTACTATCAAAGTATAATGCAATATTCTCAATGTTATTATCAATAAAAAAGCTTTTAGCCTTGGTTTTTGGACCCCTATCAAGATTAATTGCAATTACTTCAAATTTATTTTTATCAAATTTACCTTGTAATCTGTCTAATGAAGGCATTTCCTCTTTACAAGGTTTGCACCAAGTTGCCCATAAATTGACTAAAGTAAGTTTTCCAGAAAAATCACTTAATGAGTAATTTTTACTACTTACGTCCTCAAAAATACTTGTAAAACCAGGCTTTTCTTCAAAAATTATTTTTTTTAGCGTAACTGTTTCGGCATATAAGGGGTTGCAAAACAAAAATATTGTGGCATACACCAACATTACTTTAGAAATAATATTATATAGTTTCATATAAAGATACATAGTGAGAATACAGATAA
>CAJJBM010000007.1 GCA_905182445.1 Pelagibacteraceae bacterium AG-422-B15 | reverse complement strand
GTTTCTATTATGGGCCGATTAGATTGTAAGGTTCCATCAATTGCAGCTCTATCTTCACTGGCACAAACCGCCAATTATTGCATGACTATAACAGATCAAGAGTCCAAAGACTGTCTTGTAGAATTATCAGAAAATGACTTAAATACTTCAGAATCTGGCGGTGCAGGCTATGCAGCACTTAAAAAAGCTATAGATAACAACGATTGTGGTTTATCTTCGGAGAGTAAAGTAATGTTAATTTTAACCGAAAAACAAACTGACTAAATAGACCATGCTCACTAAAGATCTAGAGAATGAATTAAAATTATGGCGACATGAATTTCATGCCAACCCAGAGTTAAATTTTGATGTAAATGAGACTGCGGCAAAAGTAACTGAATTACTAAAAGGCTTTGGATTAGAGGTACACACAGGTATTGGTGGAACTGGAATTGTCGGTGTTCTTAAAAAAGGATCAGGCACTAAGAGCATTGGAATTAGAGCCGATATGGATGCCTTGCCCATTACTGAATTAAATGATTTTTCATATAAGTCAAAAAACCAAGGCAAAATGCATGCTTGTGGTCATGATGGTCACACAACAATGGCTTTAGGTGCAGCAAAGCATCTTGCTGAATCAGGTAATTTTAATGGCACTGCTTATTTTATTTTTCAGCCAGATGAAGAAGCTACAGAAGGTGCTCAAGCTATGATTGATGATGGGCTTTTTAAAAAATTTAATATTGATGAAGTTTATGCTTTTCACAACCTACCCGGTCTCACCACTGGAAATTTTGCAAGTAGGGCGGGAGCAATAACAGGGAGTGAAAGTTTATTCGAAATTAAATTGCATGGTAGAGGTGGGCATTCTGCACTTCCACATATGGGTGTAGATACAATTACAGTTGGAACACAAATCATCACAGCCTTACAATCAATTGTCTCTAGAAAAATTAACCCCGCATTAAATGGTGTTGTTTCTGTTACTGAATTTACTTCTAATGGTATGAAAAATGTATTGCCAGGTGAATCAGTCATAAGTGGAGATACAAGAGCGTTATCACTTGAGGCCAATAAGATTATAGAAGAAAGCATGAGACAAATTGTAAAGGGAATTGCAGAAGCACATGGCATAGATTTTTCTTTCTCATATGAGGTCCAAACTAATATGACGATAAATACTTCTACTCAAGTTCATGCTGCTATGGATGTTGCAAGAAATCTTGTTGGTGCAGAATTAGTTGACGGTGACTGTGAACCAAAATTATTTTCAGAAGACTTTGCACAAATGTTAGCAGTTAAACCAGGTTGTTATATTTTAATAGGTAATGGTACCGAAGGTTGTCATGGCCGCTCACTTCATAGTGCAGATTATGACTTCAATGATGAATTATTAGTTATAGGCTCTTCTTTTTGGTCCGAACTGATTACCAAACAATTATCTTAATGTCAGAATTTGATATTAATAACGTCGAATTCGACCTTGGTCGAAATAGTAGGGCAAATCTAGGCTTTATTTTGTTATCTACAGATCTAGCTTGCGAGATAGATACATATAAGATGGCACCGGACGGAGTCGGTGTTAGCTTCACAAGATTAAAAACCAATGATTATATTACCAATGAAACGTTAGCTGAGCATATCGATCAAATGGCTGAGGCCGCTGCAAGAATCCAGCCGGAAATAAAACCAGATGTCATAAGCTACAGCTGTACTTCTGGATCTATAGTAATTGGTGAAGACAAAATCTGTGCAGAAATTAGTCGTGGCGCACCATACACCAAAGCAATAACTTTAGTATCAGGTGTAGTTGCAGCATTAAAACAATTAGAAGTAAAAAAACTAGTAATTGGAACGCCCTATTTAGATGAAATAAATATTGTAGAAAAAATTTTTTTTCAAAATAATGGTTTTGAAGTTTTGGATATTAAGGGTCTCAATCTTGGTAATAACATAGAATTTGGCACAATAACCCCAGAGTATTTAAAGCAATTCGCTTTAAGTATTGATCAAAAAGATGCCGATGCAATCTTCTTGAGTTGCAGTGGAGTTAGGTCACTTGATATTATTGAAGAGGTTGAGGCATTAACAGGAAAACCAGTAATCACAAGCAACCAAGGTCAGATGTGGCATGCGCTTAGAACAGCAGGTATTAAAGATAAATTAAAAGGTTTTGGAAAAATTTTTGATCTATAAATTTGTATAAGCACAAATCTTATTGCCATCAAGATCTCTTATATAAGCATAATAAACATTTCCATTTTGGGGTCTTAAGCCCGGAAGACCTTCATCCTTACCACCTGCTTTTAGTGCTACCTCATGAAATTTATCAACTTTTATTTTGTTATCCGCATAAAATGAAATTTGAGTCCCATTACCAAAACTAGCAGTTTCTTTATTAGCAGGTTTAGTTATATAAAATTCGATTTCTTCTAAGGCAGTATCCTTGGCATAGCCAATACATTTAGTGTCTTCGTAAGCTTTTGTTAGATTAAGAGTACCTATAACAATATCATAAAATTTATTCGCAGATTCAATGTCATTAGTACCAACCATTACAAAACCTATCATTTTGAATAAAGGGCAAAATAAATTGCTATCGCAATAACCACTGGAACAATCAATAGAAGTGTGGCTGGATCCTCAGTTATAATTTGGTGTATATCTGGCATATAGATAAATATAACAGATTTTTAATAAAAAAAATTTTAAATTAACAACTTATTACTTATAATTTAGATATGAAAAACTTTTCACACAATGAATATAAGCAGAGGGTGCAAAAAACTCTAGCAGTCATGGCAAATAAAGGCATCGATACACTCTTAGTATCAGATCCAGCAAATATTTATTACTTGTGCGGTTTTGATGCTTGGTCATTCTATATGCCACAAACCATGATCGTAAGTTCTAAGCTAGGTGAGCCAATTTGCTTTGTCAGACAAATGGATGTTGGTGGTGCATATATTCAAACTTATTTAAAAGATGAAAATATTATTCCATATCCAGAAAAGCTAGTACATGTTCCACCTCATCACCCTTATGAATACTTAGTTGAAGTTATAAAAGAAAAGAAATTAGATAGTGGAACAATTGCTGTAGAAATGGATGCGCACTATTTTACTGCAACGTGTTACTCAAAATTAACAGAAGGCTTAAATAACTGTAAGTTTATTGATAGTGGCTTTCTTGTTAACTGGGTAAGGTTTATCAAATCAGATACTGAAATTAAATATATGCATCAAGCCGCAAGGAATGTTGAAGTGGGTATGCAAGCAGCGATTGATACTATTAATGTTGGTACTCGGCAATGTGATGTAGCGGCAGCTGTTTATTCAGGCTTAATTAAAGGGCAAGAAGGTTTTGGTGGTGATTATCCAAGCATTGCGCCAATGTTCCCAACCGGTCAAGGTACCTCTGCTGCACACTTAACCTGGAGTAATGAGTTATTTAAAAAAGATGAAGCAACAGTTATTGAAATTTCTGGTGCTTATAAAAGATATCATTGTCCCATGGCAAGAACAGTATTTTTGGGTAAAGAAGATCAGCAAAAATTAGATGTCATGAATAAAACTATAGAAGCTCTTGAAGAGGGTAAGTCAGCGATTAAAGCTGGAGTTACCGCAGACAGTGTTGCTCAAACATTTTGGAAAGTACTTGATAAATACAATATTAAAAAAGACTCTAGAACAGGCTATTCAATTGGAGCTGGCTTTCCACCTGACTGGGGTGAAAGAACTGTTAATATTTCTAAAGGTGATCCCACTGTTCTCCAAACTAATTGTACACTTCATATGATTGCAGTAATGCAAATGGGAGATTGGGGCGTTGAAGTCAGTGAAGCAATGCGGGTTACCGATGATGGCTTTGAAGCTTTTTGTAATTTTCCGAAAGAATTAGTATTTAAAAACTAATCATTGGAAGATAAATAAAATTAACCTTTTATAGTTTGCATCGAAACAAAAGTTGAAGTTGATGCGACGTATGGTAATGAAGAAATATGATCTGAAAGCAAGGTGCGATAGTCACTTATATTTGAACTTCTAACTTTTAATAAATAATCAAAGCTACCAGCAATCATATGGCATTGCTCAACTGCTATTAGATTATTAACTTCTTTATTAAACTCTTTTAGTGCATGAGCTCTAGTATCAGACAATGAAACTTGAACAAAAGCTATGTGTTCTTGGTCAAGTTTTTGATGGTCAACTTTTGCAGAATATCCAATTATATACCCCTCACTCTCAAGTCTTCTGACTCTAGTTTGGCATGGTGAAATTGAAAGATTTACTTTTTTTGCAAGATTACTAAGCGTTTCTCGTCCATTTTCAGTTAAAAGACTAATTAATTTAATATCGACATTATCTAGCATAGTAATATTTACTGTATTTATATAATATTTAAGTAAATTTATTCTATAATTGACAATTTTAAAAGAATTAATTTTATAAATCAGACAAAATAAAGTAATTATTTCTTACAAATAGCATTTATGGTTCTCCTAATTGCATAACAGGAGCCAATATGAAGGATATTTTTGAAAACAAGTTTTTAGACCAAAAAGAACTTTTAATAAAAAAATTTCTTCCAGTTATTCAGCCTTTTTATTCAGAGCATCAACTTGAAATAGATAAATTAACTAAGAATATTATTGGCGCCGCACGGTCTTACGAGTCTCATAATCATTTTGAAAAATTAATGCATGAATACGACCTTAGTACTAATGAAGGTATAGTTTTAATGTGTTTGGCAGAGGCTTTATTAAGAATACCTGATAAAGCAACTATCAACCAGTTAATTGAAGATAAAATTCCTTCAGGAAAATGGAAAGATCACATTTCTAAAGATAAAGAATTACTTATTAACATTTCATCAATGGCATTTATGTTAACAGGAAAAATTGTTAAAAAAAATGATATAAATGAATCCCAAATATTTAAAGACTTATTAAAAAACCTTAGTGGTCCAATCTTACGTTCTGCCATTAAACAATCAATAAATATTTTAGCAAAACAGTTTATTTTTGAAAAAAATATTACTAATGCAAATAAAAAAATTAGAAATAGTAAGAATAATAATTATGCATATTCTTTTGATATGTTAGGCGAGGCCGCACTTACTTATGAAGATGCTGAAAAATATTATCAGAATTATGAAGCTGCCATTATAGCAACAAGCAATACAATATCTGATATGCAGCATAGTATATCAATTAAGTTATCTGCGTTACACCCAAGATACGAACGTCAAAAGTTAGAAATACTTTATAAAGAATTATTACCTAAAATATTTAAATTAATTGAACTAGGTAGAGAATGTAAAGTTGATATATGTTTTGATGCTGAGGAAGCTGATCGGCTGACAACTTCTCTAATGCTAACTGAAAATATTCTTGAAAGTAATTTAATTGATGATGTCTATAATGGGTTTGGTTTGGCTGTTCAGGCCTACCAACAACGAAGTACTTTTGTAATTGAATGGCTTGAAAGCAGATTAAAAAAACTCAATAAATCAATGAATATTAGGTTAGTTAAAGGTGCGTATTGGGATTCAGAGATTAAATATGCTCAAGAGCAGGGACTTCCTAACTATCCAGTTTTTACAAAAAAATTTATGACAGATTTGTCGTATCTTAAGTGTGCACATCAATTAAATGATTCAAAGAATATTTATTCTCAATTTGCAACACATAATGCCTTTACCATTTCTTATATCCAAAAATTATTTGGGGATAAACGTTTTGAATTCCAAAAATTACATGGCATGGGAAATGAAGTTTATAAATATTTCGCTGACAAGCATGACTTTAATTGTCGAATTTATGCTCCTATTGGAGGATATAATGAGCTGCTTCCATATTTAGTTAGAAGACTTCTTGAGAATGGTGCAAATACATCCTTTATCTATCAGCTTCATAAACAAGATATAGAAATTGAGAATTTAGCTGAGTCTCCTCTAAGCAAGATAGATAAAATAGATGAGAATAATTTGCCTATGCCTAAAAAATTATTCACAAATCGAGATAATTCTAATGGACTCGATCTTTCTGAAGAGGAAAATATTAGATTAATTTCTGAACTACCAAAGCTGAACAATTTATCTATTGGTAGCATAATAAACGGACAATCGACAAAATCAAAGACACACTTAGAAATTATATCACCATATGATCACTCTCAAATTCTTGGAAAGGTATATTATGCGAATGATGAAGATATAGACTTTGCAATTAAATCCCTTGAGTCATTTTCACAGCTATGGAGAAATGAAGAACTCAAAAAAAGAATAGAAATAATTGAAAAATTAGCTTCTTTAATGGAAGAAAATACCTCACTTCTTGTAAATGCTTGTATTCAAGAAGCAGGAAAAACAATAAGTGATGCAATTGCCGATGTTCGTGAAGCAGTAGATTTCTGTCGCTATTATTCTTTGGAGGCTAAAAACTTATTTTGTGAAAAGTTACTAGATGGACCAACAGGAGAATCTAACAATTACTATTATAAAGGCAAAGGAATGACATTTGCTATAAGTCCTTGGAATTTTCCTATTGCAATATTTACCGGGCAACTTGTTGCCTCTTTAGTTGCTGGAAATGTTGTATTAGCAAAGCCAGCAGAACAAACATCCTATTGTGCTTCAATTGTGTTTAATCTTTTATTTAAAGCTGGTCTTCCAATAAAAGCAGCAGCTTTGATTTTAGGTCGAGGTGAGGAAATTGCGCCTAAAGTGTTAAGCCATAAGAGTCTAAAAAATATAATTTTTACTGGATCATCAGAGACGGCAAAAAAAATTCAAAATCAGTTAATTCTTCGAGATGATATAATTAATTTTGTTGCAGAGACTGGAGGTTTAAATTTTATGATTGCCGATAGCTCAGCGTTAACCGAGCATATGGTACAAGATGTTATAAATTCTAGTTTTAAAAGTGCAGGGCAAAGATGCTCTTCATGTAGAGTACTGTGCATTGAAGAAAATGTTTATGTTAAGTCTATTAATATGTTGAAAGGTGCTATGGATGCATTGATTGTTGGAAGTCCAGAGCTAATTTCAACAGATATTGGGCCTATTATTGATTTAGAAGCTAAACAAAAAATTTTAAAACACATTGAGAAATTTACTAATATTTATCAAACAAATAATATTTCTTCTAAGGGTAGTTTTGTTCCCCCAACTTTAATTGAAATAGAGTCAATTGATGAAGTGGCCGATGAAATATTTGGTCCTGTTCTCCATGTAATTAAATTTAAGTCAAAAGATATAATTAAACTTTGCAATAAGATTAACAACCTTGGGTTTGGATTGACACTTGGTATTCATAGTCGAATTGAAAATACAATTAATACGATAGTTAAAAATATAGATGTAGGTAATATTTATGTTAATAGAGATATGGTTGGGGCTGTAGTTGGGACTCAACCATTTGGTGGTCACGGTAAATCAGGAACAGGACCAAAAGCTGGAGGCCCAAGATATTTGCAAAATTTATGTAATGAATACTCTCTTTCAAATAATACTACTTCAATGGGTGGAAACATTTCTCTTATGACAAGCATGAGCGAATAGTGATTGTCTAGCTAACTAAGTTTCTAGGTCTTCCAGAGTAAAAGCGATTTATATTAATAATTAGTTCTTAAAAACCAATCATTCTGATAAACAGGTTCTCACTAATGAATGAAATTCTGGTGAAATATATTCTCTAGCAACCCATTCTTCGTAGTTTTTTAGGTAGCTTGTAATACCTATATTATCTAAAAAATCAAATGGTCCCTTAGAGAGATTGGTACCAATAATCCAGGCTTTATTTATTTCATCTTTATGAACAATCTTTCTACTATTTAAAACAACAGCAGCCTCTATTATGCTAACACAAAGATCTTTTTGAATTTCTGCAAAATTATCTTTCTTATAATTAATATCAATGTCTTTATAATTATAAAAACCTCTAAAAGTTTTTAATCCTAAATAGTTTTTATCGGTATATTGTGATAAAAAATCTATTATTTTATTCTTATGCATTAAATGGAATGAGTCTGAATCTTTTTCTTGCCAGGCTTGCCTTACGACGTCTAAACCAAACATATCCATCATTCCAAACGGACCAAACTGACTACTATTTAAATCTTTCCAGGCAGCATCAATATCTTGTATTGTATGCTTATTCTCTATTACCATTAAAAGGCTTTGGGTTAATAGTCCACCAAGCATAAAATTGAGGACATATCCCTGATGTTCTTTGTTTAGAACTAAAGGATAGCTATCTACACTCTTAATATAATCAACTAGAGAATTAATAGTTTGATTTGAAGTATAAGCACCTCTAACTACATCAATCAATTTTGAACCTAAGTATGAATGCAAAGCTGCAAATTTAGTATCAGGATGCAAGCCTTCACTTATTTTTTTTATAGATAGACTAGAGGTATTGGTTGTTAAAATAATATTTTTATTAACTATGGATTCTATTTCATTAAATAATTTTATTTTTAAGTTTAAATTTTCAGGGATAGATTCGCTAACAAGGTCAGCTTTTTCTAAAGCGTCATTTATATTATTACAATTCTTTATTCTGGAAATAGCAGAACTTATATCCTTACCTTCAAAGAAATTTGACTGATTTAAATATTGAGCAAGTAATGTTTGATTATTAATTCTTTCATTTAATACATCTTCTGATTGGTCAAAAATTTTACATTCATATCCAGCAACTGAAGCAATTAAAGAGTTAAAGCAACCCATAGTACCAGCTCCAATAAAACATATATTCTTTATATTAGCTGAAGACATAATTATTTAAGAATTAATGAAGGTTTATCTGGAACAAATAGATTTGTTGCACCTTTAATAAAGTAAGAGTCTTTATATTCAAGAATAGGCAAATCTTGTAGCTTGTTAATAATATGAGCTTGAGTAGGGTTTTTTTCCCAATTAGACGGATACCAATTTAAAGATCCTTTACCTATATGTATTTCTTTAAAAAAATTTTGTGAAGTATGAAGAATTGACTCATTTAGTACGGGTGGTTTCGTAATATCTACATTTGATAGATATCTAATTCCAAAAGATTTTAAATTTCTCTCACTTTCACTAATTACTGCAACCATTTTATCATCTAGCTGAGTCATATTAGATATTGATATATCTAATATAGTATTGTCGTAATGGGACATGCTAGTGCTAATTGATTCATCAGATGCCTGGTGATCTTTTATATTAGCATAAATCTTAGGGATTCCTTGAAGTTCTCTTCCTGTTAATATTGGGTCAGTAAGGTTTTCCCACATAACTAGATTTAGTGTTCCATCCTCTTTATTAACTTTTCCTTCAAACTTAACTTTTATACTAACGGAAACAAGATTGTAGCTACGTCCTGCTAACCAATCGATATCCTTATTGCAAGCGTAGGTAATAGTTATAATTGGGTCATCTAAAAGTGCAAATTTTTCAGGAATTATAGATTTAAGAATTTTTTCGTCAGTTACATAGGGAATAACAATCATTGTAACATCTTTATACCACCCACTTATTTTATCATTTTCTGGCCTTAGTCCAAAAAAGTATGGCATCATGTCATTTCCATCTTTTGGTGTTTTAAAATGAGTCATTATTTAATTACTAAGTTTCTAGGTTTTCCTAAATAGAATTCATTAATATTAAGTATTAATTGATCCATAGAAGCTTGAAGAGCTTCTTCTGATGCCCACGCTGTATGAGGTGTCCAAACAAAATTACTATGTTTAATAATTCGATAGTAGGGATGATTTTTTTTAGGGGGCTCAGCAGTAGTCACATCAATACCTGCACCTGCTATAATTTTCTTTTTAATAGCATTAACTAAAGCTAATTCATTTATAATTCCACCACGAGCTGTATTAATAATCACCGCACTTTTTTTCATAATAGTAAGTTCTTTTGAAGAAATGAGATCTTTCGTATTTTTATTTAGAGGACAGTGTAAAGTAATAATATCTTGCTTCTTTAGAAATTTATGTAGTTGTGGTTTTTTTAAATTTTGAGCAGAGATAAATTCAACTTCCATACTAAAGGCTCTTGCAAGTTTTGCAACCTGTTTGCCAATTGAGCCTTTACCAATGATACCAATTTTTTTATTGTACAGATTGAATACTCTACGGTTAACCATCGTAAAAATTTTTTGTTTTTGCCACAAACCTGATCCAATATCTTCTTCTAAGCCTTTGATTTGCCGCATTATTACTAGCATTAGTGCGAATGCATGCTCAGCAACTGTGATGGAGGCATAATTTCTTAAGTTACATACTTTGATATTATTTTTATGACAATATTCGAGGTCTATTATGTTTGTACCTGTCGCAGTTAAGGCAATCAGTTCTAACTTTTTTGCGTGAACTAGTTCATTCGGACCAAGGTCAACTTTATTATTAACTATAATATGAGCATCTTTAATTCTATTAATAACTTCTTCTGGAGATGTAGTTTTATAATTTTTCCAAGTATGAGGAAATTTTACTTTACTAAATTTTAAATGATTTGGAAAAGTTGAGCTATCTAGGAAAACTATATATTTTTTCATTTTATGAATTTATCATTCCTGCAGATAATAATGACTCTTTTATTTCATCTAATATTAGTGGGTCATCAATAGTGGGTGGAAGATTAAACTCTTCACGATCAGCAATTTTGCGCATTGTTCCTCGCAATACTTTTCCTGATCTAGTTTTAGGTAATCTTTTTAATACGATAGTTTTTTTATAAGCAGCAACGGGACCAAGTTTTTGTCTAATCATTGACACACATTCTGTGGTGATGTCAGTTTCAGATTTAGTTGTACCGTTTTTTAAAATTACAAAACCAAGTGGTAATTGTCCTTTTAGTTTGTCAGCAATTCCAACAACTGCACATTCAGCAACATCGGGGTGTTCTGAAAGAACTTCTTCCATGGCGCCTGTTGAAAGTCTATGTCCAGCAACATTAATAATATCGTCAGTGCGTGACATAATCCAAACATCACCGTCTTCATCGATGTAACCAGCATCATAAGTTTGATAATAACCAGGGTAATTGCTCATATAATTTTTTTTATAGCGATCATCAGCATTCCAAAGTGTTGGAAATGTACCAGGAGGTAGAGGTAATTCAACAACAACGTCGCCCATTTCACCGGCTTTACATTCGGTGCCATCATCTTGTAATACTTTTACATTATAGCCAGGTACAGGTTTACCGGCAGACCCATATTTGGTTGGAAATAGACCTAAGCCAGCACAATTTGCGGTTATTGCCCAACTCGTTTCTGTCTGCCACCAATGATCAATAACGGGTTTATGGAGAAGATTTTCTGCCCACTTAATTGTATCTGGGTCTGCCCGTTCACCAGCAAGAAATAATGACTCAAAAGATGACAAGTTATACTTTTTAAAAAACTCACCTTCAGGATCTTCTTTTTTAATAGCTCTAAACGCAGTTGGTGCAGTGAATAGTGATTTCACTTTATACTCAGAGATTATTCGCCAAAACTCTCCAGCATCAGGCGTGCCTACAGGTTTGCCTTCAAATAAAACTGTAGTGCATCCATGAAATAAAGGCGCATAAACTATATATG
Source organism: Pelagibacteraceae bacterium AG-422-B15 (assembly GCA_905182445.1). Classification (GTDB taxonomy): domain Bacteria; phylum Pseudomonadota; class Alphaproteobacteria; order Pelagibacterales; family AG-422-B15; genus CACCCN01. The sequence goes on along the minus strand of CAJJBM010000007.1, from coordinate 29,500 downwards.
AATGTCCAACGATCCAGCCGATGTCACTGGCTGACCACCAGACGTCACCTGGATCAATATTATAAATATTTTTCATGGTCCATTTTAACGCAACAATGTGTCCAGCCGTATCTCGAACTATTCCTTTTGGCGTACCCGTGGTACCAGATGTATAAAGTATATAAGCGGGATCATTTGAATCCATGATCTCACATTCAGCTGGCTCTACATTTTTAACAAAATCATTCCAATCAATTTGATTTTCAATAAGCTCAACCTTTTTTTGGTCTCGTTGAAAAAATATTGAGACATCTGGTTTATGTTTTGCAATTTTAATCGCTTCATTAATTAATGGTTGGTATTCAACAATACGACCAGGTTCAATACCACAGGAAGATGTAAGAATTAATTTGGCTTTGGAGTCATCAATACGATTGGCAAGTTCATTTGCAGCAAAGCCACCAAAGACCACTGAGTGCACTGCGCCAATCCTTGCACAAGCAAGAATAGCCATAACAGCTTCAGGTATCATGGGCATATAAATTATGACACGATCACCTTTAACGACACCTTGATTTTTTAAAGCTCCAGCAATCACCGCTACTCGATCGCGCATTACTGAATAAGTGTAGGTACTTTTGTTTCCAGTTATTGGACTATCATAAATTAATGCTAGTCGATCTCCATTGCCTTCATCAACATGTCTATCTAACGCATTGTAACAAGTATTAATTTTACCGCCTTTGAACCATTGATAAAATGGTGGTCCATCAGTATGTAGCACTTCATCAAACGGCTCATACCAAATGACATCCTCAGCAACTTCCCGCCAAAAATTCTCTTTATCCGCGATTGATTTGTTAAATGTATCTAAATATTTACTCATAGTTTTAGCAATAAAACCATAGGGTTATCATATAAGCAAATGAATTATCTAACTGGTGGAGGTATTAATATTAATAATAATTATTATTAATATTTAATAAGATTCATCTTGTCATGCTTCATTTATAAGTTCACAATTACTAAATACAAAATGATAAATAATTTACTGGGGAGTAAAAAATGACACAAATAAATATAAGCGCCTCACTGGACACTAAGCACTTAGAAGTCGCTTATCCATTTAAGGCAAAATATGGAAATTATATAAATGGAGCATTTGTTGAACCAAAATCTGGTCAATATTTTGAAAATTGTTCACCTATTACAGGTGAGGTTATCTGTGAAATGGCAAGATCAAATGCAGATGATGTAAACTCGGCTATTGATGCGGGACACGCAGCTTTTCCAGCTTGGGGCAAAACATCTCTTGCCGAAAGAGCAAATATTTTAAATAAAATTGCTGATGTAATGGAAGCTAACTTAATGTTGTTAGCTACTGCTGAAACTATTGATAATGGAAAGCCAATTAGAGAAACAGTTAATGCTGATATGGCATTAGCAGTTGATCACTTTAGATATTTTGCTGGTTGTATTAGAGCAGAAGAAGGATCTATTGCAGAGATTGACGCAAATACTTATGCGTATCACTTTAAAGAACCGTTAGGAGTAGTTGGACAAATTATTCCATGGAACTTTCCAATACTAATGGCAACATGGAAAGTGGCACCAGCTTTAGCTGCTGGTAACTGTGTGGTATTAAAGCCGGCTGAACAAACTCCAGCATCCATCATGGTACTTATGGAACTTATAGGTGACTTACTTCCAGCTGGTGTACTAAATATAGTTAGTGGCTACGGTCTTGAGGCTGGAAAACCTCTTGCGTCTTCTAATCGAATTGCAAAAATTGCATTTACTGGTGAGACAACTACTGGTCGTTTGATTATGCAATACGCTTCACAAAACTTGATACCAGTTACATTGGAATTAGGTGGAAAATCACCTAATGTTTTCTTTGAGGATGTTATGCGCGAAGACGATGCTTATTTTGATAAGTGTTTAGAAGGTTTCACTATGTTTGCATTAAATCAGGGAGAAGTATGTACTTGTCCAAGTAGAGCTCTTATTCAAGAGTCTATTTATGATGCTTTCATGGAAAAAGCTTTAAAGCGTGTTAATGCAATAACCCAAGGCAATTCATTGCAAATGGATACTATGTTAGGTGCGCAAGCTTCAACTGAACAAATGGAAAAAATTGCTTCTTATCTTACTCTTGGAAAAGACGAGGGTGCCGAAGTGTTGGCTGGTGGTAATGTCGCTAAATTAAATGGCGGATTAGAGAATGGTTACTACATAGAACCAACTGTCTTTAAGGGAAATAATAAAATGCGAATTTTCCAAGAAGAAATCTTTGGTCCTGTAGTTTCAGTTACTACTTTTAAAGATGAAGCAGAAGCACTAGAAATAGCTAATGATACTTTGTATGGCCTAGGTGCTGGAGTTTGGTCAAGAGACGCAAACTTAGCTTTTAGAATGGGTAGAGGTATTCAAGCTGGAAGAGTATGGACTAATTGTTACCATGCTTATCCTGCTCATGCTGCATTTGGTGGATACAAACAATCAGGTATTGGAAGAGAAAATCATAAAATGATGCTTGATCACTACAGACAAACTAAAAACTTATTAGTATCCTATGATCCTAATAAGCTAGGATTCTTTTAGGATCCATTAAAATAGCCCCCGATAATAACCTAGGGGGCCACTTAAATTTTCAAGGTAAACATGACTGAAAAACATATAATGGAAGTATCAGCAACTGATGCTGCACTAAGCTTGATCAACGATCTAAAGCAAAAATATGGAAATGAATTAATTTTTCACCAATCAGGTGGTTGTTGCGATGGAAGTGCGCCCATGTGCTATGAAGCTAAAGACTTTTTCTTAGGTGATCGGGATATAAAACTTGGAGAAATTGGTGGAGTTCCATTTTACATGAACGAAGATCAATATGAAAGATGGCAAAATACAGATCTTATCATAGACTCAGTTTCTGGTATTGGTGGCATGTTCTCTTTAGATAACGGTACTGGAAGAAGATTTTTGACAAGATCTACAGTTTGCGCCGTATAACTAGATTCTATAAATTATAAAAAAATTACAATATTTCTAGAGAATCTATTAACTTTTGTATATTATAAGCAAAATTCTAAATACAGAGGTTTCTATGGGTATTCATCATGATTATAAGTCAAAAAGAGGCGAAAGAGCCATGGCTAAACAAGAGAAGCGTGATTCTAAGCATGCAGATAATACAGATAAAAAAGAAGAAGAAAAATTAGTTAAAGAACTAAAGAAAGCTGGGCTTAGTCCAGAAGATATTAAAGAATTCTTAGTTGGTCGTGCAAAAGGTTAATAAAAAATTAGATGAGGATAAGAAAGAAAAATTATCTATCGCTTTAAGAGCTAACTTACAAAAACGTAAACTTTTTCAAAAAAAAATTAATAACAAAGGTAAAAATATATGACAATAATGTCTGACAACTGGATTACAAAAATGGCTCGTGAAGAAAATATGATTGAACCATTTGTAGACGGGCAAAAAAAAGATGGAACTATTTCTTATGGTGTATCTTCATATGGATATGATGCTCGTGTATCTACCGAATTTAAAGTTTTTACTAACGTAGACTCTGTAATTGTTGATCCCAAAAATTTTAATGATAAAAGTTTTGTAGATCGTTCTGGTGATGAGTGTATTATTCCTCCAAATTCCTTTGTTTTAGCACGTACAGTTGAATATTTTAAGATTCCTAAGGATGTTTTAGTTATATGTCTTGGTAAATCAACTTATGCACGCTGTGGAATCATTGTCAATGTAACTCCGTTAGAGCCAGAATGGGAAGGTCATGTAACCTTAGAATTTTCAAATACTACACCACTACCAGCAAAAATTTATGCTAATGAGGGTGCCTGTCAGTTTTTATTTTATAAAGGTGAAGCGCCACCAGCTATTACCTATAAAGATCGTAAAGGTAAGTATATGAATCAAGAGGGCGTCACACTTCCAAAACTCTAAAATATCATAATGGAAAAAATAGTCATAATTGGAGGAGAGCCTCTTCAAGGAACTATTGAAATTAGTGGTTCAAAGAATGCTTCACTGCCCTTAATGGCAGCAAGCATACTAACAAATGAATCTGTTATTTTAGATAACACGCCTAATCTCGCAGATATTCATACTATGGGTAGTGTATTAGATTCACTGGGGGTAAATTTTGATAAGAGTAAACTCATAGAAAATAATCAAATTAAACTAACCTATCAAGAAAGTGATAAGGCCTTAGCTGAGTACGACTTGGTAAGAAAAATGCGTGCTAGCATTTTGGTCTTAGGACCTTTATTGGCTAGAAAAAGAGAAGCTACCGTCTCCATGCCAGGTGGCTGTGCAATTGGTGCAAGACCAGTCAATATTCATGTTGATGCATTAGCAAAACTTGGTGGAGAATTTAATTTAGAAAAAGGCTATATCAAGTGCGAAGCAAAATCTGGTTTAAAAGGAGCAAAAATTGAACTTCCAATGATTTCAGTTGGAGCTACTGAAAATATTATTATGGCTGCATCTTTAGCTAAAGGTGAAACAGAAATTACCAATATTGCAATTGAACCAGAAATTATTGACTTAATAGATTTGCTAAAAGCAATGGGTGCGCAAATTGAAGTTGGACCTAATAGAAAAGTTCTAATTCAAGGTGTTGATGAATTACATGGAGCCACTCATACAGTAATCCCAGATCGAATTGAGGTAGGCACATATATTATTGCTGGAGCAATTACACAAGGTGACTTAGAAATAAGAAATATCAATTTTGACCATATAAAAAACTTACTTTCTGTTTTTGAAAGCTTAGGAGTTGACATGATTAAAAGTGATAATAATCTTAAAGTTAAGATTTCAGATATTAGTAAAAGTATAGAGCTAGATACACGAGAATATCCAGGCTTTCCAACAGACCTGCAGGCACAAATGATGGTTTTATTATCTCTATCAAATAGGTCATCGGTGATAAGAGAAAATATATTTGAAAATAGATTTATGCATGTTCCAGAGTTAAATCGAATGGGTGCAAATATAGAAATTAATGGATCACAAGCTAAGATTAATCCATGTAATGGATTTTCAGGTGCACAAGTTATGGCAACAGATCTAAGGGCATCAGTAAGTCTTGTTCTTGCAAGCTTAATCGCAAAAGGAGAGACTACTATAAATAGAGTTTACCATTTAGATAGAGGTTATGAAAAATTAGAAAATAAGTTAGCTTCATGTGGTGCTAATATAAAAAGAATACAGTAATATAGTTCAATGCGATTAAATGCGATTGATACAGATGAATTAAAAATAATCTCTACAGTTCTAAAAGATGGACTGATAGAAGTCAGTGATGTTAAATATTTACCATCTATTCGTTCATTTGTGGCTATGATTACTCGCTTTATGTGGGAGGAACAGGCTATTAATAAGGTAAATCTTAGAACCAAGGCAGTTGTATTTTTTGAAGATGTTTTGTCCGTAACATCTAAAAACATTGATCAAGCCGATACAAAAAATGTACTGGAGTTGCTAGATTTTAACTATTACACCAATAAAAATAAAAATTTAGAAATTGAATTGCTTTTTAAAAATGATGCCACTATAAAAATTGAGACAGAACTTGTTAAATGCAAGTTAGAAGATCGTGGTGAGCCATGGTCTGTAAAAAAAGAACAGCCAAAAGAAAATTAGTAATGAAAAAAATTGTCAGTAAAGACTTAGATTTTGATACCCAACTTGAAGAAATTCTTTCTCTTGATAGAGGGGTACCTGTAGATATTGGTGAGACAGTTAAAAATATTATAACTGATGTAAAAATAAATGGCGATGAAGCGCTTATAAAACTAACTAACAAATTAGATAGTAATGATTTAAATTTAACTGAGATATTGGTATCAAATGAAGAAATTGAATTAGCATCAAAAGATATTTCTGATGAACTTAAGCAGGCTATTCAACTTTCTCATGATAGAGTAACAGCCTATCATAAAAAACAACTTCCAGAAGACCTTAACTATAAGGACGAGCTTGGCATTGAGCTGGGATTTATTTGGAACTCCGTTGAATCTGCTGGAGTTTATGTTCCAGGTGGAACTGCAAGCTACCCGAGCTCAGTTATCATGAATACCGTTCCGGCTAAGGTCGCGGGAGTTGAAAATATTATTATGGTTACACCAGCAAATGGTGGAAAAATAAATCCATTAGTTTTATATGCCGCAAAAATTTCTGGAGTTGATAAAATTTTTAAAATAGGTGGTGCGCAAGCGATTGCAGCACTCGCATATGGAACAAAAACTATAGACCCTGTTAATCTCATAGTTGGACCAGGCAACGCTTATGTAGCTGAAGCTAAAAAAATGGTATACGGAGATGTTGGCATTGACATGGTTGCTGGCCCATCAGAAATATTAGTTATTGCTGACAAAAATCAAGACGCTAGAAACATTGCAGCTGATTTAATTTCACAAGCCGAACATGATGTCAGTGCTCAAAGTATCTTTATAACTGATGATATTACTCTTGCAGAAAATGTTGAATTAGAAGTAGCGGAGCAACTTGTCAGCTTACCAAGAAAAGAAATAGCTTCTAAGAGCTGGAATGATAATGGGGCTATAATTATTGTTGAGAATATTGACGAGGCCATCAAAGTATCTAATAGATTTGCTCCTGAACACCTAGAGTTGATGGTAGGTAATGCTAGGTCTCACCTTAAAAAAATCAAAAATGCTGGTGCTGTATTTCTAGGTTCTAATACTCCAGAAGCAATTGGCGATTATATAGCTGGACCCAGTCATGTTTTGCCAACCTCTAAGTCAGCAAAATATTCTTCTGGACTTTCTGTTTTTGATTTCTTAAAAAGAACTTCAATTGTCGAATGTTCTCAAGAAAACTTAAATCAAATTGGGCCAGCTGCTAATGAGATTGCTGCCAACGAAGGACTTGACGGGCATGCAAGATCAATAGATTATAGGCTTACGAAAAAATAATATATGTCAAAAGAAGAAATATTAGAATTTAAAGGTAAAGTTTCAGAAATTTTACCTAATGCAATGTTCAAAGTTGAACTTGAAAATGGTCACACTGTACTTGCTCATACTGCCGGTAGAATGAGAAAAAATAGAATTCGTGTCCTTACTGGAGACGAAGTACTGGTTCAAGTCACACCTTACGATCTTACAAAAGGTCGAATTACTTTTAGATATAAATAACAAATAGAGATTTATAGTTGCAATTTATACTTGGTAGTTCATCCCCTAGACGCAAAGAACTTTTAGAGAGTATAGGTATCATTCCAGATATGATTATCAGTCCTGATATTGATGAGAAAAATTTAAAAGATGAATTACCCACAGTTTGTGCAAAACGATTAGCTATGAGCAAAGCCTTAAAAATTCAGGACGAACAACCAAATTCTTTAATCCTAACTGCTGACACTATTGCATTTTGTGGTAGGCGTATTATTGATAAAACTGAAGACATAAATATTGCAAAAAAATATCTTGAACTTTTATCAGGCAGAAGACACAGAGTAGTATCATCTATCTTCATCACCAATGGAAATAAGAGTATTTGTAAATCAGTTCAAACAGTAATAAATTTTAAGAGTCTAACTAATCTAGAAATTGATAAATATTTAGAGAGCAATGAATGGGTCAATGTTGCTGGGGCGTATAAGATACAAGGTATTGCAGCATCATTTGTTAAGTCTATCAATGGTTCGTACACTAATGTTGTTGGATTACCTTTATATGAGGTTAAAAATATGCTTTCATCTATGGGTTATTTAGATTAAAACATTATCTTCGATTATTTTATCAAGGCTCGATAGCTCAGTTGGTAGAGCAAAGGACTGAAAATCCTTGTGTCCCTGGTTCAAGTCCAGGTCGAGCCACCACTACAATACCAACAAATCAGTCAAATATTATAGGTTTAAAAGAACCTGTGCTTTACGATAAATTGCAGTAGGTACTAGTGAGTCCAATAAGTCCATTAGCTTGGTTTACAAAACCAAAACCATTGTATACAAGACAATCGACGGGTTTAGTTCGCGCTGACCCCGTCACTTCATATGGTCATAAGTATATTTCTAAGCTATATGCATAAGAATTGTTGAATAAACTTAATATTTTTATATTGTGAAATAGTGAAATATATATTTATTATATCCTTAATTCTTTCCTCAATTTCATTTGTAAGTGCTAAAGATTCTCTTTCCTCTATTGATGAATATATGAAGGATAAAGGCGCGAAATCTATAGAGCATAAATTATATTCTGTTAATAGATGCACAGCACTTTATATGGGTATTTCAAATACAATGGCCTTATATGCAGACGAAGAACTGCAAAAATCAGTAAAACAAACTTATGGACTTTCTGAAATGTTATTTAGATATTCTTTGGTTCCCTATATTGACTTTAAAAATGTTAACCAAGAAGAAGCTCACATTCAAACAAAAGAAATTGTTGCCAGTATGCTTGCGTTGTATTCAAGTGATATGAATAAACAACTAGAAAAAAATGTAGACCCTTTTTATGGGTACATATTATCAGATATAAACTTTTGTAATTTACTTGTAGAATCAGTTTCCTAATAAAGTTTTAATCTATAAAAAGAACTATATTTTTGAGAAGACAGTGTTTCTGAGGCTAAAAATTCTTGTGTCGGTGGATTAAGTCCACCTTGAGCCTTTACTTTATCTAGGGACTCGACCCCAGGTTACCGAAGACCAAATTCTTTCATGAATGTAATAAAGAGTTATTTTAGTTAAGATCTCAAAACTAGCTATTAAACCTGCAGTTTCAAAAGCACTAAAATCTGACTGCCAGATAACTAAATAACTGATTACAAAGGTATCAATAGTAGCTGTGAATCTCCATGTGAAGGCTTTTACTAATGATCTTGATTTATTACTCTGAGTAGACATATAATTTTTCAGTAAGGTTATTTTCAGTAGGCATTATACAAAATAAGTATAAAAATATCACCTCTTTAAAACTTTAATAATGTAACAAATTCAATAACATATATGGTGCTGTACTATTGTTACTATATAGTTTATTAGTGTTTTTTTATTTGCAGCTGTAGCTCAGTTGGTTAGAGCGCCTGGTTGTGGACCAGGAGGTCGTCTGTTCAAGTCAGACCAGCTGTACCACTTTTATTATATAGCCTTTGATTCTTGTGAGTAGGGTAAACTAATAGCCATCATAAATACTAAGATCATTATAAATCCACCGCCCATATATAAATAAATAAATTCATTAGTTATTTCGTAACTTTTAGAGATCAATAGTACTGCTACAGGAGCAATTGCAAAAGAAACAATAAATTTTATTCCATAAACAAGACCTTGATATTTTTCAGGAGAAAACTTGGCTAGCAGTACATTTTCTGCAGGTAAAATACTCGAATTAAAAGCGACTGTCATAAGCGCGAATATAATTAGTAAATAGTTTGAAGTGGAAGCTACAATAAATAACAATACTGCCTGACCAAAAATACCGGAAACATAAATAATTTTTTCTGAATACTTATCAGCAAGTATGCCTCCGATATAGTTCATTAAGCCACTAATAATATATATACTAGAAACAGCAATTCCAATTTTTGCAGTATCTAAATTTAAACTTTCACTTAACCTTATATCAATCACTTTTGGAATAGATGTTTGCAATATCTGAAATATGAAGCCCATACATGTAATGCTGATAAGCATAATTATGATGATTTTTAAGTAATCTCCTTTTGGTGGATTTTCTTTAAATTTTTCTGAAGTAATATTTTTAATAGGTATTGATTTAGAAATAATATGCCAAGTAAGAAGTACACCTAATAATATAGAAATGACACCAGGTATAATGAATGCCATTTGCCAATTTAGATATTTTATAATAATGCCAGAGCTAAGAGCGCCAATACCTATGCCGACCCCTCCAAATATATTATTAAAGCCTAAGGCTCTACCGGTTGCATGAGATGAATTAACAACCCAAGCAATTCCAGCTGGATGATAAATAGAACAAAATAGCCCAAGAACAGATAGGCTAATAAGTAGGTAAAATTTATCAGTACTTAAGCCACAACCTATAGATGCTATTCCTAAGCCTATAAACATAATTGCCATCATACCTGAACGGCTCCAACGATCACTCAGCCAACCAGAGGGTATTGCACCTAAACCGACTAATAACGATCCAAGAAACCAGAGATTAATTAGTTCGTCGTAACTAAATTGCCAATCGTCTTCAATTGCTAACACAATAACAAAGTAAAAGGCAGCAAACATATGCATGAACATGTGACCAGTTGCAGCATAAAATGTTGTTAATCTTGCAGTATTTTGATTCATTTATTTGATTCGATTAATTTCATAAATATAGCCTTTTATTGCGGAATAACGACAATCTTCGAAAGATTGAAAATTTGAAAAAATGATTAGATATTGACTTTTTCCCATAATTCGGGCATTTCACGGGAAATGATTACTTTGTTGCATCATCACTATCATATTTAAGTTTGTTAAAAACGTTTTAACAGACTGCGACCCCCTATATAAATTACTAAGTTAACTTTTTGAGTATCATATAATTGATACCGTATTATGAATGTAAATTATGAATAAAAATAATAAACCAAAAGCTCAGCTGCCTAAGGGATTTAAAGATAGCTCAGAAGAAAATATTGATATTAGAAATCAAGTGATTGCGGTTATCAGGAACGAGTGTGAAAAATTTGGTTTTAAAAACATAGAAACGCCAGCGCTTGAATATACTGAAGCCTTAGGGAAATTTTTACCTGACGTGGAAAGACCAAGTGGTGGAGTATTTTCATTTCAAGATGAAGATGATCAATGGATATCAATGCGCTACGATTTAACGGCACCATTAGCAAGATACGTGGCAGAAAATTATCAGTTTATTCCTAAGCCTTTTAAACGATATCAAGTTGGTTCAGTATGGAGAAATGAAAAACCAGGTCCAGGAAGATATAGAGAATTTATTCAATTTGATGCCGATGTTATTGGCATTAGTAATAATTATATCGATGCTGAATTATGTGTAATGGTCGCAAAAATATTTTTGGAACTTGGATTTACTGCAAGTGAATTCAAAGTAAAGTATTCGAGTAGAGTAATCTGGGAAGATCTTTTTAAAAAAATTAATCTTGATGAAATTCAAATACCAGCAGTCTTAAGAGCGGTAGATAAACTGGATCGTTTAGGGACAGATGGTGTCAAAGAGTTACTTTTAAAGGGCCGTAAAGATAAATCTGGTGATTTTATGCAGGGTGTTAATTTAAAAGACAATCAGGCTGAAGAAATTTTAGATTTTATTTCTAATAAAACTACTAAAGATGATCAACTTAATTCTTTTGAGGAATACTTACAGAATTACAAAGAACTTCCGTTTGAGTTTGATCCAACTGTAGTAAGGGGATTAGAATATTATACAGGGCTTGTTTTTGAAGTTGAACTCACCGCCCAGATATTAAATGATAAAGGTAAAGAGGTTATATTTGGTTCTGTAGCAGGAGGTGGGAGATATGATAAATTAATTGCAAGGTTTGGTAAGGAAGATGTTCCAGCAACTGGTATTTCCATAGGAGTTGATAGATTGGTATACGCTATAGAACAGTTTGATAAAATTAGCTCTAGTAAAAGACCATTGATAATTATAGCAAATCTACTATCTGATCAAATTTCTACTTATTTAAAGATAGCAGATCAATTGCGTAACGAGGGATACGCCTGCGAAATTTTTTATGGATCGAGTAATTTAAGTAAACAGCTAAAATATTGTGATAAAAGAAAAGCATCTGTTGTAGTTATTATTGGTGAAGATGAAATGGAAAATAACACTATTTCATTAAAGAATTTGACTGTTGGCAAGGAACTTTCAAAAAATATAGATAGTCGAGAAGAATGGAAAGAATTAAAAGCAGGCCAATTTACAATTAATAAAGATGAGCTTCTTGCTGAAATAAAAAAAATCTTTACTTAATATGTCTGGCAATCAATCAATACAAGAATTGAATAATAAGTTTAAAGAGTTTTTTCTTTTAGAGGGATTTAAATATATAGAACCACCCTTAGTTGTTAACTCTGATATCTATTTTGAAACTTCAGGAGAACAAATTAGAAAAGATATGTTTTTAGTTTCAAGTGCACATGGATTAGAAATGTGCTTAAGGCCAGACTTAACAATTCCAACATGCCAAACATATTTACAAAATAATTATAAATTTGATCAAGCAAAACTTTGCTATAGTGGGCCAATCTTCAGATCTGGAAATATAGATAAGTCAATAGAACTTAATCAATCTGGAATTGAAATACTAAGAGCTAATACGGATAAAGACGATAATTACCAAGAAGAAATAGAGATCATTAATCTAGCAATTAAAACATTAAATAATATTAATAAAGTTAATTTTGATATTAACCTTGGAAATATATCAATATTTATAGAATTTCTTAATTGTCTAGACTTACCGCAAAGGTGGAAAGATAGGTTGAGAAGACATTTTTTTAGAAGAGATTATTTTGAGTCACTATTAAAACGTATTGAACTTGGAATAGGGTTTAATGAAGCTAGAAAAGAAGATGTACTAAAAACACATCTTGGAATTAAAGTTGATATATCAGATAGTGAATTGAAACAGCGTCTTGTAAATATTAATCCCATTGAATTTGGAGAGCGGTCAATTGAAGATATTATCAAACGTTTGAATATTAAAAGTGAAACAATTATCTCAAGTGAGAAAGGTATTGAAATAGTTAGGATGATAAGATCATTTCTTAGTATTGATTGTGAGTTAGGCCAGTTAGCAAATACTATGAGTAACTTTACTAATCAAGAAGATGCAAAACAATTTGATACTGTTGTACAATTAGCCTCAAATTTTAGTCAAAAAATTAAGTTAGGAATTGGAAGTAGGGATATTAATTTTAAAACTGATTTTGGCCATTCTATTGAGTATTACGATGGAATTATGTTTGAAATTGAGGATAAAGATAATCAGAACAATAAAGTCGTAGTTGGTGGAAGATATGATGCTCTTCTTATTAATTTGGGCTTAGATAGCAATGCCTCTGCAATTGGCTTTGCTATAAATAATAATAATATTTAAGATATGAATAATAAATCAATATTAAAAATAGCTTTTCCAAGCAAGGGTAGACTTAGGAAAGATTTAGAAAAATTACTTAGTTCTAAAAAAATTAATTTTATAGAAGAAAGTAATGACAGAAACTATATCGCTAAATTATCAAGCCACAATGATATATTGATATATTTTATGGGTGCAAAAGAAATAGTTACTCAATTAAGTGAGGGAAATATTCACTTAGGAATTACCGGCGATGATCTTGTGCAAGAGTATATTTTTGATTATGAAACAAAAGTTTCTAGTGAGCTAATATTAAATTTTGGTAAAGCGGATTTAGTGGTCGCGGTCCCTAAAATATGGCTTGATGTTACTACAATGGCTGACTTAGATGAAATTAGTCATATTAAAAGGATGAATACATCAAAGCGCCTTAAGGTTGCAACCAAATATACAAATTTAACTAATCGCTTTTTTTCTAAATGTGGAGTTACCGACTATCGAACTGTGGGAAGCTCAGGTTCAACAGAAAGTGCTCCATTTAATGGAATGTCAGATATTATAGTAGATATCACATCCTCAGGTGAAACATTAAAAGCAAATAATTTAAGAATATTAGACGATGGATTGATACTTAGTTCATCTGCTAGTATTTTTAATTCTAAAACAGCTAATTGGAACTCTGATTTAGAAAAAATCAGTGAACAATTTTTAAGCGCAATTTCATAAGTATATTATGAAGAAGTTGACTCAGCCCAAGCCGTTATCTCAAAAAGATATTGATAGAATTATAGAGATGGGTTGGGAAGATAGAACAACTTTTGACGATATTAAATTTCAATTTGATTTATTGGAAAAAGAAGTGATTGCTATTATGAAGGCTAACCTTAAAAGGACCTCTTTTTTAAATTGGAGAAAAAGAGTTAGAGGTAGAAAAACTAAGATTCAAAACTTGTCAGAGAGATTTAAGTCAAAAAATCAGAAAAGTTAATAGGCTTAAAATTTAGATATAAAAAAACCCGGCTAAACCGGGTTTTTTTATTAAGCAATTAAGCTTGGATTACATCATGCCGCCCATGCCGCCCATGCCGCCCATGCCGCCCATATCAGGCATTGCAGGTGCAGAAGACTTATCATCTGGAGCATCAGCAATTAATGCTTCTGTTGTAATAAGCACGCCAGCTACAGACCCAGCATTTTGTAAGCTTGTTCTTACAACTTTGGTCGGATCAATAATTCCAGCTTTAAACATATCAACGAACTTATCATTTTGTGCATCGTATCCAATTGTAGCAGACTTCTCTTCTTTAAGTTTGCCAACAATAACTGGACCATCAACACCGGCATTATTAGATATTGTTCTAATTGGAGCTTCTAATGCTCTTCTTACAATATCAACACCAGCTTTTTGATCTGAGTTTGAAGTTTTAACTTTATCAAGTGCGCTTGCAGCTTTTAGCAATGCAAGACCACCACCTGGTACGATTCCTTCTTCAACTGCAGCTCTTGTTGCATTCAATGCATCATCTACACGATCTTTTCTCTCTTTAACTTCGACTTCTGTAGCACCACCAACTTTGATTACTGCTACACCACCTGCAAGTTTTGCAAGTCTCTCTTGAAGTTTTTCTCTATCATAGTCAGAGGAAGTTTCTTCAATTTGTTTTCTAATTTGAGAACAACGAGCTTGAATATCAGCTTTTGTTCCTGCACCATTAACAACAGTAGTATTTTCTTTATCAATACTAACTCTTTTAGCGGTACCCAAATCATTAATTGTAACGTTCTCTAGTTTAATACCAAGATCTTCAGAGATGACTTGGCCACCAGTTAAGATAGACAGATCTTCTAGCATAGCTTTTCTTCTATCGCCAAAACCAGGAGCTTTTACAGCAGCTATTTTTAAGCCGCCACGAAGTTTATTAACTACAAGAGTTGCAAGAGCTTCACCCTCAACGTCTTCAGAAATAATAACCAAAGGTCTTCCAGCTTGAACTACTGCTTCTAGTAAAGGAAGCATTGGCTGTAAGTTAGTTAGTTTTTTCTCATGAAGAAGAATGAATGGATTTTCAAGTTCCGCAGTCATTTTTTCCGGATTTGTAACAAAATATGGAGATAGGTAGCCCCTATCAAACTGCATACCCTCTACAACATCGAGTTCAGTTTCTAATCCTTTTGCTTCTTCAACAGTGATAACACCTTCGTTACCAACTTTGTCCATTGCTTTAGCAATCATAGCACCAACATCGGAGTCACCATTAGCTGAAATAGATCCAACTTGAGCAACTTCAGCACTAGTTTTAACTTTTTTTGAACTTGCTTTAATCGCAGCATTAGCAGCTTCAATTGCCGAGTCAACTCCACGTCTTAAATCCATAGGGTTCATACCTGCGGCAACAAATTTTAAACCTTCTGTAACAATAGCTCTTGTAAGGACCGTAGCTGTTGTAGTGCCGTCACCAGCAACATCATTTGTTTTGCTAGCAGCCTCACGTACCATTTGTGCGCCCATATTTTCAAATTTATCTCTAAGCTCTATTTCTTTTGCAACAGAGACACCATCTTTAGTACTTTTTGGAGCACCAAATGATTTGTCCATTACTACGTTTCTTCCTTTTGGTCCAAGTGTAACCGCTACTGCATCTGCAAGTATGTTTACACCTTTCAGCATTCTATTTCTTGCTTCAGTACTAAAATGTATTTCTTTACCAGCCATTGTTTATTCTCCTTATATTTTTTTAAATAATTATTTTTTCTTTTTTTTACTTTTTGGTTTTGAATCTGCAATAATTCCCATTATGTCGGACTCTTTCATGATACAAAGCTCTTCACCATCAACTTTAATTTCTGTGCCAGACCATTTACCAAATAAAACCTTATCTCCAACTTTAACGTCTAATGGAGTAACTTTTCCATCTTCAGATTTTGCACCAGAACCGATTGCAACTATTAAACCTTCTTGAGGTTTTTCTTGAGCTGTATCAGGAATGATAATACCTCCAGCAGTCTTTTCTTCACTCGCTAACCTTTTTACTAACACTCTGTCGTGTAGAGGACTAAAATTCATTATATATTCTCCTAAATAAAATTATTTCTTACCGGTGATTACACTCAGTATATGTAGGCATATAGTGATCCACACTAACCATGTCAAGGGCTCAGATTTTGAGATTTAAGTATATGATATATATATGAATTTTATATAGTTGATTAGGCAGTTTCACCTTCACCACCATCAATTACAATATTTTGCCCAGTTGTGAAAGAGCCGGCTTGTGAAGCTAGAAAAACAACAGCTCCAGCAATCTCGTCAGGCATGCCAATTCTTTTAAGTGCAGACTTATTAGTTTGAGATTTGAGAATTGCTTCATCTTCCCACAGAGCTCTTGCAAAATCAGTCTTAATCAACCCTGGAGATATACAGTTAGCACGAACGCCATTTGAACCATGTTCAACAGAAATATTTCTAGCTAACTGAGAATCTGCAGCCTTCGAAATAGCATAAGCTCCCAATAAAGAACTACCATGTAGGCCAGCAATTGATGAAATTATTATAACAGAGCCATTCTTATTTTTTACCATATTAGGGATTATCATATTAGATAACCAAAAGTTACTTTGAACATTTGAACGCATAATTTTTTCAAATGCAGAGTCAGGAATATTTAAAGAAGGACCAAAATATGGATTAATTGCGGCGTTACATACTAATATATCAATGTCTCCACACCAAGCCACTGAATCTTGGTGAAGCTTTTGTAGCTGTTCTTTATCTGATATATTACAAGCCAATGCTATTGCAGTGTCGGAACCATAAGTATTATTTATTTCGCTTGCCACTTCTTGGCAGGCATCAATTTTTCTACTTGATATAACAACTTTTGCTCCATGTTCAGCAAGCCTGATAGCAGTTGCTTTACCAATCCCTCTTGAAGAACCTGTTATTATTGCTTTTTTTCCAGATAAATTGAACAATGTAGACATAATAAGTATAACAAATTTATAAAAAATTATTATAGTTGAATAACGATAAACTATACAAGAAAATTTTTAATGAAAATCCATAATATTACTGATAGCTACAAATTAAGTAATTCTTACTCTGTAATACTTTGTGACTTATGGGGCGTTGTACATAATGGAAAAGAAATTTTTGAAAAAAGTAAAGTGTTTTTGGAAAGGGTAAAAGAGGATGGGAAAAAAATTGTTTTAATTTCTAATGCACCTAGACCAAACTCAATGGTTGAGGATCAATTGACCAATAAGCTTGGACTTAATAAAAACCTTTATGATTTTATTGTCACGTCAGGAGATATAACGGCTAATTTTTTAAATCATAAAAGCTTTGGAAAAACCTATTATCATTTAGGGCCAATGAAAGATAAAGATTTGCTTTCAAATATAGAAATAAATCAAGCAGAAGAATTATTTCAAGCAGATTTTGTTTTATGTACTGGCATAGACGATGATGAGCTTGAAACGGTAAATGATTATAAGCACATTCTGAATGATATGAAAAAATTAAAGCTTCCTATGGTTTGTGCCAACCCAGATAAGATTGTTTATCGAGGTGAAAAAAAAATTGATTGTGCGGGTGCGTTAGCTTTCAATTATGAAAAAATGGGTGGAATAGTAAAGTATTTTGGTAAGCCATATAATGAAATTTATGAATATATTTTGAATCGATTAAATATTAATAATGAAAATATTTTAAAGAAAGACTTACTTGCAATTGGAGATAGTTTTTCAACTGATATTCTTGGGGCAAACAACTTTAATATAGATGTTTTATTTATTAGGTCAGGAATACATAAAAATGAGATTGTATTAAATAATGAAATAGAAAAAATTGCCAAAAATTACTTACCAAATTTACCTATAAAACTATTAACTTCTGAATACCTATGAGTAAAATTAAAGTATTTACAGATTATAGTAAGATTTCAAAAAATTTCTATAATTCATCTTTAGTAATAGGAAATTTTGATGGTGTTCATCGAGGTCATAAAAAAGTTATCAAGGCTGCAAAAGTTATTTCAAAAAGAAATAAATCACAGCTTGGAGTAATGATGTTTGATCCTCATCCAAGAGAGTATTTTACAAAAGAAAAACAATTTTTACTATCTTCACTTGAAACAAAGTCAGAAATTTTAGAGAGCCTTGGAGTTAATTTTATAATCATTCTTAAATTCAATAAAATACTTGCATCGATGTCTGCTCTAACTTTTTGCAATAAAATTTTACTTAATGGATGTAGAATGCAACATGTGTTCATAGGAAAAAACTTTCGTTTTGGTCAAAATAGAACTGGAAATTTAAGATACTTAGAAAAATTTGGATTAGAAAATAGCTTTAAAGTAAGTGGCTCAGAACTACACAAAATTAATAAAAGTAAAAAAATATTCTCTTCTTCAAATGTTAGAAAATTTATAAAAAAAGGAAAAATAAAAGAGGCTAATAATTTTTTAGGACATCATTGGTCAGTATCTGGTACAGTCATAACTGGAGATAAACGTGGCAGACAAATTGGATTTCCAACTGCCAATATATCAACTGAAAAATATATCTATCCTAAGTTTGGTGTATATGCTGTTAAAGTGACATTCATTTCAGGTAAGCATAAAGGTGAGATAAAAAACGGGATTGCCAACTTTGGACTAAGACCAACATTTGGTAAAAAAACTGCAGTTTTAGAAGTGCATTTATTTAGTTTTAAATTGAATATTTATAAAACTGCATTAAAAGTAAGCTTTGTTGACTACGTAAGACCTGAAAAGAAATTTTTAGGAATTGAGTCTCTTAAAAATCAAATTGACAAAGATATTATCAAAACTAAAAAAATCTTAAAAAAAAGTTAGATTATGACAACTAAAGAAGATAGTGCCGATTTTAGCGAAAGTCTGTTTTTGCCAAAAACAGATTTTGCTATGCGTGCTGGACTGCCTGAGCAGGAACCAAAAATATTAGAACAATGGTCAGAAAAAGAAATTTATAAGAATTTACGTATTAAATCAAAAGGCAAAGAAAAGTTTGTTCTGCATGATGGGCCGCCATATGCCAATGGTCATTTACATATTGGTCATGCTCTTAATAAAATATTGAAAGATTTTGTAGTCAGATCTCAGCAAATGTTAGGAAAAGATTCTTCATATGTGCCTGGTTGGGATTGTCATGGTTTACCAATTGAATGGAAAATTGAAGAAGAATATAGAAAAAAAGGACTAAATAAGGATGAGGTAGACATTGTTCAATTTAGAAAAGAGTGTAGAGATTTTGCTGATAAGTGGATTAATATTCAAAGAGAAGAATTCATTCGACTAGGTATTACTGGAGAATGGTCGACACCATACACAACTATGGCCCATAAGTCTGAGGCAATAATAGTTAAAGAATTTTTTAAATTTCTTGTAAACAAAGGTTTATATAGAGGGTCAAAACCTGTGATGTGGTCAACAGTTGAAAAAACTGCATTAGCTGAAGCAGAGTTGGAGTACCGTGAACATAAATCAATTACAATTTTTACAAAATTTCCTATTAAAAAATCAAGTGATGATGATTTGCTGAATGCTTCAGTAGTTATTTGGACTACTACACCTTGGACAATACCAGGGAATAGAGCATTAGCTTACAATAAAGATTTTTCTTACAGTCTCTATAAGGTTGTACAGGTAATAGAAGGATCATATAGCTTAGAAGGTGATCAAGTAATTTTAGTAGATGAACTCTCTGAGCAATTCAAAGAAAAATGTAAAATTGAAAAGCTAGAAAAAATAAAATCTTTACCAGACATGTCTGGTATTGTTTGTAGCCATCCTTTCCATAATTCTGGATATGAGTTTGATGTTAACTTATACCACGCTGACTTTGTAACTCTCGAACAAGGAACAGGATTTGTTCATATTGCTCCAGGCCATGGACCAGATGATTATGAACTTGGTAAAGCTAATGGAGTTGAAGTACCTGAAACAGTAGATAAAGATGGAATATATTTTGATCATGTTCCTTTATTTAGTGGTAAAAAAATATTTAATGATGATGGGTCAGATGCTGAAGCTAATGTTGCAGTGATTATAGAGCTAAGAAATCATAATGCGCTAAGTGGTAAAGGTTCTGTTAGACATAGTTATCCTCACTCTTGGCGCTCTAAAGCTCCAGTAATATTTAGAAATACCCCACAATGGTTTATTAGTATGGAAACTAATGATCTAAGAAAAAAAGCATTAGATGCAATTCAAAAAGTTAATTGGTATCCAATACAAGGAAAAAATCGTATTTTGTCGATGATTAAAAATAGACCTGACTGGGTAGTGTCACGACAAAGAGCTTGGGGTGTTCCGTTATCAATTTTTTATCACAAAGTTACAGGTGAACCATTAATTGATACTGAGCTTAATGAAAAAATTGTTAAAATGTACGAAGAATATGGATGTGATGTTTGGTTTGAAAAAACAAAAGCTGAATTACTAGGAGATAAATACAATCCAGATGAATATGAAAAAGTAGATGATATTTTAGATGTTTGGTTTGATTCAGGTTGCACTCACGCTTTTGTTTTAGATGAAAAAGAAGATCAAATTTGGCCCGCTTCTATTTATCTTGAAGGTACTGACCAGCATAGGGGATGGTTCCACTCTTCTCTTTTAGAGTCATGCGGCACTAGAGGAGTTGCACCATATGAGGCAGTTTTAACCCATGGATTTGTATTGCATGAAGATGGGAATAAAATGAGCAAGTCATCATCAAATATTGTTCCCCCTGCTGAAATTATTGAAAAATCTGGAGCTGATATCCTTCGACTTTGGGTTGCAAGTAGTGATTATTCAGATGATCTAAAAATTGGCCCAGAGATTATTAAAAGTAATGCTGATAGCTATAGGAGACTAAGGAATAGCTTAAGATTTATCTTAGGTAATCTTGACAACTTTGAAGAAAAAGAAAAAGTTGAGTTTTCTGATTTGCCAGAGTTAGACAAATATATTCTTGAACGACTAACAGAGTTAGAAGAAGAAGTTCTCAAAAATTATCAAATTTTTGAATATCAAAAAGTATTTTCATCAATATTTAATTTCTGCACAAATGAACTATCTTCATTTTATTTTGATATAAGAAAAGATAGCTTGTATTGTGATCATAAATCTAGCCTTACTCGGCGCGCCACAAGAACTGTTCTTGATATTCTTTTTAATCATTTATTAACTTTATTAGCACCCATTCTCTGCTTTACTACAGAAGAAGCATGGCAAAGCCGCTTGGGCAAAGATACTTCTATTCATAACCAAGACTTTCCAAAGGTAAATAATAATTGGAAAAACAAAGAAATTTCCACTAAGTGGGAAAACTTGAAATTAATTCGAAGAGCTGTAAATGGTGCAATTGAAATAGAGAGAAAAAATAAATTGATTGGTTCAAGTCTTGAGGCTGCAGTAGAAATTTATTTTCAAGACTCAGATATTATTTCAAATATTGATGTAAGTGACTTAGAGAGCATCTGCATAGTTTCAAAACTAACAATATCTAAAGTTAGTATACCAGATGAATGCTTTCAGCTAAACGAATTGCAAGGTGTTGGCGTTAAAGTATCTAAAGTAGCCGGAGAAAAATGTGGTCGTTGCTGGAAATATTTTGATAAACTAAACCAAAATATTTGCCAAAGATGTGAATCCGTAATTCAATAATCAATGAATATTCATCGTAAATATTTTTATTTATTTATTTTATTTTTTGCTGCGACAGATCAATTGAGTAAATATTATTTAATTAGACACTTTGATATAAATCCAGAATTACTGATTAGTGACTTTCTTTACAAAGTTAATGAATATTTCAATATAGTAATAGTCTGGAATAGGGGTTTTGCCTTTGGCTCATTTCAAAGCAACATGCTTAGCTTCAATATATTATATGTTTGCATAATATCATCTGTAATTTGTATATTGCTAATCTATGCCAACAAATTAAACCAAAAGTATTATTTTTTCGCATTTAGCCTTGTAATTGGTGGGGCGTTAGGAAATTTGATAGATAGAATTGCATATGGTGCAGTCATAGATTTTATTGATCTAAACTTCCAGAATTTACATTGGTATGTATTTAATATTGCTGATATATATATTTCATTAGGCTGTATTCTTTTAATATTTGCTGAAATTAGAAATAAACTGACAGACAATGATTAAGATAAAAAAACTTTCAATAATTCTAATCTTATACCTCCTTGCTTCTTGTGGTGGTAATAATATTATTAGTGATATTAAGTCTTTAGAGCAAAAAGCTTTGGAAATTCCTCCAAATTTTGAGTTAAAGCCACCTTCAGACAGTGAGAGTGTATTAATTCAAGAAAATATTGAAGGCGAAGATACCGCTGTAGAAGAAATCCTAAATTTAGATTCTAATAATGCGGAAAGTATCAGTGATGATACTGATAGCGAATTACTAGATATTCTTACTACTGACTCAAATAGTACATCAGAATAAATTATAAAATAAATTTTATGATTAAATATTTATATGTTTAAATTTTTTATAAATAAGTACTGGGCTCTATGGGCTTACTTAGGATCCATAATAATTCTTACCTCTATCTGGCTACAAGTTCAAATTGATGTAAAAATTAATTACTGGTTTGGTGAGTTTTATGACTTAATACAAAAAGCCCTAGGCACTCCAAACGCTGTAACATTAGATGAGTATTTTAGTTCCCTTTTTATATTCGTTCAATTTGCAGCAATGTGGATAGTATTATCACTTTTTTCAGCTTTCTTTACTTCACATTTCTTATTTAGATGGAGAGCAAGTATGGTTGAATATTACCACAGTGTATTTGACAAAGCTCGACAAATAGAAGGAGCTTCACAACGTGTACAAGAAGATACAATTAAATTTAGTCGAATTATGGAAACTTTAGGGACAAGTTTTTTTGAAGCAATTTTAGTACTCTTCGAATTTTTTCCAATATTAATGACTATATCAATTGGCCTTCCCATTCTGTGGTTTGGTGATTGGCAATATGGGCTAGTTACAGGTGCCTTTATATGGTCTGTAGGTGGAACATTTTTTATGATTCTACTAGCTTGGATTTTAAGACTAGTAGGTATTGAGTATGATTTACAAAAAAAAGAAGCCGCATACAGAAAAATTCTTGTAATAGCTGAAGATGATGGCAGCATTAGGCCAAAAACTTTAAATGAATTATTTGATGGAGTGAGATTGATACATTTTAAGAGCTATTTAAATTATTTTTATTTTAATATTGGTCGCCTAGCATATCTTCAAGCCAATGTGTTATCTGCATATATTCTAATTGCACCTGCAATTGTTGCTGGGGTTATGACTCTTGGAGTAATGCAACAGCTAGTAAGAGCGTTCGGTAGAGTTGAAGCTTCAATGCAATATTTATTTAACTCGTGGCCTACATTGATCGAATTAGCTAGTGTTTACAAAAGATTAAGAGAGTTTGAAAAAAATATAGATAATTTAGATCAAGAAGTAAGAGCTTAACATTGACTAGCGCAGTACAAATAATTAAAGCAAACTTAAATGAAAAAAAATATCCTTTTTTAAATATTGATTACTTAAAGAGTCAGTATAAAAAAGAAAAAGACAATCTGGATTTCGTATTTGATAATTATATTATTATTGGAATTGGTGGTTCTTCACAAGGATCTAAGGCAGCTGCAAATGCGCTGAGTAAAAAAAATATATTCTATTTTGACCATCTTAATTCAAAGGAAATCAAAAGAACTCTTAGGCTTATTGAACCAATAAATACAGGATTTATATTTATATCAAAATCAGGTACTACCTCTGAAGTTTTAACTTTATTCGATTATCTGGTGGTAGAATTAAAAGACAAGATAGATATTCCTAAAAATTTCTTAGTAATTACAGAAAAAAATACAGCACCCCTTTACACTCTTGCCGAACATTTGGGAATTAAGATAATCGAACACGATCCTAATATAGGAGGAAGATTTTCTATTTTTTCTAACACTGGGCTAATTCCTATCTCCTTATTTCATGATAATATTGAAAATTTTTTTCAAGGACTTAATCAGTCCGTAGATAGTTTTATAAATGACAAATATACATCAGGAGATTTTTCACCTGAAGAATCAGCTATGAAAAAGTTTGATTTTATAAAAAATGGTAAAAAAATTAATATCATGCTTTTTTATGGAGATGAACTTTATGAACTAGGTAATTGGCTGAAACAATTATTTGCTGAAAGTTTGGGAAAAAATGGATTTGGATATCTTCCGATAGTTTCAATGATGACACAAGATCAACATAGTCTACTGCAGCTATATTTAGATGGACCAGATGATAAATTTTTTGAAATTTATGCGGTCAATAGTAATGAAAGCAACGATTTCATAGATATTACCTTAACAAATCATAAAGATGCAATGATAAAGACTTTGGAAACCGAAGGTTTGCCTATTGTAAAAATTTGTAATCATTCATTAGAAAATGATGAAGAAATAAGTCTGCTGCTTGGTAAGATATTTGCTAGCTCTATATTGGAAGTTTTAATTCTTGCTGAACTTGGTGGTGTAGATCCTTTTGGGCAAGACGAAGTTGAAAAACAAAAAAATTTTTTAAAATAATTATTTTATTTTAAAAAAACTAAATCTTGTAATTCCAAGCTCCTTAGTCCGTATAAGTTCAAGCCCTTCATATGTAATAAGCGACTCTTTAATATACTGCTCCACTATAATAATTTTATTCTTTTTTAAGATTTTCTTCTTTAAGATATTTTTTATTGCTTTAAATTCTAGTTTTTTTTCATAAGGAGGGTCAATAAAAATTAAATCAATTTCTTTGTCTTTATCTATATCATCAGCCCAAATACTGGTTGCGTCTTTTTCCAGAAGAGAAACTTCTAAATTCATTTCTAATTTTTCGGCATTTTTAAATATTATATCAATCATATACTGATTATTTTCGACTAGTATAGCTTCCTTGGCACCCCTTGAGATTGCCTCAAAAGCAAAAGCACCAGTTCCTGCAAACATGTCTAATATTATTGAGTTATCTAGATTAAATCCACAATCTGCAAGTTCTTTGCCATGAAGAACTATATTAAAAATAGTTTCTCGATTTTTATCAGTCATTGGTCTAGCAACATTACCTCGAGGCGTTATTAATTTATGTCCTCTTTTTATGCCACTAATTATTCTCATTAGACACTCGTTACTTTTCTATGCTTATATACTTAATTTTTTCCACTTCACTTTTATTAAGCTTATTAAGCTTATAGGGCCCGTAGGATATTCTAATTAAACGAGTTACAACCATATCAAAGGCTTCAAAGATATTTCTTATTTCTCGATTTTTGCCCTCTGTTAGTGTCATAGTAAGCCAAGTATAAGAATTAGATGAGCTATCAATAGTAGCTATAATAGGCTTATATTGCATTTTATGTACTCTAAGTCCTTTTCTTAATTTTTGAACTAGATCATCTTGAATTCTACCATGAACTCGTGCGCGATAAGTTCTTTTCCAATTATTATTTGGAAGTTCCATTGTTCTTTTTATATCACCATTGTTTGTTAGTAAAAGAAGTCCTTCAGAGTCATAATCTAATCTCCCAACTGAAATCATTTTTTCAAATTGCCTGGGTAAATCATGAAAAATAGTTTTTCTATTTTCAGGGTCATGATGGGTAACAAGAACACCTCTAGGTTTGTAATATTTATAAAGCAATAATTCTTGTTTGAAATTGATACTTTTATCATCAAGCTTAATATTATTAGATGAAGTTACATTTATATTAGGTTGTAAAATAATTTGATCATCGATCTTAACTCTGCCATCTAGGATAAGTTTCTCTGCATCTCTGCGTGAATATTTAGATCCTCTTGCAATGACCTTGGCGATTCTTTCTGAAACATCTATATTTTTCATAATTCATTGTTATTTTAATTAGCTTATAGCATATACTCTTTGATAATGACAAATTCACAAAACATAATGCTCGAAGCCATTAAATGTGCAGAAGAGGCTAGTTCTATTGGAGAAGTACCAGTTGGTGCAATTATTTATAACCCTAAGACTAGTCAAATTATTTCTAAATCCTTTAATAAAACCAATAAAAACATGGATCCCACAGCACACGCTGAGATAAATGTAATAAGAGATGCATGCAAAAAATTAGAACGTAGTAGGTTAATCGATTGTGACTTATACGTTACTTTAGAGCCTTGTATTATGTGTGCCGCAGCAATATCACAAGCTAGAATAAGAAGATTGTACTTTGGTGCAGATGATCTAAAATACGGTTCTATTAACGGTAATATTAACTATTTTCAAAAAGAGAATACAAATCACTTGCCAGAAATTTATGATAATATTTGTAGTGATAGCTGCAATAGACTGCTAATTAACTTTTTTAAGGAACGAAGATAAATATGACTATTTCTGACAGAGCTAAGCAAACAACAGAACGTTTAGAAAAATTTATGGATGAACATATAAATCCAAATACTGAAACTTATTATAATCAGATTAAAGGTTTTGGTGATAATAGGTGGCAAGTAGTTCCAATAATTCAGGAGCTAAAAGAAAAAGCAAAATCAGCTGACTTATGGAATCTTTTTTTACCAGAAAGTGAATACGGCTCAGGATATACCAATGAAGAGTACGCGCCTATGTGTGAAATTATGGGTAGGAATATTTGGTCAGCAGAAGTATTTAATTGCAGCGCACCCGATACAGGCAATATGGAAGTATTGGTTCGCTATGGTACAGACGAGCATAAAGAGAAATATTTAAAACCATTGTTGGATGGCACTATTAGGTCTGCATTTGCAATGACTGAGCCTGCGGTAGCATCGTCTGATGCCACTAATATTCAGAGTGAGATTAAAATGGAAGGCAACCAGTACGTAATAAATGGAACTAAGTGGTGGACTTCTGGTGCTATGGACCCACGTTGTAAATTTTATATCTTTATGGGTAAGACAGATCCAGATAATGAAAATAAACATAAACAACAATCGATGATACTAATTGATGCAGATACACCTGGTATAAATATCAAAAGGCATTTACCCGTGTTCGGCTATGATGATGCACCTCATGGTCACGCAGAAATAGAATTTAAAGATGTTCGAGTTCCACCTGAGAACTTGTTACTTGGTGAAGGACGTGGCTTTGAAATTGCTCAAGGACGTCTTGGCCCCGGACGAATACATCATTGTATGCGCGCAATAGGTGTTGCTGAAGCAGTACTAGAAATCATGTGTAAAAGACTTTTAACTCGAAAAGCTTTTGGCAAAGAATTGTTCAGACATTCTATATGGCAAGAAAGAATAGCTGACGCTCGCATCAACATTGAGATGACAAGACTTTTAACACTTAAAGCTGCTCACATGATGGATACAGTTGGAAATAAAGTGGCCAAAAATGAGATTGCTATGATTAAAGTGGCAGCACCATTAATGGCGCTTGAAATTATTGATAATGCTATACAAGCATTTGGTGGAGCAGGTGTAACTGAGGACTTTAAACTCGCTGCAGCATATGCCGGAATGAGGACCTTAAGATTAGCTGATGGTCCAGATGAGGTTCATAAGGGTACGATTGCAAGAAATGAATTTAAGAAATATTTATAGTTTATGGTTGATATTCCACACGATATAACAAAATTGTCTTTTGAAAAAGCTTTAGCCGAACTCGAAGAGATTGTCGATAATCTTGAAAGTGGATCTATTGATCTTGAAAAGTCTATTGAATTTTACACTAGAGGCTCACATCTTAAAACTCATTGCCAACAAAAATTAAATGATGCAGTTTTGAAGCTTGAGGAAATTAAGGTATCTACGGATGGTAAGATTTCAAAAAAAGAAATTGAATAATGTCTAATACTCAAACTGTTATTGAGTTAAGTAAATTTATTAAAAAATTTAATTTAGACTTAAAAAATTTTTTACCCAAGAATACAAATACATTAAATAAGTCAATTAATTACTCCATTTTAGCTGGCGGAAAAAGATTTCGCCCTTTTCTTATCCATACTTTTGCTAATGCATTAAAAGTTAGTTCTAATAATTCTATTAAGATAGGGATTGCAGTTGAAATGCTCCATAATTATTCTTTAGTCCATGATGATCTTCCTGCAATGGATAATGATAAATATAGACGAGGAAAAAAAACAACACACTTTAAATATAATGAATATACGGCAATACTTGCTGGTTGTGGCTTATTAACTCTTTCTTATAAAATGTTATCCAGTTCTCATATAAAACTAGATAGCCATACAAAAGCAAAACTAATTTTAGCACTCACTGAAATTTCTGGTGAGGGTGGCTTACTTCAAGGTCAGTTTGAAGATTTATCAAATAAAAAAAATACGTTCAATGGTCGTATTCATATTAATAAGTTAAAAACTGGAAAGTTAATGTCCTATTGTACAGAGGCTGTTGGGATAGCTGCAAAAATTAGTAATAAAAAAATAAATTTACTTAAAATAGTTGGAATGAATATTGGAGAAATTTTTCAAATTAGTGATGACTTTAATGATGAGCCAAAGATGTCAGCTAAAGAGAAAAAATACTTAGTAGAGTATAGAGATAGACTGCATACAAAAACTTTAAAATTATTAAAAGAAGCTAATATAAAAAATTTATCTGTTAATAATTTAATAGATTACTTAATGGATCTAAAAGTTTAACCGCACTGAGCACGATTGCGCATTAATTGATCGGCAAGCACTAAAGCCATCATTGCTTCAGCAATTGGAACTGCTCGTAAGCCAACACAAGGATCATGTCGACCTTTTGTTGATATTGTGGTGTTTTTAAATTTATCATTAATAGTTTTTTGAGGTTTTAGTATTGAGGAAGTAGGCTTAACAGAAAGTGATACGTCTATATCTTGGCTCGTAGAAATGCCTCCTAAAATTCCACCTGCATTATTTGAAGAAAATATAATTTTTTTACCTTTAGCTCTTATTTCATCGGAATTCTTATCACCAGTAATATTTGCGGCCTCCATTCCAAGACCAATCTCAACACCCTTAACAGCATTAATACTCATCATTGCAGCTGCAAGTTCAGTATCGAGCTTTCCATAAATAGGTTCTCCAATTCCAGCAGGCAGACCTTCGGCATTAACTCGAATTGTTGCACCAACAGATAAACCTTTTTTTCTAATAAGTCCTAGATACTCTTCCCACACAGAAACGATCTTTTTATCTGGACAAAAAAATGAATTAGAGCTGACAGTACTCCAATTAAAGTTTCTTGGATTAATACTCAAAGCACCCACTTGCATTACAGCGCCTCTAATTTTTATATTTTTTTTAAGAATATGTTTAATTACTTTGCGTGCTACAGCACCTGCAGCAACACGACTTGCAGTCTCACGTGCAGAGGATCTGCCACCACCACGATAATCACGAATACCGTACTTTAAAAAATAAGTTAGATCAGCATGTCCTGG
>CAJJBM010000006.1 GCA_905182445.1 Pelagibacteraceae bacterium AG-422-B15 | reverse complement strand
ATCTTTTTCTGTTTGAAGAGTTATTTCATTCTGAATTAATTCAAGTGAATGTTCAGGATTATTAGTTGCTTTTTCAATTTCTTCTTTAGTAAGTTGATTGGTACTCATAGGATTTAAACCTTTTATACCCACGCCAACTTCGCCATCGGCAATACCTTTAATTTCTAATTCATGCATTCCAGAAAAATCAGCAATTTGTTTAAAAGTTAAAGCTGTATTTTCAACAAGCCAAATAGCAGATGCTTTGGGCATTAGTGGTAATGTCATAGTTTTGATCCTAAAATTAAATATAAAAAAACCTTATATTTGAATTTATTTACTTTTAAAAGGAGATACTAGAATTTTAATAGGAGTTTTCCTATATTTTCATTATTTTCCATATATTCATGGGCTTTTTTAACTTCACTAAAACTAAATTCTTTGTCAATTACCAGTTTTAACGATTTCTTTTCAAATAAAGGCCAAATATGGGTTTGAAGAGAATCTCTGATTTTTTGCTTTTCATCGTCTAAACGTACTCTTAATGTTGAGCCAGTAACTATTAGTCTTTTTAGCATAATAGGCAATAAATTTGCCTTAACAACAGGCCCTTGAAGATACGCAATATTAATAAGTCTCCCAAATTTATTTAAAATATTTATATTTTTTTGAAAATATTCTCCCCCAACAATATCAAGTATGACATCAACTCCACTTATCTCGTTTTTAATAACTTCCTCAAAATCTTCGTCTTGATAATTAATTGTTTTAAAGGATCCAAGATTATCCATAAAAATTTTTTTCTTACTCGAACCTACGGTTGTTAGATATTTTATTCCCATTGCTTGGGCAATCAATGCCGCTGTTATTCCTATACCACTAGCGCCACCATGTATGAGTAGTGTTTCATCTTTTTTAAGTAACCCTGAGTCAAATAGATTAGTCCATACTGTAAAAAAAGTTTCTGGTATAGCTGCGGCCTCAATAATACTTACTCCTTTAGGTATGGGTAGAACAGTCGCTAATGTTGTTTTAACATATTCTGCATATCCACCTCCAGTTACTAGTGCGCAAACTTCTTTATCTTTAAACTTTGGATCTATATTTTTTCCAATTTCAACAATCCTACCTGATACTTCAAGTCCTAGAATTTCTGATGCACCCTTTGGTGGTGGATAACCTCCTTGTCTTTGTAATATATCTGGTCGATTAATACCGGCAGCAGCAACCTTGATTAAGACTTCATTATTATTAATAATTGGTTTTGGAGTTTCGCCACTATACATGACTGAAGGGTCTCCATATTTATCAAATAAAATTGCTTTCATAAATAATGACTATTTATGAGTACAAAGAAATTCTCAAGTAAAATAGTTTTATGAGGTTTTAAGGTTACTAAATCTTTTATTAAATTTACTAACTTGACCTTTGTCTTGAACTTTTTGAGTTCCACCTGTCCAAGCGGGATGAGAAGCGGGGTCTATATCAAGTGTCATAGTATCTCCCTCTTTGCCCCAAGTTGATTTAGTTTCAAACTTAGTGCCGTCTGTCATTACAATATTAATTGTATGGTAATCTGGATGAGTATCTTTTTTCATAATGTATGTTTATTTCCGTTTAAATAACTTATAAGATCTAATAAATCAATCTCTATTTTTATAAATTGAATTTAATAAATATCAAAAAAATGACTAAAAAATCAATATATAGGAGGCTTTTAATAACTTCTGACCTTCAATTTGTTTGCGTTATGTTGGTATTTGCCATTACTGGGTCTATGTCTCTATATGTGTCACAACTGGTAATAGAGATAATGAATATAGATTTGAGCAACTTATCCCCCCTTATTTTTTGGCCAATTAGAATATTATCCGTATTTATATTTTATCAGATATTGCTAATAATTGTCGCCATTCCATTTGGACAATTTAACTATTTTCTTAGAATTGAAAAAAAGATGTTAAGTAGATTTGGATTAAACCTTAATTAATTTAAGTAACTGATCGTGAATCTTAAAGTTTGAACTAACAATATTGCCACTTTCTAAAAATCCATTCATTCCCTTGTGATCTGTAACGCTACCACCAGCCTCAGCTACAATTAGTGCTCCAGCTGCAATATCCCATATTTTTAAATTTTTTTCCCAAAAGCCATCAAATTTTCCAGCAGCAACATATACTAGATCAAGGGAGGCTGTGCCAAATCTTCTAATTGCAGCTGCATTCTCCATTACCTTAGTTAAGCCAATAAGATAGCCTGCATGGTCTGATAATCCCTTGTGCGGTATTCCAGTGCCAATAGTGCAGCTATCAAATTTATCACGCACTGAAACTCTTAATCTTTTATTATTACAGAATGCACCTTTGCCTCTAACTGCCCAAAATAAATCATCCGTAATAGGATTGTAGACAATGCCGGATAATGTTTCACCATCTTTTTGAAGCGCAATAGTAATTGCAAAGTGCGGTATGCCA
Organism: Pelagibacteraceae bacterium AG-422-B15; assembly: GCA_905182445.1. Lineage (GTDB taxonomy): Bacteria > Pseudomonadota > Alphaproteobacteria > Pelagibacterales > AG-422-B15 > CACCCN01. Next base: position 2,020 of record CAJJBM010000006.1, on the reverse strand, counting down.
AATAAGAAATTTGTTGTGCCATCTAGTGGATCAATTATCCATTTCATACCTGAGTTAGTTTTACTATTTTTTATAAAACCAGCTTCTTCAGCAAGAATATCATAGTCTGGATAAGCTCTGGAAAGTTCATTTATTAAAATTTTTTCAGATTGAATATCGGCAGCTGATACAAAATCTGATACACCCTTAATAGATACCTGTAAGTTTTCTACTTCACCAAAGTCTCTAACAAGTTTTTTCCCTGCTTGTCGAGCTGCTGTAAACATCGTGTTAATATGTGGGCTACTATAACTCATTTATCATTACGCTTAAGGTAAGTCATATCTTCAGTGTTAATAACTATTTCTTCACCTTGGTCTATGAATGGTGGAACCATAACCCTTAAATCATTATCTACAATCGCTGGCTTATTTGATGAGGCAGCTGTTTGGCCTTTTACTACTGCTTCAGTTTCTTTAACTGTAAAAATCATCGTTTTTGGAAGCTGAAGACCAATTGGAACTTCGTCATAAAGTTCTAGAGTAACCTCTTCATTTTCTCTCAACATTTTTGCCTTGTCAGCAACAAATTCTTCATTGAGCTCAATTTGTTCATATGAAGTTAAGTTCATAAAAACTAGTTTATCTTCTTGTTTATATAAGTATTGAAATTGCTCTTCTTCAACTCTAGCGCGCTCTACTTGTTCTGAGGCTCTAAATCTCTCATTTAGTTTGGAGTTATTTTTTAGGTTTTTCATTTCAACCTGATTAAACGCACCACCTTTTCCAGGCTTTACATGCTGAGCTTTAGTCACTACCCATAGCGCATTTTGATGTTCTATAATCATACCGGGTTTAACGGCATTGCCATTAATTTTCATAAATATTAATTCTCTATGTCTTTATTCCAATTTCCAAGAGCTGCTTTTTTATTCATTAAAGCTCTATGTGAAAATGCAGATTGTGCGCTAGCTATATTTTCTTTCTTACCCATCCAAACTTTTAATGCCGCTTGCTGAAGAGCACGTCCATAAGAAAAACTTAATTTCCAACTGAATTCACCAATTTTATTCATTGCATCTAAATGAGCTGTGGCATTAATATCAGATTGACCACCTGATAAGAAAGCAATTCCTGGTAATTCTTTTGGTACATTTTCCAACAAACACCTTACTGTTTTTTCTGCTACTTCTTGTATTTCAGCTTGATTAGGGCAGCTAGCTCCTGAGATAACCATATTTGGTTTTAAGATTGTTCCTTTGATATCTACATTCATATCTTTAAGGTGTTTAAAAAGAGATTTTAAAACTCTTGAAGTTGCATCGTAACATTCATCTATTGAGTGTGAACCATCCATAAGTACCTCAGGTTCAACTATAGGAACCATTTTATTTGCTTGTACAATTTTAGCGTAATTTGCAAGCCTAAGCATATTTTCATCTATACAGTCATCAGTTGGAATACCGTTACCTATATTGATAACAGCGCGCCATTTAGTAAATTTGGCTCCTATTTGATAATATTCTTTACATCTTTGATCTAAATCATCAAGACCATTAGTAATTGTTTCTTTGGAACCTTCGCTGATAGGAGTCAATCCTTTATCTACCTTAATACCAGGAAGTGCACCTTGATTTGAGATTACTTGTACGAGAGAAGTACCGTTCTCTGCATTTTGTTTTAGAGTTTCTTCAAATAAAATAACCCCACCAATATTATCTTTCATGCCATCAGCTTGAAAAAGCATCTCACGATAAGTTCGACGACTTTGTTCGGTAGATTCGATGTCAATTGAATCAAATCTTTTTTTTATTGTTCCTGTACTTTCATCAGCAGCAAGAATTCCCTTACCATTAGAAACAATATATTCTGCAATCTTATTTAAATCATTTACTGACATTTTTTTAAACTTTCATCTTTATGTATTGTATGGTTATAAAATATTTTGTGCTATCAAGCCCGGCAATTGCTTTCCTTCTAATAACTCAAGTAAAGCACCTCCGCCAGTAGAAATATAGGTAAATTTATCCCTAACACCAGCC
>CAJJBM010000005.1 GCA_905182445.1 Pelagibacteraceae bacterium AG-422-B15 | reverse complement strand
TTGGATGCTGAAAGTATAAAAGCAAGACTGCCCAAGGAAGCAAATTTAGAAAAATTAATTAATTTATTAAAGGCTCAATATGATAGTCGTGGAGTTAATTTAGTTAAGACTGTAAATAAATGGAGTTTTAAAACTGCACCGGATCTTGCAAGTATGATGCAAAAAGAAAAAATTGTTCAAAGAAAATTATCTAAAGCAGCTACTGAAACATTAGCAATAATTGCCTACCATCAGCCAGTAACGCGTGCAGAAGTTGAAGATATAAGAGGTGTTAATTTTAGTCCTGGAACACTAGATGTTTTACTAGAGTTAGAATGGGTCAAACCTATTGGTAGAAAAAAAACTCCAGGGAGTCCAATTATTTATGGCACTACTGAAAAATTTCTAGTTTATTTTGGTATTGAAAATATAACAGATCTTCCAGGGCTAGAAGAACTAAAATCAGCAGGTCTACTGGAAAGTCGCCTACCTTCAAACCTTGATATTAATACCCCCGAAGAAATTGACGATACGCAAATTGACCCACTAGCAGAAGATGATAATCTTGAGGATATGATTGCTAGCAATATAGATGACAATTAGACGTTTTAATCTCTTAACTATAATTACAATAAATTTATTTATAGCAATATGTATTCAAAAGTACTCTATTGCTGACAATAATTTTGATGTTTCAGAAATAGGAGAAGCTTTCACGGGAGGCACTGGAACAGTATTTGTTAAAAATAAAAATGCTTACTCACTACCGTTAAAAAACATAAGAACAGAAAACAGAATAAATTTTTTTGTTGGAAATTCTATGTTTAGAAGAGTTTGGCTTCCGCCGAGTACTTTATATAAAGCAAAAGATGGATTGGGCCCATTTTTTAACGCCGACTCTTGTCAAAGCTGTCATATAAATGATGGTAGAGGACACCCACCAAGCTTAAGTTGGCCTGGGGATGATGCGATATCTTTAGTAATTGCTTTAGCTATACCTCCACAAAATGAATTCCAAAAAAAACAACTTGAAACACTTCAAATAAAGTCTTTTCCAGATCCTAACTATGGTTCGCAGCTAAGTGATTTTGCAACTGAAGGAGTAATGCCTGAAGGTAAGGTAATGATTGAATATGATTATTTTCCAATAGCATTTGATAATGGTAAAGTTGTAAACCTTAGAAAGCCAAATTTTTCTATTTCTAATTTAAAATATGGAAAATTACATCCGGACATTCAAATTTCTGCAAGAATTGCTCAACCAATTACAGGGCTTGGGTTAATTGAAGGAATAAGCGATAGAGATATCTTGATGAATATAGATCCTAACGATGAAGATAAAGATGGAGTATCAGGCAAAGCTAATAGAGTTAGAAATGAAATTACAGACGAGCTTGTATTAGGTAGATTTGGTTGGAAAGCTTCGCAACCATCTATACTTCAACAAACAACCGATGCGCTTTACCATGATATGGGTCTATCAAGTACATTTTCTTCACAATCAAATAACTGTTCAAAAATTCAAATTGATTGTCAGTCTATCGCCACAGGCAATTCATCTGATTATGATAATGTTGAGGTTTCAAATGAACAGATTGATTTAATGATTTTTTATCAAAAACATTTATCTCCACCTGGAAGAAGGGATGTAAATAATAAAGAAGTTTTAAAAGGAAAAAAAATATTTTTTGAGTCAGGATGTAATTCTTGCCATGTGCAAAAATTTACCACTTCTAGAGATATAGAAAATCCTTCTTTGTCTGAACAAGTAATATGGCCTTACTCAGATTTCTTGTTACATGATATGGGGAAAGATCTTGCTGATAACTTAAATGAATTTAATGCCACAGGTAGTGAATGGAGAACTCCTCCATTATGGGGAATTGGATTAACAAATGTAGTTAATGGACATACAAATTTCTTACATGATGGTAGAGCTCAAAATATTTTAGAGGCAATTTTATGGCATGGGGGAGAAGCAGAGAATTCAAAAAATAAAATTTTAAAACTATCCCTAAGTGAAGTTGATCAATTAATAAGATTTATTAACTCCTTGTAATAAATTTTTGAGTCTTGATATTGATTATCATTATTACTAATAATCTCACCATTGTTTAAAATAGTTCTAAATTAGATTAAATTTTCTCAATTTTATCAATACTTTAATTTTTATTAATTGATATTGATAATCATTATCAATCTTGTATATATTCTTTTTACTATATTAATAATTAATAGAAAGAAGATAAAAATGAATTTAATTACTAGAATTTTACAAGTTAGCATGGCTGTGCTTATTTTTTCAGCTAGCTCATTTGCAAATGAAGTTAATCTTTACAGCGGAAGACATTATGACTCCGATGAAAAACTTTATTCAAAATTTACTGCTGAAACTGGAATTAAAGTAAATGTCGTATCTGGAAAAGGTAAAGCATTAATGCAACAAATTATTACTGAAGGCAATAGCTCTCCTGCTGATTTATTTGTAACAGTAGATGCTGGAAATTTGTGGAAAGCTCAAAAAGAAGGCTTGTTCCAAAAAATTACTAGCAGCACAGTTGATAGTGTTGTGCCAAAAAACTTACGTGGTCCAAACAATGAGTGGGTTGCTTTAGCAAAACGTGCACGTATTATGTATTACAATCCAAGAACTGTTACTGAGGCCGAACTAGATGGTTTGACGTATGAAGATTTGGCTAATCCTGAATGGAATGGTCGAGTTGTAATTAGAAAGTCAAGTAACATGTACAATCAATCACTTGTAGCATCACTTGTAGCTAATCATGGTGTTGATGCAACGGAAACATGGGCAAATGAACTGGTAGCTAACATGGCCAGAAAACCAGAGGGCAATGATAGAGCTCAGATTATGGCCGTAGCAAATGGTGAAGCTGATATAGCGGTAGCTAACAGCTACTATATTGCTTTAATGTTATCTGGTAAAAAAGGTACAGAGCAACAAGCAGCTGCTAATAAAGTAGTACCTTTCTTTCCTAGTCAAAATGGAAGAGGAACACATATTAACGTAAGTGGTATTGGCTTATTAAAAGGACCAAATACACATAATGCTGTTAAATTGATTGACTTCCTACTTTCTGAAGAGGCACAAAATCATATTGTAAAAAACTCATTTGAATATCCAATACGTGATGGTGTGAATGCTCATCCGCTAATTGCTCAATTTGGTACTGATTTTAAACAAGATCAGACACCTGTGAGCAGTTATGGAGAATTCAATCCTGATGCTGTTAAGCTGATGGAGAGAGCGGGCTGGTAATAATAACTTTGAGGATTTATTTTTCCCCTCAAAAAGTTACTAAGCCTTGGTTATTCAACTAATACCGTCTTTAGTATCCGTCTTTAGATTAGTTGAATAACAGTTAAGACGGCTGTTTAGTTTATATTTAATATACTGTATCCTAATTTTATATTTATAACTAAGCAGCCATGTTTTATAAAAATCTTTTAGATCCCTGGATCATTTTACCGACTATTCTTTTTGCATTGTTTGTCGTGCCTGTTATTTGGATAATTAGCAGTCTATTTGGAGACTATTCAGATAATTGGACACATATATATAATTATACTCTCTCGAATTATATATATAATACAATATTCATTATTATTGGCACTAGTATTGGCACGCTTATAATAGGCGTTGGAAGCGCATGGCTAGTTACTACTTATAATTTTACAGGAAAAAATATTTTAGAGTGGGCTTTACTTTTACCATTTGCAGTTCCACCATATATACTAGCTTACACATTTACAGGATTATTTGATAGCTACGGAACTGCTAATAATTTAATTAGAGATATTTTTTCATTGCCACATGAATTTATTTTCTTTCCAAAACTTAGAAATGTCTACGGTGCCGCTATTGTCTTTTCATTTACTTTGTATCCGTATGTATATTTAGTTTCACGAATGGCATTTATTAATCAATCACGATCTATATTAGAAGTAGGAAGGACATTAGGATTTAGTAAATTCCAAGTTTTTTATAAGTTAGGCATTCCATCAATTAGGCCAGCAATAATTGCGGGACTTATGTTGGTGCTTATGGAAACAATATCTGACTTTGGAGCTGTTGAACACTTTTCTGTAAACACATTTACAACTGGTATTTTTAGTGCATGGTTTGGATTATATGATTTTCATACAGCGAAACAATTAGCAGCTCTTTTACTTATAGTTGTGATTACATTTTTAATTCTAGAAAAATACTCGAGAAGAAAAAATAGATATTCGTCTGGTTCAAATGTATTTAGTCCTATTGCTGCTGAAAAACTAAAAGGTAGCAAAAATATTTTTGCATCATTATTTTGTACTATTCCAGTTTTTATTGGATTTGTACTTCCAAACATCCAACTTGCCTATTGGGCTCTAAATTATAAGCTAGATTTTTTTAATGAAAAATTTATTACTACTGCATGGAATACATTTTACTTAGCTATTTTAACAGCAATAATATGTGCGGTACTTGCTATTATAATTAATTTTTCTATTAGATATAGAAAAAATAAAATTCTAAATATATTAAGTTCTTTTTTAACTGTCGGTTATGCTGTGCCAGGTTTAATTTTAGCTTTAGGCGTTTCTCAATTGCTTGTATTCATGGATAACCTTCTATTTAGGGAATACCTCGAATTTGTTCTAACGGGAAGTTTGGTTGGATTAATTTTGGCATTTGTAATTAAGTCCTTTGCATTAGCAAATTCAACAATCGAGTCTGGTTTTTTGAGAATCAACAATAGATTAGATGATGTAGCCAAGACACTAAATACATCAGGGTGGAAGTTATTAACCCAAATACATCTTCCATTACTAACAACTAGTTTCTTGACCAGCATGATACTTGTTGTATCTGAAGTTATAAAGGAATTGCCTGCATCCTTGATATTAAGACCTTTCAACTATGATACTCTAGCAATATCAACCTATATTTATGCAGCTGAAGAAAGAATGTTTGATGCTGCAGCCCCATCAATTGCAATAGTAGGAGTAGGACTATTACCAATCATCATTTTATCTAGGTTAATAGTCAAATCTAGGCCAGGTTATAGAAATAATGATAATCATTATCAAAGCTATTGATAATCATTATCATTTAATGTATATGTTTGTTTATTAAAAAAATAGTTATTCATTAATAAACCCATATGACCGAAATTATTCTTGAGATAAAAAATCTAAGACATTCATTTAATACTGATATGGAAGTTCTTAAGGGTATCAATTTGAATGTATCAAGAGGCGAAATAGTTTCTATTTTAGGACCCTCAGGATGTGGTAAAACAACTCTACTAAGAATTATTGCTGGCTTAGAAAATCAATCAGGTGGAACAGTAAACATCAGTGATACTATTGTTTCTGATAGCAAAAATTTTGTGCCAACAGAAAAAAGAGATATAGGATTAGTAGTTCAAGAAAGGGCTTTATTCCCTCATTTAACTATAATAAAGAATGTTGAATTTGGTTTAAAAGGTCGAAGAGATGAAAAATATAAAACTGCCTTAAATTTACTAAAGCTTTTTAAAGTAGATGTTTATGCAAATAATTATCCTCACGAAATTTCAAGTGGCGAACAACAACGAGTTGCAATGGCTAGAGCTATGGCACCTAATCCAAAAATTTTATTAATGGACGAGCCATTTGGCGCTTTAGATCATGCTTTGAAATCTGAATTAAGAGATGAAACAAAAAAAATTTTTAAAGATAATGGAACTACCGCAATTATTGTCTCCCATGATTTTGAAGATGCAATTTCAATGTCAGATCATGTTTTGATTATCGATGATGGTTTAGTCGCTCAAGAAGGTCCTGCAAAGGATTTAATTCCCATTACTCGTAACAATTCATTTAAAATAGCTTAAAAAACTAAATTACTCCTATCTTTTGGGGTAATAGCCGTATATTCTTATAGCTTAATTAATCTTTAAATTAATGAGGATCAAATGGGTATTAGTTTCTGGCAAATCATAATTGTAGTCGCTTTATTAGTAGTATTATTTGGTAGAGGTAAGATCTCTGAATTAATGGGGGATGTTGCTAAGGGTGTAAAAAGCTTTAAAAAAGGATTGTCTGACGATGACGAAAATCAAGCTTCAATTGATAAGTCAGACGATACATCTCAAAAAGACTAAATCTAATTTTTTGGAGTATTTATGTTACCTGGTGTAGGCGGTTTTGAATATATATTCATTGCCATATTACTAATCATATTTGTTGGACCAAAAGATCTACCTTCTTTAATTAGAGGTATGGGCAGGGCGTTTGGTAAAATAAAAAAATTAGCACAAGAATTTAAAACAATGATTAATGATTTAGCTAAAGAGTCAGGAGTTGATGATATTAAGAAGACTGTTAACAAAGCTAAACCAATAGACTTAACTGAAGAAATAACCAACTCAATTAACACTACTATTAAAGATAATGTTGATAGTAATGATTCCAGTAAGGGCGGTAAATGAGTTTAGGTAAGAATGAGTTAAATGAAAATAAACAGCCATTATTAGTCCACTTAGTTGAGCTTCGATCAAGATTAATAAAAACAATGATTATGATTACGACTCTTTTTGTAATCTTTTATTTTTTTGCCGATAGTATTTATAATTTCTTAGTGCAACCTTATGCAGATGCCGTTGAAGGAGAGGAAGGCAGACGTTTAATATTTACTGCGCTACATGAAACCTTTTTTACTTATATTAAGGTTGCATTGTTTGCATCCTTATTTATTTCACTGCCATTTCTATTAATTCAATTATGGATTTTTGTTGCACCCGGCCTTTATAAGAACGAGAAGAGCGTTGTAGTCCCTTATTTACTGGCAACTCCAATACTTTTTATTTTAGGTTCAGCTCTTGTCTATTATCTAATAATGCCATTAGCGATTAAATTCTTTTTATCATTTGAATCTATAGGTGGTAATGGTGCCTTACCGATTCAACTAGAAGCCAAGGTCAATGAATATTTGAGTTTAATAATGCGCTTGATTTTAGCATTTGGGCTTTGCTTTCAATTACCTGTTGCACTGACATTAATGGCTAGAGTAGGATTTGTATCTTCTGAAAGTTTAAGGAAAAATCGTAAATATGTTATTGTGGGAGTATTTGCTGTGGCGGCCATATTAACTCCACCTGATCCAATTTCTCAAATTGGACTTGGAATACCGATTCTACTTCTTTATGAATTGTCTATTATTGCCGTAAGCTTTATTGAAAAAGGTAAGAATAACTAATATAAGAGCTGATAATGTTTGATATTAAAAAAATTAGAGAAAATCCAAAAGAATTTGATTCTAGTCTAGTCAAAAGAAATTTCGCCCCATGTTCAGCTGAGTTGATTACGATTGATGAAGACAATAGAAAAGCTATTGCTGAAGCTCAAGCTTTACAAGAGGAGCGAAATTCTAAATCAAAACTTATTGGTGAATATACATCTTCAGGTAAAACGGAAGAAGCTAACAAATTAAAAGATGAAGTAGGTTCTATAAAATCTGAAATGCATGAGTTAGAAATTAAGCAGAAAGATATAGCGGAAATACTTAAAAATAGATTATCTATAATACCAAATTTAGCAGCTAATGAAGTTCCGACTGGTGGTGAGGAAGCTAACCAAGAGATCAAAGTCAGTGGAGAAAAAATTGATCTAGGTTTTGAGGCAAAAGAACATTTTGATTTAGGAGAAAATCTTGGTTTAATGGATTTCGAAACAGCAGCAAAAATTTCTGGATCAAGATTTGTTATTCAAAGGGGGAGCCTTGCACGTCTAGAGAGATCCATTTCAAATTTTATGCTGGATTTACATACAACAGAGTTTGATTATCAAGAAGTAAACGTGCCAATTTTAGTTAAGAAAGACGCATTGTATGGCACTGGTCAATTACCAAAATTCGAAGAAGACTTATTTAAAACCATCAATGATTATTATCTTATACCAACCGCAGAAGTTCCGTTAACCAATATGACAAGAGATACAATTTTAAATAGTGCAGATTTACCCTTGAGATTTGTAGCGCACACACCTTGCTTTAGATCTGAAGCTGGAGCAGCTGGAAGAGATACTAGAGGTATAATGAGACAACACCAATTTTACAAAGTTGAGCTAGTAAGTCTGACGGATGAAAAATCATCTAAAGATGAGCACGAAAGAATGTTATCTTGTGCAGAAGAAGTATTAAAAAGACTGGGATTGAGTTATAGAATTATGTTATTAGCTTCTCAAGATATGGGTTTCTCTGCCAATAAAACCTATGATATTGAAGTCTGGTTACCTGGTCAAAAAGCCTACCGAGAAATTTCAAGTTGCTCAAATTGTGGTGATTTTCAATCAAGAAGAATGAACTCTAGATATAAAGATAATAATTCAACTAAATTTATTCATACCCTTAATGGGTCAGGACTTGCTATAGGAAGAACTCTTATTGCAATTATGGAAAACTATCAAAATTCTGATGGCTCTATTTCAATTCCTGATGTATTACAGCCATACATGAATAATCTTAAAAATCTTTAATAAATAATATGTTTCCAATTGACTTAAAAGACTCAAGGATCCTTATAACTAATGACGATGGTTATAATGCAGACGGTATAAAAATTCTTTATGATTTAGCAAAAACATATACAGATGATGTATGGATAGTCGCACCTGAATTTGAAAAAAGTGGGGCATCTCATGCTCTGACTTTTATAAATGATTTAACTTTAAAAAAACATGGTGAAAAGTTTTATTCGGTAAATGGATCTCCAAGTGATTGTGTAGTTATTGCACTTGATAAAGTTCTTAAAGACAAAAGACCAAATATATTATTATCAGGAGTTAATAGTGGAGTTAATGTTGCCGAAGACGTCACTTACTCAGGAACCATTGCAGCTGCGATGGAAGGAGTAATAAGAAGAGTTCCATCAATAGCGCTAAGTCAAAATTACGATTTGGGAAAAAAGGATCAAATTTCATGGGATGTTACTAAGGCTTATTTGTGCAATGTTTTAGATAAGATTGTTTTGAATGGATGGGACTTTAATACTTTATTAAATATTAATTTTCCTCAGTGTAAAGTTGATGATGTTGTTGGTATTGAAGTTACATCACAAGGAAATAGAGAAACAGACGACTTAATTGTTTGGGAAAAAGAAAAAAATTTATTTCGTATAGGACTTCAAAGACGTTTAGGAGAAAGTGCTAAGCCGAAACATAATATAATTAACAAACACATAGATGGTGTAATGACTGATGTAGTTGCTATAACTAGCAATAATATATCAATTACCCCATTGCACTTAGACTTAACCCATGTTGATTCAATTGAAACATTAAGAAACAGCCTAAAAAGGTAGTAAAGTTAAGTGATTTTTTAGTTTATAAAGACTACCTAACTATGTATATTGCCATAACAATTAATCAGGAGAGTCTTTGATGGAAGCATTTATAGTTCAATTTATACCGCTAATCTTAATTTTTGCAGTTTTTTACTTTTTACTTATTAGACCGCAGCAAAGAAGAGCTAAAATGCACCGTGATATGGTGAGTGCAATGCAAAGAGGTGACAAGGTTGTTACTGCAGGCGGCTTACGCGCAAAAGTTGTAAAGGTAGTTAATGAAACCGATGTAGAGCTCGAAATATCTCCCAATGTAAATGTTGTGGTTTTAAAAGCTACAGTTTCAGATGTTGTTAAACCTCAAGGTCAGTAAATTTTACAATTTTTATAATGCTACATTTTTCAAGATCAAAAATTATCTCAATATGCGCGATATCAATTGTTGCCATGTTTTTAGCTTTACCCAATCTTTTTAGTGATCAAAAAATTTCTAATTTTCCTTCTTTCATTCCATCTCAAAAAGTAAATTTAGGTCTTGATCTTCAGGGTGGCTCACACCTTCTACTGGAAGTTGATACAGATAGTATAGAGAAAGAGAAAATCGAAGATTTAACTTTTGACTTAAGAAGAATGTTAAAGAAAGATGGTATAAAATATAATAATCTAAAAGTAATAAATGATAGTATAATTTTTAAAATAACTGATGCCACTTTAGTAAGCGGTCTAGTGAAGAATATTAAGGAATTATCTCAAAGCACTTCTCAAAATGCTGTAAGCGCACAATCTAAATCAAATTTAGAAATAGATATTAATAACGATTTAATAAATGTTTCATTAACAGACGATTATCTTAAACAAATTTCTATTAGTGCGGTAAATCAATCTATTGAAATTGTTAGAAGAAGAATTGACGAACTAGGCACAAGAGAGCCAACAATTCAAAAACAAGGCACTAGTAGAATTCTCATTCAATTACCTGGCCTCGATGATCCAGAAAGAATTAAATCCTTATTAGGTAAAACTGCCAAACTTACTTTTAAACTTGTAGATCAAAAAGCATCATACGATCCAAGCAATCCAACTAAAGCTCCAGTAGGCTCGGAAATACTATCATCCGACTCAAATTCTGAATTTAAATATATAGTAAAAAAGAAAGTAATGGTTGGCGGCGAAAATTTAGTTGATGCACAGCCTGGTTTTGATTCACAAACTAATGAACCCGTTGTAAATTTTAGATTTGATAGAATAGGAGCAAAGAAATTTGGTAAAGTGACAAAGGCAAATATAGGTAAGCCCTTTGCAATTATTCTAGATAATAAAGTAGTTAGCGCACCAGTTATAAGAGACGCAATTTTAGGAGGATCTGGTCAAATTTCAGGTGGATTTTCCGCTGAAGAAGCGGCAGATCTTGCTGTCTTGTTAAGAGCTGGAGCTTTGCCGGCACCATTAGTAATATTAGAAGAACGTTCTGTGGGACCTGATCTTGGAGCAGACTCAATTTTAGCAGGTAAAATTGCTGCATTGATTGGATTTATTGCAGTAATAATATTCATGGTATTAGTCTATAGATCTTTTGGGTTCTTTGCTGATGTGGCATTAATTCTTAATTTAATAATGGTTCTTGGAATCTTATCGTTATTGCAAGCAACATTAACTTTACCAGGGATAGCTGGTATTATTTTAACTATTGGTATGGCAGTAGATGCAAACGTTTTGATTTTTGAAAGAATTAAAGAAGAACTAAGGAGTGGAAGTTCGGTAATTAATTCTGTAGATAGTGGCTACAAAAGAGCACTTTCAACAATTTTAGATGCTAATATTACTACTTTAATTGCGGCTAGTATTTTATTTTTTATGGGCTCTGGTCCAGTGAAAGGTTTTTCAGTTACATTAGCAATTGGTATTTTTACTTCTGTATTTACAGCGTTTACTGTAACAAGATTAATGGTTTCTATATATATAAGTAAAATGAAACCAAAAGAACTGAGGTTATAAAGTATGAATATATTTTCTTTTGCAATTAATACTAAGATTAAATTTCTATCCTTTAGAAAACCTGCGTTCGTCCTATCAATGGCTTTAATTGTTAGTTCTATTTTGATTTATTCTATTAATGGTTTAAATTTTGGAATTGATTTTCGTGGTGGAACATTAATTGAAATAGAGACTGCTGAGACTGAAAATCTTGGCAATTTAAGAAGATCATTGAATAGTTTAAATTTAGGCGACGTTCAAGTTCAAGAATTTGGTTCCTCAAAAAATATTTTGATTAGAGTAGAACAACAGGCGGGTGGAGATAAAACACAACAAAATGTTGTTAATATTGTTAAGGCAGAGCTTAACACATCTTTAAATTCTGATGTTAACTTTAGAAGGACAGAAGTAGTGGGTCCTAAAGTAAGTGCGGAATTAATTAAGGCAGGTGTTATTGCAATTATCGTAGCGGTATTTGCAATGCTCATTTATATTTGGTTTAGATTTGAGTGGCAATTTTCTCTTGGTGCGGTCATTGCACTAATTCATGACGTACTCCTTACACTGGGAATATTTTCACTTTTCCAATTAGAATTTAATCTATCAATTATAGCTGCAATTTTGACAATAGTGGGTTATTCAATGAATGATACTGTTGTGGTTTATGACAGAGTAAGAGAAAATTTAAGAAAACATCGTAAAAAAGATATTTTAGATTTACTTAATATTTCTATCAATGAAACCTTATCTAGAACAATAATGACCTCTGTAACAACCTTATTAGCTTTACTATCGTTATATATATTTGGTGGCTCAGTAATTAAAGGATTTACTTTTGCAATGATTTGGGGAGTACTGGTTGGAACTTATTCATCCATCTTTATAGCTGCACCACTTTTAAATTACCTGGAAGTTAAAAGAGATTGGTCAACTTCAGGTGCTGTTGAATCAACTCAAAAATAATTATTTCTTTTCGTTAAGTAGGGTCTTAAGATATTGTCCTGTATAGCTTTTTTTAACTTTTGAAACTTTTTCTGGTGTTCCGGTGGCAACAATTTCTCCACCACCATCACCACCTTCGGGACCTAGGTCTATTATCCAATCGGCAGTTTTTATAACATCTAAATTATGCTCAATGACTACAACAGTGTTACCTTGAGAGACTAGTGTCTGTAAAACTTCTAGTAATTTTTTAATATCATGAACATGAAGTCCAGTAGTGGGTTCGTCCAATATATATAAAGTTTTACCAGTAGCCCTTTTAGATAATTCTTTTGAAAGTTTTATTCTCTGAGCTTCACCACCTGATAATGTAGTGGCTTGCTGACCAATTTTAATATAGCCAAGTCCAACATTCTTTAGTGTTATTAATTTGCTTTTTAATAATGGAATTGCATCAAAAAATAAACAACCTTCATCAACTGTCATATCGAGTATATCAGATATATTTTTATCTTTAAATTTAATCTCTAATGTCTCTCTATTATAACGCTTACCTTTACATTCATCGCATGTAACATAAACATCGGGAAGAAAATGCATTTCAATTTTTATTACTCCACCACCTTCACACACCTCACAACGCCCACCCTTAACATTAAAAGAGAATCTGCCTGGCTTATAACCTCTAGATTTTGATTCTGGGAGGCTAGAAAACCAGTCTCTTATAAAAGTAAATGCTCCTGTGTAAGTTGCAGGGTTAGAACGCGGCGTCCTACCAATTGGAGATTGGTCAATATCAATTATTTTATCAAGATGCTTAAGTCCTATTATTTCTTTATAGCTTGATGGATTATACTTAGACCCATTCAACTCTCTTGCTACTGCTTTATAAAGAGTATTTATTGTAAGTGTTGATTTCCCACTTCCAGAAACTCCAGTTACACAAGTTAATGTACCTAGTGGAATTTCAGTTGATACATTTTTTAGATTATTTCCTGACGCTTCAACAATTTTAAGGTATTTATTATCTAAAGCACTTCTTCTTATTTTTGGGGTGGCAATACTTTGTTTTCGAGACAAATACTGTCCCGTAAGACTCTTTTTATTTCTTTTAACTTCTAATGGCGTTCCTGTGGCTACGACATGACCACCATCTATGCCGGCGGCAGGCCCAAGGTCAATTAAATAGTCTGCGCTCATCATAGCCTCTTCATCGTGCTCAACTACAATTACTGTATTGCCCAAGTCTTTCAATCTCTTCAATGTCGCTAGCAATCTTGCGTTATCTCTTTGATGTAGCCCAATTGACGGCTCATCTAGAACATAAAGAACTCCCGTTAAACCAGAGCCAATTTGAGATGCTAGTCTAATTCTTTGTGACTCTCCTCCTGATAATGTTCCAGAGTTTCTTGACAGAGTTAGATACTCAAGCCCAACATTATTTAAGAAATTTATTCTTTCTGTAAGCTCTTTTAAAATGCGATAGGCAATTGTACTTTCTTTTTTTGTTAATTTTTTATCAAGTGTTTTAAACCAAACTACAAGTTGTTTAATAGATTTTTTACATACATCACCAATATGCTGACCATCAATTTTAATTGCTAGCGCTTCTTTTTTTAATCTATTGCCCCCACAATCAGCGCATTTAACTTCCGATTGATAGCGTTCAATATTTCCACGCATCCAATCACTTTCAGTTTCTATATAACGTCGCTCTAGGTTTCTTACTACTCCTTCAAAGCTTTTCATAGACGTTTGCACCCGATAACCATCATCATAAATAAACTTAATTTCTTCGCCCTCAGAACCAAATAAAATAATATTTTGAATTTTCTTTGGCAATTTAGACCAGGTTGTATCAAGTGAAAATTTATAGTGCTTGGCTAAGCTGTTACATATTTGTCTAAAATATGGAGAATTGGTAAGAGACCATGGGGCAATAGCACCATTATTTATTGTTAATTCTTTATTTGGTATTACCATGTTTGGATCTACAGATAAATCAGTACCAATTCCATCGCACTCCGGACAAGCTCCATAAGGATTATTAAATGAAAATAATCTTGGTTCAATTTCATCTATTGTAAACCCTGATACAGGGCAGGCAAATTTTGAAGAAAATAGTTCACGGCTAGGTGATTTTTCATTTGTTGAGTGATCTTCAATTGCAGCAAGGCCATCAGATAAATTTAGAGCAGTCTCTAAACTATCAGCAAGTCTATTTCCCAATTCTTTGTTTAAAACTATTCGATCTACAACAATATCAATTTCATGTTTCTTTTTTTTATCTAGTACTGGCAATTCATCAAAGTCATATTGGGTGCCATCTATTTTTACTCTTTGAAATCCTTTTCTTTGTAATTCAGCTAATTCTTTTTTATATTCACCTTTTCGCCCTCTTACTATTGGAGCTAAGATTATAAATTTTGTACCAATTGGCTTTTCTTTAATTCTGTCTACCATTTGACTTACAGTTTGACTTGTAATGGGCAAACCAGTTGTAGGTGAATACGGTATACCAATCCTTGCGTACAAAAGACGCAGGTAGTCATAAATTTCAGTGACAGTTCCAACTGTTGAACGTGGGTTTTTAGAAGTTGTTTTTTGCTCTATTGCGATTGCAGGACTTAGTCCCTCAATCAGATCGACATCAGGTTTTTGCATCATTTCCAAAAACTGTCTTGCGTAAGCTGATAAACTTTCAACATAACGTCTCTGACCTTCCGCATAGATAGTATCAAATGCTAAAGATGATTTACCAGACCCTGATAACCCAGTTATTATTGTTATTTTTTCTCTCGGAATTTTAACATTAATATTTTTTAAATTATGTTCGCGAGCGCCCTGTACTGAAATATATTTATTCATTTTTTATTTAAATAGTCTTCAATTGTTGAACTTAAAGATCAAGTTGTGAATAAATTATTTTCCTTTTTTTGTATACACATTGTTATTAAATAGTTAGATTTAGGAATGGCTGGAAGTTTAAATAAAGTAATGTTAATTGGCAACGTTGGTGCCGATCCAATTATTAGACAAACACAAGATGGCAAGAAAATAGCTACACTTAGCTTGGCTACTACTGATTCCTGGAAAGATAAGGCTACTGGGGAAAAGAGAGACAAAACTGAATGGCATAGAATAGTTATATTTAACGAGGGCTTATCGGGTGTTGTTGAGAATTATGTTAAGAAAGGCCAGCAATTATTTATTGAAGGCCAACTTCAAACACAAAAATATACTGACCCTAATGGAGTTGATAAATATACGACTCAAGTAATTTTACAAAATTACAATGGAACGCTTACTATGATAGGTGGAAGAAGCAATTCAACCGAGCAAATTGCACCGTCTCAAGACGCATCAATTTCAAACTCTGATCCATTTCCAGGTGGTGGTGATGTTGATATTGACGACGAAATACCTTTTTAAATCTTTTAATTTTCATCGATAATTCATTCTTTTTCTGCTATAATTAGCTTTAATTAACACTATTTTATTTACCCTAAAAATGTTGATTTTTCAGGGTTTTTAATGCTTTTCTAAGGTTATTTTTTTGACTGATTCAATTGACGATATTCCTGCCAATGTACCTGCTGTAGATAAATCTATTATACCTACCTCTATAGATACTGAGATGCAAAATTCTTACTTAGATTATGCAATGAGCGTAATTGTGAGTAGGGCTTTACCTGACGTCAGAGACGGTCTTAAGCCTGTCCATAGAAGGATTCTTTATGCGATGTATGAAGCGGGCTATGAATGGAATAAGCAATATAGAAAAAGTGCAAGGGTTGTCGGTGATGTAATTGGTAAATATCACCCTCACGGTGACCAATCAGTTTATGATGCTTTAGTTCGACTTGCTCAAGATTTTTCTATGCGTCTACCACTCATTGATGGACAAGGAAACTTTGGATCTATGGATGGAGATAGAGCTGCAGCCATGAGATATACAGAAGTACGAATGCATAAAATTGCCAAGTATCTTCTAGACGATATTGATAAAGAAACAGTTGAGTTTAGAGCAAACTATGACGAATCAGAACATGAACCAACGGTTTTACCGTCAAAGTATCCAAATCTTTTAGTAAACGGTGCGGGTGGTATTGCTGTAGGTATGGCAACAAATATTTTACCTCATAATTTAGGCGAAGTAATCGATGCTACGATAGCTCTTCTAAAAAATGAAGATATTAGTGATAGCGAAATATATAGTCACATTAAAGGTCCAGATTTTCCAACTGGTGGAACAATAGTTGGAACCAATACTATTAAAGTTTCACAAAAAACTGGAAGAGGTTCAATTATAGTTCAAGCAAAAAGTACTATAGAGGAATTTAAAACTGATAGAGATGCAATTATTTTTTCTGAAATACCATATCAGGTAAACAAATCAATTTTGATACAGAGAATTGCTGAGCTTGTAAGGGATAAGAAGATTGAAGGCATTAGTGATCTTAGAGATGAGTCTGATAGAGATGGAGTAAGAGTTGTAATTGAGCTTAAGAAGGGCGTAATAGCAAATGTAATTCTAAATAAGCTATACAGGTACACACCCTTACAATCCTCATACGGAGTTAATGCATTAGCATTAACTGGGGGTCGACCAAAACTTATGGGAATTAAAGAATTCCTTTCTAGTTTTATCAAATTTAGAATTGAGATTATAACAAATAGAACAAAATTTGATCTTAATAAAGCAAGAGACAGAGCTCACCTGTTAATTGGTTTAGGTATAGCAATTGCTAATGTAGATAAAGTTATTGAAATTATAAAAAAATCTAAAGATCCTGCAGATGCCAAAAGAGAGCTTGTAAAAACGAAGTGGAAAAATGCAGATATTGCTGATTTACTTGCTATCGTTGATGATCCAAGGCAAATCATAAATGAAGATGAAATTTACTTAACAGAAGAACAGGCTAAGGCAATACTCGAACTTAGATTGCAAAGATTAACAGCTTTAGGAAAAAATGAAATTGAAGCAGAACTAAAAGAGTTATCTAAGAGTATTAATGGTTTTCTTGAAATCCTTACAAATAAAGAAATTTTATCAAAAGTAATTGAAGATGAACTTATTGATGTTAAGGGGCAGTTTGCGACTCCAAGAAAGACAAATATTACTGAAATAGAACTTACCGATTTTGATCAGGAAGATCTTGTTCAAAAAAGCGACATGGTTGTAAGCGTTTCTAATTCAGGTTACATTAAAAGAGTTCCTTTGGAAATGTATCGTGCTCAAAAAAGAGGTGGCAAAGGTAGATCTGGAATGAAAACCAGTGAAGAAGATTTTGTTACACAAGTATTTACGGCAAGTACTCATGATAACATGTTATTTTTTACCTCAACTGGAATTGTCTATAAACTTAAGACCTGGAAAATTCCGGAGTCATCAGTTACAGCCAAAGGTAAGGCCATAGTCAATCTATTGGAGATGAAGGAAAGTAGTCAACTTTCAAGTATATTGGTCTTGCCTGAAAGCAAGGCATCGTTAGACAAGGAATTGTATTTAATTTTTACTACAGCTAATGGCACTATTAGAAAAAATAGTCTGGATGATTTTAAAAGGATTCAAACAAGTGGAAAGATTGCAATGAAATTGTCATCAAATAATTCTATTGTTGGTGTCAAAGTATGTTCTGATGATGATGATTATCTATTAACTACATCAGAAGGAAAATGTATAAGAACTCCTGTATCTAAATTAAGAACCACTAAGAGTAGAACTTCTGAGGGAGTAAGAGGAATTAAACTCTCTTCAAATGATAAGATTATTTCTGTATCAATTTTATCACACACTGAATCAAGTAGCGCTGAAATTAAAGCTTACTTAAAAATGCAAAGAGATAAGAAAAATGAAAATATTGATGACGACGACGATATAGACAATGATGAGAACAATATAGAGACAGTTAATTTAACAGAAGATATGTTCTCTGAAATGCAGGCTCGCGAACAATTTATACTTACCCTTACAGAAAATGGTTTTGGTAAAAGAACATCTTCGTATCAATTTAGAATAACAAATCGAGGTGGCTCAGGTATAAAATGTATCACTACTTCAGCAAGAAATGGAAATGTCTTAGCTTCATTTCAAATTGAAAATGCAGATGATATAATGCTGATTACAAAATCTGGTCAATTAATTAGATGTCCAGTTAAAGATGTTAGAGTTGCAGGTAGAAATACTCAAGGTGTCAATATATTTAAAACATCAGATGAAGAAAAAGTGGTTTCTGCGTCTAGAGTTGAAATAGATGCCGAATAATTTACTAGAGCAATTTAAGTATTAGTTATATAATTTTGATATGAAAAGAATTGCAATATATCCCGGAACATTTGATCCCATTCATAAAGGGCATAGCGACATAATTAATAGAGCTGCAAATTTATGGGATGAGCTTTATGTTGCTGTCGCAGATAGCCCCCATAAAAAAACACTTTTCTCATTAGATGAAAGAAAAGAAATGATTGATCATGAGTTTAACTCTATAAAAAATATCAAAGTTATTTCTTTTAACAATTTACTTATTGATCTTGCTAGCTCGTTAGATGCGAGAATTTTAGTAAGAGGCTTAAGAGTTGTTTCCGATTTTGAGTATGAATTTCAAATGCTTGGCATGAATAGAACGATGAATCCGGATATTGAAACAGTTTTTTTAATGGCAGAGCCACAAAACCAACCAATTTCATCTAACTTTGTAAAAGATATTGCCCGACTAGGTGGAGATATATCAAAATTTACTAGTACTAATGTTACTAATAAATTAAAAGAAAGATTCTAATGAAATCTATTTTAAAATTTTTAACTATTTTTATTTTTTTAAACACATCAGCTTTAGGGCAGGAAGAACATATTATGGTAAATGATCCGGAGAACAGTATTAAAATTGAATTAACTAGTGGCGATGTTTATATTGAACTTTTACCTGATGTTGCTCCAGGGCATGTCGAAAGAATTAAAGAGTTAGCACGCGAGGGTTTCTATGATGGCGTCCCTTTTCATAGAGTTATTGATGGCTTTATGGCACAAACTGGCGATGGTCAATTTGGAAATGGAACAGGAGGCTCAAGTAAGCCTGATCTAAAAGCTGAATTTAATAAAACCTCGCATATAAGAGGGACAGTTTCAATGGCAAGAACTTCGGCACCAGACTCTGCGAATAGTCAATTTTTTATCTGTTTTGGTCCAACTCCACACTTAGATGAGCAATATACAGTCTTTGGACAAGTTGTTAAAGGTATGGAACTTATTGACGGTTTAAAAAAAGGATCTGGTCAAGGCGGTGAAGTTACTGATCCAGATAAGATGATTTCAGTTAAGGTTGTTGCTGATATTTAAATTAATCTCGTTTCTTCATTATAATCAACAACTTAAGTGTCTCTCATATCTCCGATTGCCACAATTGTAGCACAAATCCACCACGGATTATACGCACTATTACGTTTAATTGCTTTTTTGCTTATCTGAGATATGATTTCTTTATGAGTGATGCAATTATAGGTTGGCAAATATCAATTTTCATATTTTTGTTTATTACCTAAACCCATTAACTTATAAAATTATAAATAAAGGATTTTATGCTAACAACTTTTATAACGCTTCTAATTGTTTTTATAACTCTCTTAACACTCTATCTTGGTATTAAGATTGTTCGTCAATCAGAAGTATTGGTAATTGAAAGATTAGGTAAGTATTCAAAAACTTTATATGCAGGCTTATCAATAATTGTCCCGTATATAGAGCGTGTTGCCCACAGAGTTAGTATTTTAGAAAGACAATTAGCAAAACAAGAAATATCTGTAATTACTCGAGATAATGTAGAAGTTAAGCTGGAAACAATTGTGTTTTACAGGGTAACAGATGCAGCTAATTCAGTTTATAGAATAAGAAATGTAGACGATGCGTTAAAAAATGCCGCTTCATCAATCGTTAGATCTGCGGCAGGTAAACTTGAACTAGATGAACTGCAATCTAGTAGAGATGCAATGAATGCTGAAATAGCTACAAATATAAGTAAAGCTGCTGAAATATGGGGCATTGAAATTACACGTACAGAAATTACTGATGTAATTATAGACGATGCTACAAAAGAAGCTCAAAGACAACAGTTAAATGCCGAAAGAACTAAGCGTGCTACAATTGCAACAGCGGAAGGTGAAAAAGTTTCGATACAACTAAAAGCTGATGCCGCTCTATATGAAGCTTCAAAACAAGCTGATGCAGTTAAGCTTACTGCTGATGCTGATGCGTATGCAGTAAAAGTAAAAGCGGACGCTGATGCAGAGCAAACTAAATTATTAGCAGAAGCAATAGCTGGTAATGGAAAAGTTGCAGTTGATTTTGAAATAGCAAAGAGACAGGTTAGTGCTATTGGTGAACTTGCGTCATCAAGTAACTCAAAAACACTAATATTACCATCTGAAATGACACAAGTTTTTAGTGCAGCTTATTCTTTTCTGGAAAATCTTCCCAAAAAAGAGAAATAGTTTAAAGAATATACATATGATCTCTTTTATTAATTATTGGATTTATTTTTATCAAGTTTGGTTAATATTTGCCGTAATTTTTTTACTTTTAGAGTTAACTGATGGCTCATTAATTGTATTCCTTCCGATGGGTCTCGCTGCTGCTTTGATGTCAATATTTATTTTAGGATCTAGCTATTCTTCAACTGTTAGTTGGTACTTGTTAATTCTAATTTGGTCTGTAATCAGTGTTATAATTTCTTTCTTCTTATCCAAAATTTGGAAAAAGGGTTCCTCAAATAAAGATATTAATAATTATTAATGAAACACCCCTCTGTTTTTTTATTTTTACTTGTTGTGTTCATGGAATGACCACTTAAACAAGGCACTTTGAGAGTGCAATGCAATTATCGTTATAAAACATGTAAGTGTACTAGGCACTTTGATACTTGAATAAGCCATATTAAACAGTAAGATCCAGTTTTTAATAACGCGTCGGCCACGTTGCTGACATTTAACAATTAAATGAATTTAAATGATTTTGATTTTGACTTGCCATCAGAATTAATTGCAACAAGGCCAAATAATCCCAGAGAAAAATCAAAGATGTTGGTCGCTGATAATGACTTTCGGCACACCACATTTGATTTTCTATTGGATTACTTAGATAAAAAAGATGTATTGGTTATTAATAATACTAAAGTTTTACCAACATATTTAGTTGGAGATTTAAATGGCTCTCAGATTAAAGTTACAGCTCATAAAAAATTAGATAACGGCTATTGGCTCGCATATTTAAAACCTGCACGCAAAGTAAAAGACGGTGATCAAATAATTTTAGCAGATAAAAATATTGTAACAGTTGAAGAAAAAACAAACTTTGGTGAAGCCATTGTGTCGTTTAGTGTTGCAGAAAAAGATTTAATAAATTTTTTTGAAACAAATGGAAGTATGCCACTGCCTCCATATATACTTAAACAGAGAGATAGTGATGAGTCTGATATTAATGATTATCAAACTATTTATGCAACAAATGAAGGGTCGATAGCAGCACCAACAGCAGGATTACACTTTAATGAAAAAGTATTGGAAAATATAAGAAATAAAATAAGTGCTATTGTGAATGTCACTCTACATGTTGGGGCGGGAACCTTTTCTCCCATTAGAGATAATATCGAAAATCATAAGATGCATAGTGAGTTTGGACACATTTCTAAAGAAGATGCTGAAATAATAAATAATTGTAAATTAGATGGTGGCAGGGTAATTGCCGTTGGAACAACAACCTTAAGACTTTTAGAAAGTGCGGCTGTAGGTAAAGATTTGATAAAAGAGTTTCAAGAAGAAACAGATATTTTTATAAAGCCGGGTTTTAAATTTAATATTGTAGATGTATTACTTACTAATTTTCACCTCCCCAAATCATCGTTACTATTACTTATTTCTGCTTTTGCCGGAAGTGAAAAGGTAAAGCTAGCTTATGAAGAAGCAATCAAGAATAGATATCGTTTTTTTTCATATGGCGATGTAAGTTTGTTATATAAAAATGAGTAAATTTAAAATTTTAGCAAAAGATGGTAATGCAAGAAGAGGGGTCGTTAATACTCTACATGGAGAAATTAATACGCCTGCATTTATGCCTGTCGGTACAGCGGCAACAGTTAAAGGTATTTTTACAGACGATCTAATAAAAACTGGATCTGAGATACTGCTTGGCAATACTTACCATTTAATGTTGCGACCCACCTCTGAAGTTGTAAAAGAGCTTGGAGGGCTACATAAGTTCATGAACTGGGATAGACCAATACTTACAGACTCAGGCGGATACCAAGTATTTTCATTATCGGAGTTAAGAAAATTAACAGATAAGGGAGTTGAATTTAGATCCCATATAGATGGTAAAAAGATATTTATGTCACCTGAAGATTCAATTCAAATACAAATGAATCTTAATTCAGATATTGTTATGGTTCTAGACGAATGCACTCCTTTTCCTGCTACTTATGATGAAGCAAAAAAATCAATGCTATTATCAATGGATTGGGCAAAAAGGTGTAAAACATATTTTGGTGAAAATAAAAATAGTTTATTTGGAATAGTTCAAGGTAGCATCTTTGAAGATTTGAGGATCGATTCAATAAATAAATTAACAGACATAGGATTTGATGGCTATGCGGTAGGTGGTTTGGCAGTAGGAGAGCCTCAAGAAGAAATGTTTAAAGTTTTAGATTATGTATGCCCGGCTTTACCTGAAGATAATCCCCACTATCTAATGGGAGTGGGTAAACCAGAGGACATCATTGGAGCAGTTGAGAGAGGCATAGATATGTTCGATTGCGTTTTGCCAACAAGATCAGGTAGAACTGGGCAAGGATTTACTTCTAACGGACCAATCAACGTACGAAATGCTAAATATAAACTTTCAGATCAACCTATAGACCCTAATAGCAATAACCCTGTTTGTGAAAAATATTCGTTAGGTTATATTCATCATTTGTTTAATGCAAAAGAGATGCTGGGTGGAATGCTTCTTTCGCTGCATAATATTTACTTTTATCAAGAAATGATGCAGGGAATTAGAAAGTCAATTGAGGATGGTAATTTAAGTAATTTTAATAGAGATTTTAGAGAAAAATATAACTCTAAATTAGATTAATTATTTACCTTGGAAGTCAGGCTTCTTTTTTTGAAGAAAAGATATAACTCCATTATAACAATCTTCAGTCTTTCCTGCTATCGTCTGTGCCGCACTTTCCGCGGAAAGCTGAGTCTCAAAATCATTAGATAAACTATCCCAGTATAATTTTCGCATTAGACGATAAGCAACAGTTGGACCACTTGCAATTTCAGCTGCAATTTGCATAACTTCAGTCATAAAACTTGCATCATCAAAAACATTATTAATCAATCCCCATGAAAGTGCTTTTTCTGATGAAAGTTTTTCACCAAGCATTGATAATTCCATTGCTCTGGCCATTCCAATTTTTCTTGTTAATACATATGTTGAGCCAGCGTCTGGAACTAAACCAATAAATTTAAATGCCTGATAAAAATAAGATGATTTAGATGCATAAACTAGATCACCAAAAATAGCTAATGAGCAACCGGCACCGGCAGCAGGCCCATTAACTGCAGTTATGAATGGTATATTTAAGTTTTTTAAATCTATAAGCATTGGGTGATAGTGACTATTTAAAGCAGCTCCCATATCTAGTTTTGAAAAATCAGTTGAACCGGGATTATCAACTAAGTTTGCGCCAGAACAAAATCCCTTGCCTTCTCCTGTAATTACTAAACAACGAGCAGTAGTTTTTCCTTCGTTAATATCTTTGATTTTAGTATGGATCTGAGTAATCATATCTAAAGAAAGTGCATTTAACTTTCCTGGATCATTTAATGTTAAGATAGCAACATTATCTTTATTAACTTCAAATTTAATTACCTCACTCATATTCTTTTACCTTGCTACAACATCAGTTATTTGATCAATTCCATCACTTATTTTTTGAATAACATCAGCTTGATCAAGTTTTTTAGTTTCATTGTATTGGGGATGAGCTAAAACAGCTAAATCCTTTGCTTTTGCTAGAGCAGTTTCAAAAACTTTATCTGCATCAACTACTTCATCTAAATAGCCAGGTTCTACAGCATCTTCAATTGAATACATTTCTGCATTCAATATTGCTCTTTGTTTGTGAGATTTATTTAGTTTAAATTTTGCAATTTCAAGTAATGGTGTTGGTACGATCATATTATTTCTAAGTTCATTAGCACCAACCTTATATTCACCCTTAGCACCAATTCGATGATCACTACTACATAACAAAAATGCACCAAGTGCAATTGCATGACCTGAGCATGCAGCAACTACAGGGCGCGGGAAAGAGAATACTCGTTTTAACATTGTAAAGCCAGATTGAACCATTTGTACCGCAGGTTCTGAGCCTGACATCATAACCTTTAAATCAAAACCAGCTGAAAACATTCCAGGTCTTCCGTGTATTAAAAGAGAGCCTTTATTTGTTGGAACTTGGTCCAACAATAAATTAAATTCTGAAATCATCGTAGGCGAAAAAACATTCGCTTTACCATCGTCTAAAGTAATTATAGAGACATTTTCGTCAGTTTTAATATTAGCTAGCATAGTTTAAATTATTATTGTTATTCATCGGAAATTTATAGATATATCAATACTTAGACAATAAAAAACTATTATAAAAGGATTAAATAATAATAAAATATGACACTATTTAGAATAATATAGGTATAATATTTGATAATAATTAATTAAGGATAAAAATATGGGTTTAGGTGGAGTAAATGCTAGCGAAGAATATCAAGAGGTTTCAAAAGAAAGCTTAAATCAAATTTTATCAACTCTTAAAGAAAGATTCACTGAAGGTTTATATCCAAATCTAGATGAAAGAATCGACCGCATTAATAGACTAAAAAATTTAGTTGAAGATAACATGGATGCTTTTCATAGAGCTTTAGAAAAAGACTTTGGAACACGGCATGAACAATTGAGCTTATTATCTGACACTATGCCAGTTATCAATAATGCCAACCATGCATTAAAAAATATTCGTAAATGGACAAAGCCTGAAAAAAGAAAACCTAATTTTCCATTAGGACTACTTGGAAGTAAAGCTTACGTTCAATCTCAACCTTATGGAGTAGTTGGAATTATTGCTCCATGGAATTTTCCATTAAACCTTAGTTTAGCGCCGCTTGTTGAAATATTTGCTGCAGGCAACAATGCTATGATGAAGCTATCTGAATTTGTACCAGAAACTTCTGAACTAACAGAGAAACTTATTAACAAATATTTTAAATCTGATGAGGTTAGAGTTGTTAATGGTGGCCCAAAGACATCACAAATTTTTTCAGGCCTTGCGTTTGATCATCTTTTATTCACAGGTTCCACTTCAGTTGCAAAAAAAATTGCCTCTGAGGCTGCAACTAACCTTGTTCCCTTAACTTTAGAACTTGGAGGAAAATCCCCAGTAGTTATTAGTTCAGAAGCTAAAATGAAAAAGAGCGTTGATAAGATAATTATGGGAAAACTATTTAATGCAGGACAAATTTGTATAGCACCTGATTATATATTTGTACCAGAGGATAAAGAACAAGACTTTGTTGAAAGTGTTAGAGTATCAGTAGCAGAAATGTACCCAACAATTAAAAATAATCCAGATTATACTTCGATAATTCATCTAAATCATTATGAAAGACTTAATTCTTACATTAAGGATGCAAAAGAAAAAGGGGCTGAGATAATCCAAATTAATCCTGCTCATGAAGACTTTGATCAACAAGAACATCATAAAATTCCACCTACAATAATTTTAAATGTAACAGACGATATGGAAGTTATGCAAAATGAAATATTTGGACCTATTTTTCCTGTGAAAAAATATAAAAATTTTAGTGAAACTATTAAATATATTAATAAAAGTCCAAAAGCATTAGCACTTTATTATTTCGGTGAGAATAAAAATGAAATCAACGATCTTTTGAATAAAACAACTAGTGGTCAAATGGTTATAAACGAAGTCAATTTTCAATTTTCTATGCACGATCTTCCATTTGGAGGTGTTGGCCCCAGTGGTTCTGGCGCTTATCATGGTAAAGATGGCTATCTAAATTTTAGTCACAAAAGAGCCGTCTTAAAAGGTCAGAACGTTTTAAATGCAGGGAAGTTAGTATCAGCTCCTTATTCTGAAAAAACTGAAAAAAATATTAAGATGCTTAAATAGAGTATATTTTTCTGCTGAAACTTTTTTCAAGTTTTCTGTTATAAAATAGTAATGAAGTTTTAATTTTATAGAACTGTTTCTGCTGCTACTTTTTTAGAATTTTCTTGAATAAATTTAAACCTTAACTCTGGTTTCTTGCCCATTAAAGCATCTACACATTTTTCAGTTTTTTTCTTATCATTTTTATTAATTTCAACTTTTAACAAGACTCTATGTTCGGGAGACATAGTAGTTTCTTTAAGCTGAGCTGGCATCATTTCACCTAACCCTTTAAATCTACTAATATCAACATTCTGTGAGTTTTTAAATTCACTTATAATTAACTTATCTTTATCTTTATCGTCGGTTGCATAAAAAACTTTAGGACCTTTAGATAATTTGTAGAGTGGTGGAACAGCTAGATATAGATGTCCGTCTTCAATTAGCTTGGGGTATTCGCTATAAAAAAAGGACATAATTAAGGTGGATATATGGGCACCATCAACATCCGCGTCAGTCATAATTATAATTTTTTCATATCTAAGTTCTTTAGAGGTATATTTATCTCCACGTTTACATCCAAGGGCTTGAATTAAGTCAATTATTTCTTGGTTTGCATTAATTTTATCTTTTGTAGCACTTATGACATTTAAAATTTTTCCTCTAAGAGGAAGTATGGCTTGAGTTACTCTGTTACGAGCTTGCTTTGCGGACCCTCCCGCGGAATCTCCTTCAACTAAGAAAAGCTCAGTACCATTATTACCATCTCGTGAACAGTCAGCTAATTTTCCAGGCAGCATAACTCGCCTTCTTTTAATTTGCTTTTCAATATTTTGATTTGATTTATTTTGAAGTCTTATTTGAGATCTATTATATGCATAGTTAAATAAAATTTCTGCGGTTTGACGTCTTTTTGCCAGCCAGGCTTCAAATAGTTGTCTAACTTTTGTCTCTATATTTTTACCAGGCTCAACACTAGAAAGCCTCTCTTTTGTTTGTCCTTGAAACTCTGGATTTTCAATAAAAATAGAAAGTATAGATGCTGAAGAGCCAAACAAGTCATCTTGGTTAATTTGATTAGATTTTTTTTCATATTTTATTTTTGAATAATCTTTAAAGGCTTTGAAAATTCCTTGTTTATAACCATTTTCATGTGTACCCCCTTGTGGGGTAAGAATTGTATTACAATATGAATTAGCAACTGGTTCAAAAAACTCATACCAATTAATAATAGCTTCAAGACTTTCATCACCGCCAAGTTTTTCATTAATATAAAAACTATCTTCAATAACTGAATCATTTTTTTGAGTAATAGTTTCTAGGTAATCACGAATTCCATTCGAATAGTGAAGTTTTTCAGTAATTGGAATATTTTTCCCAGCTAGTGATTTTGGACAGCTCCAATTTATTTCTACATTTGGAATTAAGTAAGCTTTAGCTTTAGCCATATTATAAATTATTGAAGAGTCAAAATCAGTGCTGTCATTAAAAATTTCAGGATCAGGAGTAAAAGTTATTTTAGTACCTTTTTTGATCGAGTTTTTTAAAACTGCTTTCAACTTTGAATTTGGTGCGCCTTGTGAGTATGTTTGTATATAAAACTTTTTATCTCTTGCAATTTCGAGCGTAAGATTAATCGAAAGAGCGTTCACAACCGATACACCTACGCCATGTAAACCGCCAGATGTTTTATAGCTTCCTTCGCTAAATTTACCTCCTGAATGCAAGGTTGTCATAATTACTTCTGCTGCAGATATTTTAAATTTAGGATGCTTGTCGACAGGTATTCCTCTGCCATTATCAGATATTTCAATTGTATTTGAATTAATTAATTTAATTTCAACTTTGTCTGCATGTCCAGCTACTACTTCGTCCATTGAATTATCTAGAACTTCACTAACTAGGTGGTGCAGGGCAGCAATATCAGTTCCACCAATATACATTCCTGGACGCTTTCTTACTGGTTCCAGTCCCTCTAATACCTCAATATCTTTCGCTGTATAATTTGACTTTGATACAGGAGAAGATTTTTTATTGCCGGATTTCCCTTTAAGAGGCTTTTTTTTAATATCTTTTTTTGGCATATACTTAATATTTTATTTTATACTTTAGATTCTTTACATTGTGTATTATTAAAATACTCTAATCGAATAAGAGTATTTTTATGCCAGTAATTGAATCAAAAATAATGATTAACACTGAAGCGTTCAAAAAAAACGCCGAAGATCACATTAGCTTAATTGATGAATTTAGATTATTGGAAAAAAAAGTTTCAGATAATTCTTCTCGCGCAAAACCTAAATTTGATAAAAGAAATCAATTGCTTCCTAGAGAGCGTGTAAAAAGACTTTTAGATCCTGGTAGTTATTATTTACCAATCTCTACTTTGGCTGGCTATAAAATAGGAGATGATGATGGTGATAAGAATATTATGGGTGGTAATTCCATAAGTGGTATTGGTATTATTGAGGGCGTTAGGTGCATGATTACTGCATCTGACTCAGGTATCAAAGGAGGCTCAATGACTCAGATGGGAGTTGAAAAAAGCCTTAGATGTGCAGATATTGTTAAAGAGAATAAATTACCAATGATTAATTTGGTTGAAAGTGCTGGTGCAAATTTACTTAAACAGTCAGAGGTCTTTATTCGAGGCGGTAGAAGCTTTGCTAACCTAGCTAAAATGTCTGCGATAGGTATTCCAACTGTGTCTATAGTACATGGATCTTCTACTGCGGGAGGCGCTTATTTGCCTGGCTTATCAGATCAAGTAATTGTTGTTAAAAACAAATCTAAAATATTTTTAGCTGGACCACCGTTGCTTAAAGCTGCGTTAGGAGAAATAGCAACTGATGAAGAGCTTGGTGGGGCTGATATGCATTATACTATATCAGGTTTAGCAGAACATATGGCTAAAGACGATAATGATGCAATTAAAATATGTCGTGATGTGATAAAAAATCTTGGCTGGAATGATAATTTTATATCAACCCAAAAATATGATTACAAAGAACCTATCTACTCACCAGAAGAACTTATTGGTGTTGTGCCAACTGATTACAGAAAAAGCTATGATACTAGAGAAGTCATTGCACGAATAGTAGATGGCTCTGAATATCTGGATTTTAAACCAGAATTTGGGAAACAAACTGTTACAGGTACAGCTGCTATTCATGGTTACAAAGTTGGTATAATAGGAAACAATGGACCAATCTTTGCCGACGGTGCAGTTAAAGCTGCTCAATTTATTCAGTTATGCGATAAATTAAATATCCCTCTTATATTTTTGCAGAATACTACAGGCTATATGGTTGGTACCAGAGAAGAAAGTAAGGGCATTATAAAACATGGATCAAAAATGATTCAAGCGGTTACTAATTGTAGAGTTCCCAAAATTACCTTGCGCATTGGTGCTTCATTTGGTGCTGGTGAATATGGTATGGCAGGAAGATCTTTTGATCCTAGATTTATGTTCTCTTGGCCAAACAACAAGCTTAGCGTTATGGGTGGTGAACAAGCTGGAAAAACTATGTCTCAGGTAGCTGTTGAGTCTGCCAAGAGAAAAGGGGAAGAGCCAAATATGGAAATGATTAATGCTATAGAACAAAAAATTATTGATACATATATTGAGGAAGGCGAAGCTTTATTTGCTACCGCAAGATTGTGGGACGATGGAATTATTGACCCTCGTGATACAAGAAAAGTACTTTCTGAATGTTTAAATATAGTATCGGACTCAAATAATAGAGAATTAAGACCAAGTACTTTTGGCGTCGCAAGAATGTAAATTAGTTTTTGCCAGGAAGAATATCAAGGTACTTTGAAATAATACCGAGCATTATTTCATCAGCTCCACCACCAATAGATCCTAATCTACCATCTCTGAAGCGTCTAGAAATTGAAGTTTCATCCATATAACCCATACCTCCCCAGTACTGTAAACACGAGTCATTAACTTCTCTTGCCAATCTAGTTGATTTTAATTTTGACATTGATGCTAGTTTTGTACAATCACCACCATTAATATGAATTTCAATACCCTTCCAAGTTAAGGCTTTTAGTGCTTCAACTTCAGTCATTAATTCAGACAATCTAAAGTGAACTATTTGATTATCTAGAATCGGTTTGCCAAAAGTTTTTCTCTGTCTTGTATATTCAATTGTTTCTTCAATCGCTAACTCACAACCAGCATAATTTCCAATGGCAGCATAAAGCCTCTCTTCTTGAAATTGCATCATTTGATAAACAAAACCTTGACCCTCTTCACCAATAAGATTTCTAGCAGGAACCCTCACATCGTCAAAAAATATTTCCGCAGTATCAGACGAATGCATACCTAATTTTTTTAATTTTCTATTTATAGTAACCCCTTTTGCTCTTTTACCATTTTCCTTCAAAGGAACACAAATCAAAGACTTATTTAAGTGTTTGCTTGCTCCGGAACTATCAGTATTAGCCAGCATACACATCCAGTCTGCTTGAGTACCATTTGTGATCCACATTTTTGAGCCATTTATAACATAATCATCACCATCTTTAACGGCAGTAGTTTTAATTGCCGCAACATCAGAGCCAGCATGTGGTTCTGAAACTCCAATACAAGATACAAAGTCACCAGCAATAGAGGGTTTTAAAAACTCATTGCAGACATGTTCAGAACCAAATCTTGCAAGCGCAGGAGTTGACATATCTGTTTGAACCCCGATTGCCATTGGGACACCACCACAATTTATAGTAGCTAACGCTTCGTTTAAAACTGCGCCGTAGGAATAATCAAGACCAGCTCCACCATATTTCTCAGGCTTAGTTATACCAAGAAGACCTTGGTCCCCAAGTTTCTTAAAAACTTCATGTGCTGGAAAAATTTCATCTTGTTCCCACTGGTCTACAAAAGGATTGATTTCTGCATCTACAAATTTAATTGCAGATCTCTTTAGCTCTTCATGTTCAGTGGTAAGTTCCATATTATCTACTTTATATTATCAGGAATTAAATATAACCCCCCTTTTTTAATAGAAAAAAAGGGGTTAAATATACTATTACACACTAAAATAGTTTTTAAACTCAATCGGGTGAGGTGAGTGCTCGAGATCGTAAACTTCTTGCATTTTTAATTCAATGTATCCATCAATTTGATCATCAGTAAATACACCGGCCTCAGTTAAAAAAGCTCTATCGCTATCAAGTGATTCCAATGCTTCTCTTAAAGACCCGCACACGGTTGGAAGCTTTGCAACTTCAGCTTCTGGTAACTCATACAAATCACCGTCCGTAGCTTCACCAGGATGAATTTTATTTTTTATTCCATCCATACCAGCCATAACCATTGCAGCAAATGCTAAATAAGGATTTGCGGTTGGATCAGGAAACCTTACTTCAACTCTTTTACCCTTAGGACTATCAGAGACAGGAATTCTGCAGGCTGCAGATCTATTTCTAGCAGAGTAAACAAGAATCACCGGTGCTTCAAATCCAGGAATAAGTCGTTTGTAACTATTTGTACTGGCATTAGTGAAAGCATTAAGTGCCTTACCATGTTTAATGATGCCACCAATATAGTATAGAGCAAGGTCAGATAGACCGGCATAACCATCACCTGCAAACAAAGGCTTACCATCTTTCCAAATTGACTGATGAACATGAAGACCAGAACCATTGTCACCCTTTATTGGCTTAGGCATAAATGTTGCAGTTTTACCAAATGAGTTCGCAACCATATGAACTCCATATTTATATAGTTGAACTCCATCACCTTGTTTTAAAAGAGTATCAAATAACATTCCTAGTTCATGCTGACTCGGAGCTACTTCATGGTGATGTTTTTCCATTTTTAGCCCAAGATTTTTTAGTTCTTCTAAAAATTCTGTTCTTATATCTTGTGCGCTATCAACTGGTGGTACAGGAAAATAACCACCTTTTATTCCAGGTCTATGTCCTAAGTTTCCACTTTCATATTTAGTATCACTATTGTAAGGACCTTCAGAACTATCTATTTCAAAGCTGGACTTATTCATCTCTACAGTAAATCTAACATCATCAAAAACAAAAAATTCTGGTTCGGGACCAATAAATATAGTATCGCCTATGCCACTTGACTTGACATATTCCTCTGCTTTTTTAGCAGTACCTCTAGGATCACGTTCGTAAGGCTCTTTTGTTACCGCATCAAGAATATCACAAAAAACTATCATCGTAGGTTGAGCAGTGAATGGGTCCATAACTAAAGTAGATAAGTCAGGTTTTAAAACCATATCAGATTCATTTATTGCTTTCCATCCAGCAATAGACGAACCATCAAAAAAAGTTCCATCATTCAATAAATCCTCATCTACATAAGTTCCATCCATTGTTAAATGTTGCATTTTACCTTTAACATCAGTGAATCTTAAATCTAAATATTTAGCTCCAGCTTCTTCAATTATTTTTAATGCTTCTTTAGCAGTAGTCATTTATTTATTTCCTCTCTTATTTTTTTAATTTTATAGTGCATCTAATCCAGTTTCTCCAGTTCTTATTCGAATTACCGTTTCAATATTAGTAACAAATATTTTTCCATCGCCAATCCTATTAGTATTAGCAGATTTCTTTATCGCTTCAATTGCAGGCCAAAGCATCTCATCATCAACCACTAATTCAAGCTTCATTTTAGGAATAAAATCATTCAAGTGTTCTGATCCACGAAAAATTTCTTCCTTTCCTTTCTGTCTTCCATAACCAACCGCCTCAACAACAGTCATGCCTCTAACGCCAACTTCTTCTAAGGCCTCCTTAACATCGTCGATCTTAAAGGGTTTGATTATTGCCTCTATTTTTTTCATATTATAGCTAGATTATTTACACTGTTGGTTAACTTAGTCTGAAAAAAAGTAATACCCAAATGCAAATTTACATAAGTATGAACTAGAAACTAATGTGAATACATGCCAATATGACATCTTTATATTAAATCTATTTATAAAATTAATATTATCTATTAAAAACAATGGTATGTAGTCTAAAGCTAATAATTAAATTTAAATATGACAATTAGAATAAATAAACCAGAATTATGGATTTCAAGTTTCCCTATACCTTCTAAGACTGATCATAAATATTCTAGAGGAATGGTTTTGATTAACTGCGGTCTAAAATCTAAAACTGGAGCTGCAAGATTAGCAGCTCGATCTGCAATGAGAGTAGGAGCGGGTGCGGTTAAAATTGTTTGTGACCAAAGTACCGTGGATATTCTTGAGCCTCAAATTTCTGTTGAACTAATTGATGTTGCTAATAATAAGCAAGAATTTCAAAATATTTTAAAAGATAAAAAAATTACCTCAGCTTTAATTGGACCTGGAAATGGGATCGGCGATGAAACTAAGGCAAGAGTTTTGATGGCGTTAGCCTTCATAGATTACGTAGTATTAGATGCGGATGCTTTAACAGTTTTTGCCAATAATCCAGAAGAGTTGTTTATAGATTGTTATCCTCATACGATTTTAACACCTCATGAAGGAGAATTTAAAAAAATTTTTGGAAATAAAATCAATGATATTGAAGATAGAGTTCTGAAAACTTCAGAGGCCGCAAAAATATCGAATACAATAGTTGTCTTAAAGGGTGCGGATACAATTATTGCCTCACCAAGAGGAGATGTAGTTATAAATAAATCTTCAGCCGCATACTTGGCGACAGCCGGCTCTGGCGATGTACTAGCTGGTATTATTGTAAGCTTAGTTGGAAAAAATAAAATGGCAGCTTTTGATGCTGCATGCGCTGGAGTTTGGCTTCATTCTCAAATTGGAGAAATATTAGGTGCGGGAATGATAGCTGAAGATATTATTGATCTAATACCAATTACTATAAAAAAATTAATTAAATTTGAACTTTCTTAGTTAATATTTTAAATAAAAGTATATAAAATACCACTATGTTTCATAAATTATATTTATTAGTTTTAATTGTTCTTTTTTCAAACGCTTCCCATGCTTTTAATAATGAATCTAAAGTAATGATTCATAATTATGAAATTACTGGAACTACTATTTATGAGGGAAGCAATAGAAATGTTTTTGCTTGGCTGGGTCTACCTTACGCTGAACCACCTATTGATGATTTAAGATGGAAGGCACCAAGAACTTTTGATGGCTTTAAAAATAATTATAGTGCAATTGATCTACCAAATAGATGTACACAAGTTTCAAATTCATACGATAAGATTATTGATGACCTTGAGCCGGGTAAAATAATAGGTAGTGAAGACTGTTTGTATTTAAATGTTTATCGTCCGAGTAATATAGATTTGGAAAAAGAAAAACTGCCTGTTATGTTTTGGATACACGGAGGAGGTAATACTTGGGGTTATTCTGCAAGTGGAATGACAACTCCAAATGAATTTCTAAATAAGCATAATGTAATTCTAGTTAGTGTTAATTATCGATTAGGTCCTTTTGGCTGGCTTGCTTTAAATAACTTTAATCAAAACTCTGAAAATAAACTTGATCAAACACATAATTTTGGAACATTAGACTTAATTAAGGCACTTGAATGGGTGAATCAAAATATTGAAAATTTTGGAGGAGACAAAAATAATATTACCATTTTTGGTGAGTCCGCTGGCGCTAGAAATGTTATGTCGCTAATGGTAGCACCGCAGAGTGAGAATTTATTTCATAAGGCCATATCACAAAGTGGTTATTTAAATGGCGAAACATTAGATCAGGCCATTAATAAACCAAGGGCAGGCTCATTAGAATTTGTAACAAATCAATTAAAAAATAAATATCCAAATCTTTCTAAAGCAGAGTTGAATGAATTTATTAAAGATAATGAAAAACTAGAAGTTTTTTTAAGATCACTTTCAAC
>CAJJBM010000004.1 GCA_905182445.1 Pelagibacteraceae bacterium AG-422-B15 | reverse complement strand
AAGCTCATTATTTTTAGAAATACCTATTTCAATGATAACAATTGCTGCATTAATACTGGTGACTTTTGGCTATTTTGGAATAATAAGAACAATTGAAAATAGTGGAGTCTTTAGAATAATAGTTACTAGCTTATTTGGATTAATTCATGGCTTTGGCTTTGGTGCATTTTTATTTAATTCTAATTTTAATCAATCTAATATTTTAAGTGCTTTATTTGGATTTAATGTAGGCGTTGAAATAGGACAAATTGTATTTTTATTTATATTGATAGGGCTTACATCGTTCTTATATAAAATTTTAAAATCGGAAAAGTATGAGTATCTAGTAAAAACTTCAATGATTTTAGTTTCTGGCCTTGGTTTTTATTGGTTTCTACAGCGACTTTATTTTTAGTTATTTTACTGTATCAAAAGAATAAAAGTTAAGACAACTACTAATACTGATAAGGGAACCCGCATATTTAAAAACCAATACGGAGTTGCTTTTTTATTATAAAGATAAAAATCAGTTATAGTTGCAAATACAAAAGAAGCAATAATTAGTGTAAGAGAGAAAGTTAATGAGTGAAGTACTAGCAATGCACTCCATGCAAGAAGAGCTGGGACAACTGACATTGTAAGTGGAAATCCGATATTAAATAGTAAATCAGCTCTAGAAATAATCATACCCCATTGTATACCGCCAAGAAATGAGGCAATTATTGCAGCATAAGCAATAAATAGATAAATTAGAAATTCATAAACTTTTTCTTCGGGTGGTGAAATAAAGTATGCAGCAAAGATAACCACAAATGGGATTAAGCCAAGCGTTCCTAATATTAAAAATGATCTTTGTCCCATATGTTTAGTCTGTAAAATAACTTAAAGTTTTCAAAAAATTGAGTCGTCCACCTTCAATTTCTATTGAGCCGTCTGTAAGTGCCAGAGAAATTTGTGCTATATTTTTTAATCCTGCTAATATTTCTTTTAATTCATGCTGGCTTGTCTTAACTATTAAGTCTGCATCACTAATCTGACTGTAACCCAGCTCAACAACACCACGACGAATATTTAGAACAAAAACATCATCAATATCAGTAAATTTAAACATCACTTTTTTATTAATATCTATTGTCTTTTTTGCGTTAAGATTTACTGGTAATGATTTTATAATTGACTTCATAGGAATAGCTTGAAGCTGCTTAGGTGTTGCTTTGACATCTCTAAAATATACTTCGTAGTCACCTCTAAGTTCACCTGCAACAGTTTTATAAAAATAATAATCATTCGAAGCTGTTTGTGTTAAAGCAAACTTATCTGCAGCATAAGCTTTTATATCTTTGGCTTTTTGATCTTCATTATTTAACGCGATGAGTGAATCTGTTAACTCCATAGCCCACTGATACTCACCATTGTCTAACGCAAGTTGTGCGGCTTCATGTAAATCTGTTTGCTTACTTGCCAATTCAATCATTTTAGCTGCTTTATCTTCGGCACTCATTGGGTGCAATGTAGTAATATTCCCATTAAACCAACCAATATAGCCAACAAAAATCGACCTGACATAAGAACTAATAGAACCATAAAATTCTTGTAAGTAAGGTGAAGATCGTAGATGAGATGGCAATTCAATCTGTGCTGCTATCTCATCTGGTAAAAGACCTTTATTTATGTATCTGACAGTTTGATCGTGAACAAATTGTATGGCATCTCTATAATCTGTAAGAGCATTATATACATTTTCTTTACCAACTACAGGTCGACTATGGCTTGGCACTAAATACTTTGCATTTAATGATCTAATTTTATCTAAACTATAAACCCACTCCATTGGATTTCTATACTTGGTACCTCTTATTGCATACAGGTTAGCAAAAGATCTATAAAAATTATCTCCTACCATTACAGCTTCTTTTTCAGGAAGATACACATATAGGTGATCGTCCGTTTCTCCAGGAACATGGCCTAACTCTATTTGGATATTATTGATATTAAGATTTAGACTCTTATCAAAAGTAACGTTTGGACGAAGTAAACCACTAGTAGTATCGGCATTTATTTCTAAAAAACCTCCTATACCTTGATGAACAATATCCTCTTTATCTAGTGGAATTCCAAATTGACGTGCGGATCGTTCATATATTATTGGCCGAATTATCGTTGAAATATTATCAATATTATAAAGTATGTTTTCTTGGCCATAAATATTTGCATCTAAACTGCTCGCAAAGATTGTAGCTCCACCAATGTGGTCAGGATGATTATGAGTATAAATAATATTATTAATTGGATTTGTTGAAATTTTATTAAGTTCTTTTTTTACAATCTGTGCCGCTTCTTCGCTACCGGTAGTATCAACTATTATATTCTCTGAATCACCAACTATCATTATAACATTGGCTAAAGCATACCCTATTGCAACATATATATTATCTTCAATTTTTATAATTTGTTTTTGAAATTCCTTAGCATGATCAGTGCTTAAACCTCTTTCTTTATCACTTGATGCCTGCTGCTCACTACAGGAAACAGCCGAAAACATAAGTATTATAATCAGTAATATTTTATGCACGATATATCTTTCCAAATTATTAAATGTATTTACTAGAGCCAGGTTTTAATAGATCTTAAAGCTACAATAATTGTAATTTAAATGAAATATAATAATGAAACACTCGGCGCTCTTGCATTAATATTTGCAGGAGTATTTCTAAGCTTTGGTGGAGTAATTATACGATTTATGGAGTCTTCCAGTGCATGGCAGATAACTGGGTATAGATCTATCACATTTAGCTTAGCTATACTTTTATACGTTTTTATTAAATATAAGAAAAAAACGCCAGAAGCATTTCGTAATATTGGCTATAATGGTATTTTAATAGCAATCATACTTGGTTTTAGTAACACATGCTTTGTGTGGGGCATGAGCACAACTACAGTATCAAATGCTGTATTCATAATGAGTACTGGGCCGTTGTTTGCGGCAATTTGTTCTTATTTTTTCTTAAAACGTAAAATAGGTAGAAAAACTTTTATTGCTATTGCAGGTTCAATGATTGGTATATCAATAATGTTTTCAGGCGGCATGGACTCTAATAATTATATAGGCAATTTTATAATACTTGGTGTTCCTATTGGTTTTGCTTTTCAATTAACAATCTTAAATTACAACTCACATATTGATTTTATGCCAGCAACTTTTTTAGGCGGTGTATTTTCTTCATTAATTGGTTTCATATTTATGGCTAGTTTTGATATTTCAACTCATGACCTAATATTATGTCTCTTCATGGGAGCATTCCAAGTTGGCATAGGCTTTATGTTAATAACTATTGGTTCACGATATATACCCCCTCATCGAGCTGCTTTGTTTTTACTAATGGAACCTATTCTGGCTCCTATTTGGGCTTGGTTAGGTGTAGGAGAAATACCAGGTAATACTGAAATGTTTGGAGGCTTAATAGTATTAGGTTTTGTTTCATATAAAATTATTGATCAGTTTAGAGACACCGAAGATACCTAATTTTTTAAAGGTGTTAATTTTTTCAATAATAAAAGATGACAAATTCATCTAAATATTTAAGTTTTAAATATGGAAATAAATATTTTATCTGGTGCCCTCGGAGCAGAAGTTTCTGGTTTTAATCTTAATACAATTACACAAGATAATTTTGAAAAATTAAATACTTTACTTTTAGAGCATAAAGTAATTTTTTTTAGAGATCAAAATATTAGCTCTGAAGAATTAATGTCACTTGGATCCTTATTTGGCCCAGTAGAAGAACATGCCTATGTTAAAGGCTTGGATGATTTTCCTCAAATAACTAGGATCGTAAAAGCAGCAAATGAAAAAAACCAATGGGGTGAAGGCTGGCATAGTGATGTGAGTTATGATGTAACACCATGTAAAACTATTATTCTAAGATCAATTAAAATTCCACCTGTTGGTGGAGATACTGTGTTTTCAAATATGGAGCTTGCTTGGGAAACTTTAGATCAAGATATTAAAGATATAGTTGAAAATAAAAATGCATTACATACTTCTAATGGATCAAAATTTTTTGTTGAAGATTATTCTCAAATGGAAAGTAATGGAAATATTGGTGAAAAATATTCTAATGAACACCCAATTGTGAGAATACATCCTGAAACTGGAAACAAAATATTATATGTAAACCCTACATATACAAAAAAAATTATTGGTCTTCCAAAAAAAGAAAGTGATGCTTTACTTGAAAAAATATTTAAACATCAAGAAAAACTTGATTTGTCATGTCGTTTCAAATGGACTGAAAATGCAGTCGCAATTCTAGACAATAGATGCACTCAGCACTATGCAATTGCTGATTTTTATCCGGGTCGAGGACTAGGTCATGAGCGTATAATGGATAGGATTGCAATCGTAGGTGATCAACCTTTTTAAATTATTTATTCCTGGATGTTTTTTTGAATAAACATAACTTGAGACAGAATAAATAATATTGATAACCCCATGATTCCAAATAATTTAAAGTTTACCCAAACTGTATCTGAAAAATTCCTATAAACAAATTCATTACAGGTAGCTAAAAATATAAAATACATAGCCCATCTAAAAGTTAATTTATGCCAAGCCGGTTCATTTAAATTTAAAGATGAACTCATAAGGTTTTTTATTAAGGGCTTTTTAAAATAAAGACCTATCAACAATATTGAAGCAAAAATTAAGTTTACTAAAGTTACTTTAAATTTAATAAAGATTGGGTTATCAAAATATATTGTTAAAAATCCAAATATTAAAATTAAAATTGAGCTAAAAAGAAGCATGGGTGGAATTTTTCGTTCTGAAATATATGAAAGTCCCATTGCTAAAACACTAGCTACCATCAAGGGAATAATTGCACCTTGGATTTCACCTGTTTTGAAAAAGAAAATAAAAAAAACAAGTATTGGGCCGTAATCAATAAAAGGTTTAACTAGATTTTTCACTATATTTAATTACTTTTAGCTCTTGAGATATATTTTCCATCCTCTATTCCGGTAAATATTTCTTCTACCAATGGATGAACTACAGGTTCTGGAATTTCTTCTTTAAGTAAATTCTGTTGTGAAACATAAGCAATATAAGAAGGCTGACTAGGCGACTCGGCCAATAAATGATAAAATGGCTGATCTTTCTTTGGTCGAACTTGAACTGGAATAGATTGATACCATTCTTCCGTATTATCAAATTCCGGATCCACATCAAAAATAACTCCTCTAAAGTCAAAATATCTATGTTTGACTATCTGGCCTATTTCAAATTTTGCTTTGTCCATACTATAAAGATAATAATTATTTACTACTTTTTCAAGGGATGAGAATTGGCCTAACTTGGGGCGTTTATCTCATCAATCAACCCAATAACTTTTTCCTCTTTAACATAACCGGGAATCATTGTGTTATTAATTATAGATGCTGGTGTTCCTCTTAAACCAAGCTCTTTAGCTAGTTTTTTATTCATTTGGATTATCTTATCGAATGGCTGAGTCTCGGCAAAATTATATAGCTTTTTACCTTTAAGTCCATTTTCATCTAACAACGTAATTATATTTGCTTTATTCATTGAAGAGCCAAGAGTCATGAATCCATTGTGGATAGGAAAATATAAGTCTGGATTATCATTCCATACTTTTAAAGCAATATTTGCTGCAGTATCAGAGATACCTCCAAAAATAGGAAATTCTAAATAAACTATTTTTATGTCGTCTCTAGTTTTCAATATATTTGTATAATCTACTGCTTGCTTTGCACAATAACCACAACGATAATCAAAAAATTCTACAATCGTGTATTCAGCATTACTGTTGCCAACAGTTGGCAACTGATTTACCTCATGATTACGAATAACAAAGTTAGCTAAATTTATCTCAGCATATGTAGTAATCGGAAGTATAAAAATAATTATACATAAAATTTTCTTAAGATGATTCATTTGTTTAATTTTATAACAGATTCTTTTGTGCCTACATGATTAAATTTTTTATTCGTAACAAAAGTATATAGTTTTTTTTGTTTAATATTTTGATCCCAAATTTTATTTGTTGAGAATACATTACCACGATACCCATCAAATTGTCTCCTATTAACAATTTGAAGGCCACAAAATACTAATGGCTTATTCAGTGTATTTTTACTAAACCTTTGTAATTGATTGTTTTTATTTTTTATAAAATCACCAGCCCCAGAATAACCAGAGGTATTTTCTATTTTTGTAGTAAGTAGCAAAGAATCCATTTTTTTAAAATCAAAATTATCTACTAAAGATTGGATAGATTTTACCGAGTGGCTATTCCACATAACGTCACTATTCATAACTAACATATTTTTAACTTTTATAAGTCTGAAGGCTTTTTTTATAGCTCCCCCAGTATCTAATAGTTTTTTTGTTTCATCAGAAATCAAAAAATTTCGGTTTAATTGTTTAATGTAACTTGTTATCTGTTCTGACTCATAATGAACATTAATAAGGATATTTTTA
This sequence comes from Pelagibacteraceae bacterium AG-422-B15, assembly GCA_905182445.1. GTDB lineage: Bacteria > Pseudomonadota > Alphaproteobacteria > Pelagibacterales > AG-422-B15 > CACCCN01. Next base: position 23,625 of record CAJJBM010000004.1, on the reverse strand, counting down.
ATGCCTGATTTTTCTAGGTTATCAATACAATATTGTAAAAGCGGTTTATTCTTAATTTTAATTAGTGGTTTGGGGGTATTGCTTGTTAATGGAAGCATCCGCTTACCAAAACCTGCTGCCAATATTAATGCTGTGTCTATTTTATTGTTTTTCATGTGGTAGGATTTTTTTAATCCATTTTTGAAGGTCTTTCATAATAGAATTATTTAGATTAGATTCAATAAATTTCCATGCATTATTATTGTATGACATATAATTAGGCTTGTTATCTCTTATGCTTAATCTACAAAAAATTCCTAGAATTTTTAGATTTCTTTGTACTGAGTAAAAAGCTAGCTCATTTTTTAAATTATTGTAATCATATCCAGTTAGATCAATAAAATAATCAATTAAGCTAGTCTTTAAATCTTCAGTAATTGGTCTTCTTACATCTTCTATAATTGAAACTAAATCATAACTAGATTGTCCAATTGCTGCATCTTGGAAATCGAGAATACCAACCTGTTTTAAACCTACTTTCGAACTTTGCAAAATTAGATTATCAACATGATAATCTCTAAGAACTAATTTTTCTAGTTTAGGGTCTAATGAAGCGAAAATTTTACTAATTATATCTGAAAAATCTTTAATTTCAGATTTGGAAATATCTAACTTTAAAAATTTTTTTAAATACCAATCTATAAAAAGCTGACTCTCTTGTAATAATTTTTCAATTGAATACTTTTTTGGTAATATACAATAATTGAATTCATTTAAATCTTTTTTATGTATTTCCGCTAAGATTTCAATTGCTTGTTTATAAAGTTTTTCCTCATTTTTATTATCTAATATTTTTGAAAATATATCTTCACCCAAATCTTCTAATAATAAAAAACCATTTTCTTTATCAATAGAATATATTTCTGGGACATTTAATTGAAACTCATTCAATAGATGATTAATATTTATAAAGGAGCTAACATCTTCTCCCAAAGTTGGGTCGGCATCCATTAATATTTTTTTATCTATTCTAAAATATTTTCTAAACGACGCATCATTTTTAATAGGTATTAAATTTTTAATTTCAATCCGATTACTTTTTAGGAAGTCTTCTATTTGATTTATTCTTGGCACCACTTAAATTCTTTCTTGTCTGTGTTTCCAAAAAAAATAAAGTTTATTGATCTTTTGTTTTTACTTATTAAGTCAATATTAATTTCTATTCGATTAACTGGTAAAGCTTCAGGAAACTTATTTGCCCACTCTATAATACAAATACCTTTAGTAATTGAATTACCATAATCAAGTTCAATTAGATCATCACTATTTTCAAGTCTATAAAAATCATAATGGTTAATAATAAAATTATTGTTTTTATAGGTCTGTAATAATGAAAAGGTAGGGCTTGGAATCTCTCCAGAAACTTTTTTATCTTTTATAATTGTCTGAATTAGATATCTTGAAAAAGTTGTTTTACCAGCACCAAGATCGCCATTAAGGCAGATTATGCAGTCTTTCGAGATTGATTTGGCAAATTTGTTTGCAACTTTACGAGTATCTTCTTCTTTTAGAACAATCATAATAAGATTGTACCATTAATTTACAAACTAGTAACGATAAGCATCAGGCTTAAATGGTCCTGCTTGATCAACATTAATATAATCTGCTTGTTCTTTAGATAATTTGGTTAATTTTACACCAAGTTTATCTAAATGAAGAATAGCAACTTTTTCATCAAGATGTTTTGGTAGCACATAAATATCATTTTTATATTTATCAGTATTTTCCCATAGCTCTATTTGTGCAAGCACTTGATTTGTAAAAGACGCGCTCATAACAAAACTTGGATGACCCGTTGCGCAACCAAGATTCACTAAACGTCCCTCAGCAAGAACAATAACTCTTTTTCCATCTGGAAACTCAACTTCATCAACCTGAGGTTTAACGTTATGCCATTTATGATTTCTTAATGCATCAATTTGAATTTCAGAATCAAAGTGTCCAATATTACATAAGATCGATCTATCTTTCATTTTTCTAATATGATCAATGGTTACGATGTCTTTATTCCCCGTTGCAGTCACTACAATGTCAGCATCAGCAACAGCGTCATCCATATTGACAACTTGGTAGCCTTCCATCGCTGCTTGAAGCGCACAAATAGGGTCTACTTCTGTGATTAACACTCTGGCACCTTGGCCTTTTAAAGCCGCAGCACTTCCTTTACCAACATCTCCAAACCCAGCAACTATACATGTTTTGCCTGCAAGCATTACATCTGTTGCTCTTTTAATTGCATCAATTAAACTTTCGCGACAACCATAAAGATTGTCAAATTTTGATTTAGTAACTGAATCATTCACATTAATTGCAGGAATCATTAGTTCGCCTTTAGCTACCATTTCTTTTAATGATTTAACACCTGTAGTTGTTTCCTCAGAAACCCCTTTAATATTTTTCATCATCTCTGGATATTTTTTATGCATGTGATCGGTAAGATCACCACCATCATCTAATAGTAAATTTGGAATCCAATCTTTTTTTCCATTTATTGTTTTTTCAATACATTCCCAGTATTCGTCTTCTGTTTCACCTTTCCATGCAAAAACAGGGATACCTTTTCTTGCAATAGCAGCAGCAGCCTGATCTTGAGTTGAAAAAATATTACAAGATGACCATCTAACTTCCGCACCCAGTGCAATTAATGTATCAATTAAAACTGCAGTTTGAATTGTCATATGAAGACAACCAATTATTCTTGCCCCTTTTAGTGGTTTATCATTACCGTAAGCACTTCTTAAGGCCATTAATCCTGGCATTTCGGTTTCTGCAATAGCTATTTCTTTATCGCCCCAGTCTGCAAGAGACATGTCAGCTACTTTATAGTCTTGATTATCAGTCATTAATTAACTCCAGTATGATTTGAATAATATGTATTTAAATCGTGTACTACATTATTTCAATACTTAATTTTTAATAACTATGGGAAGATTGACAATAAACTTAGCCCCGTATTGTTTGCCACTCATAATTCTATTTTCTGCTCTAATATTTCCTTTGTGAGCCTCAATAATCTGTCTTGTAATATGTAGACCTAAACCAGAATGAGTGGATGTTCTGTCCTCACTAGGTTCTCGTAATGTATAAAATCGATTAAATATATTTTCTGTATTTAGTTCCTCAATACCTGGACCATTATCGGAAATTGTAATTGTAAGATAACTTGATGCTAGACTAATAGATGTTTCAATTACGTTATCATTTGGTGAAAATGAAATAGCATTATCATAAATATTGTGTAGTGCTCGTTTAATAAATTCTTCATGTCCATTTACGAAAATATTACTTCTAATATTATCACTTTTGATTAGCTTTAAATCTAAGTTTTTATTATTAATATCACTATATTCTAAAATAATATTTTCTAGTAAGTTTTGAATATCAATTTTGTCATTTTTTAAATCTGACATCGAAGCTTCATCTTTCATCATAATCGAATAGTCAGTTATGATTGCTTCAATCCTTGCAACATCATTCTGAATAGCCGCAATAAATTTGCCTTGACTACTAGTATTACCATTGCTCATAACTTCTGTGGCCATTTTTATTGAAGTAAGTGGATTTCTTATTTCATGCATTAAGTCAGCTGAGTACTCCTCATTTTCCGCTATCTTATCTTTTAAGTTCTCAACTTTTTCGGCAAGTATTTTAGACAAATCTCCAATTTCATCTTTTCTTTTATTCAAATTAATAATTTTAGAAGTAGATCCTGTTTTTGTTTGAATATTTTTTGCAGAATCTGCTAGTTGTTTTATTGGTGAAATAACTATGGATGATAAAAATATTGAAAATAAAAGGAGGATTAGCATAATTGGGATAGCTCCAATTAAAATACTTGTTCTATTATCATCAATCACTTTCTGAATATCCCTATTATCTTCATAGGCAACAATATAAATATCTTGATTATAATTTGAAAATAGCCTTATAGAAATAATTTCTATCTGTCCTTTTTGAAAAGTATCATTTGATTTGATTATAAAGTCTTGGTCAGTTCCATTGACAGCTTCTGTAAACCTTAGCTTAAAAGCATTTTTATTTATGAAAGTACGTCCTAGAATTTCTATTTTTCTATTAGTTACAATTGAGCTTTCCTCTACATCTCCCAATGTGACATAACTCTTAAATTGAAAAGCATCCTCATTTAGATCATAGCCCTTTGAATCAAATAATATTTTATTGTATTTATCTAATATGATTATCGAAATATTTTTATTTTCTAGTATTGAATTAATTTCTTTTATTACTCTAAAATCTTGAAGTGAATCTAGTATATTCTCTGAATAATCATTTAGAGTAAGATATTTATCAACCAGCAAAGCATGATTCTTTATTTCGTGAATTCTCTCATCTACTAAATTCTTTTGAGAAAGTTGAAGAGTTGAAAATACTATAGCTGCAATTAGACCAAGGCCTATAAAATTATAAAATAAAAATTTTTTAAAGAGACTGTTCAAATGACATTATTCTAATAAATATTTAGAACTATTTCCATTGATATCCTGCCCCATAAAGGGTGTGTATTGAATTAAATTCCGGATCAATTTTTTTAAACTTCTTTCTAATTCGCTTAACATGGCTATCAATCGTCCTATCATCTACATCAATTTCATCATTATAGGTGATGTCTATTAGTCTTTCTCTAGTTTTTACAATTCCAGGTCTTATTACTAATTCATGTATAATCTTAAATTCTGTAGTGGTTAATGAATCTTGTAACAAAATTTTTTTCCATTCACACTCTTGCCTTTCAATGTCTAACCGTAGCTCATTATGAACAATTATTTTACTGTTTTCATTTTTATCAGAAATAGTTTGAATAGTTTTTAAAGTATTTTTGATAGTTTCAATCAAAATTTGAATAGTTAGATTTCCACCCTTAGTTACATAATTATCTACTCCATGCATTAAACCCTGAAGTCTATCCACTTCTTTATCTTTAGATGTTAAAAATATTACTGGAATTGTTAATTTTTCTCTTATCTTTTTAAATAATTCATAGCCATCCATTCTTGGCATCTTAATATCAATAACTGCAATATCTGGTGGGTGCTTAAAAAAACTATTTAAGGCCGATTGACCATCGCTGTAAGTGTGAATATTAAAATCCTCTTTTTTAAGAAGTTCTTCCATGGACATAAGAATATTCCTATCATCATCTACTAAGGCAATAAGTGGCTTATTTTTCACATTCATATTTATACTATGTCGATTAAAAATGTTTAATTTAAGGCATTAGTTCGACTTAAATCAAACATATGTAATAACTCCATTATACCCATTTTTTTTGAAATTAGTCATATTTTACCTTAACAAAATATTCATTATATGTTTTATTGTTTCTTCTAATTTATGGAAAATCCAATAAATAATAAGATTCTAGCTACCGCAAACGTCCGACGAAATCTTAGTGCGGACGAACTGTTTAATGCTGCTTTAATTAACGGTGAGGGTAAGGCCTCTAAATACGAAGCGTTAGTTGTAACTACTGGTGAAAAAACAGGACGTTCAGCAAATGATAAGTTTTTTGTTAAAGAGGTAACATCTCAAGATAAAATTCATTGGGGTGAAACAAATGTTCCAATTAGTGAAGATAATTTTAATAAAATTTTAAAAGCTTTCGAAGCTTACGCTCAGGAAAAAGATCTTTATGTTCATGATCTTTTTGGAGGTGCCGATAGAGAATTTACACTACCAGTAACAATAATTACTGAATTTGCTTGGCATGGTTTATTTTCTCGTCATATGTTAGTTCGTCCAACAGAAAAAGAATTAGAAAATTATTCAAGTGAATTTACAATTATTAACTTTCCTCATCTAAAATTAGATCCCTCAACTTATGGAATAAATAGCGAAACTGTTATTGCGATTAATTTAGATAAGAAAATTATATTAATTGGAGGAACACAGTATGCTGGCGAAACTAAAAAATCTGTTTTCACATTATTAAATTATCTTTTACCTGATAAAAATACTATGCCAATGCACTGTTCAGTAAATACGGGCAAAGATGGTGACTCAGCTGTTTTTTTTGGCCTGTCAGGTACAGGTAAAACTACTTTAAGTGCTGACCCAAATAGATCGTTACTAGGTGATGATGAACATGGCTGGTCAGACGAGGGTTTGTTTAATTTTGAAGGTGGCTGCTATGCTAAATTAATAAGGTTGTCCAAAGAGGCTGAGCCGGAAATATTCGCAACTACGCAAATGAAAAATAGTGTTATCGAAAATGTAATAATGAATGATGATGGAGAGCTAGACCTTGATAATAATTCAATAACTGAAAATACAAGAGGAGCTTACCCATTAGACTTTATACCTGGTGTAACATTGTCAGGAAAAACTTCTCATCCAAAAAATATTATAATGCTTACTGCAGATGCATTTGGAATTCTGCCACCAATAGCAAAACTGTCTCCTGCACAAGCAATGTATCATTTCTTATCTGGCTATACCGCAAAAGTTGCTGGTACTGAAATGGGATTAAGTTCTGAGCCAACTGCTACTTTTTCAACTTGTTTTGGTGCGCCATTTATGCCGCGTAACCCTATTGAATATGGAAATCTATTAAAAAAGAAAATATCAGAATTCGATGTTAATTGCTGGCTAGTAAATACTGGTTGGTCCGGTGGCGTGTATGGAGTTGGTGAAAGAATTTCAATTAAGAACACTAGACACCTTTTAAATGAAGCACTATCAGGAAATTTATCTAATATTGAAATGCGAAAAGATGCAAACTTTGGCTTTATGGTTCCTCTATTAGTTAATGGTGTTGAAAAAACTATTCTAAACCCTCGAAATACATGGTCAGATCCAACAGCTTATGACCTACAAGCTAATAAGCTTATTAATATGTTTATCGAGAACTTTAAAAAGTTTGAGTCAGATGTTGATGAGAATATCAAATCATCTGGACCAATAATTAGTTAATATCTTTATTAACTTTCGCAAGGTCTTCTCTATACCAAATTCCAGCTAAATAATAACAAATCATAGCTAATACACCAAAACCACCCATTACTATCATTGTTATTGTTAGAGGTTCTTGATAATTATTAAATATATTATCTGCAAAAAAACCTGTTAAGAACGCCCCTAAGGCAATACCGAATATATTAACACTTAATACCCAAAGTCCAATCACTGTGCCTCTTATTTTAGTAGAAGTTAAATTTTGAATAGTAGAAAATACAGCTCCATAAAAAAAAGAGATATTTATAGATATAAAAAATAATGAAATATAAAACCAAATACTATCGGGAGGCACTATCCTGTATAAAATAATAATAGGTGTCATAATTAAATAAGAATAAAATAAAAAATGCATTGGACCACCTTTTAATTTGTTACCTAGTAAGTCAGATAAATAACCCCCAACAATAGTTCCTATGCCACCTCCAATTATAAAATACAATCCAAATAAACTGTTATATTCCACAGCTGTAAAACCTCTTTCTTGAACAGCCCAGATTGAATCAAAACTTCCTACGCCAATTGGGATGTTGTTAAGTGTTCCAGCTAAGATTACGAAAAAAAGAGACTTAGATGAGGTAATGGCTTTATAAGTGTCTTTTAAACTGTCTTTAAGTGAAGAACTTTTCTCTTGATTTTGTTTTCCATCAATCTCACCTCGTATCGGCTCAGTTAAAAAATAAATAAATATACTTACTAGGGCACCTATAACACCGAGCCCTATAAATATTTTCCTCCAGCCAAAAATAGGTCCAAGAGTTGCTTGGATTAAAAAACCCAGCCCAACTCCTAACGGAATACCAAAGTAATAAATGCCGCCTGCCATACCACGCTTCTCTCTAGGAAATACATCGCTTAGCATCGACATTGCGCTAGGTGTTAAAGAAGATTCACCAACACCTATAAATGCTCTAGATAAAAATAATAAAGATACATTTTTAGCCATGCCCGTTAATGCAGTCATTGAACTCCATAAAAGTAATCCAATTGCTATTATTTTAGTTCTACTTAATCTGTCCCCCAATGCTCCAATAAATATACTGCAAGTTGCATAAAAAAATAAAAATACGATACCACTAACTAAGCCCCATTGAGTATTAGTTAAATTAAAGTCTGCCTTTATTTCATTTCCAAATGCAAACAAGATATTTCTATCAATAAAATTGAGTACATTTAAAAATAAAAATATAAGTAAATAAAAGTATGGCGATCTAGTTTTCATAGAATATTTAGTCTATGCACATTATCTAATAAAATCTATTATTAAGTTCTATCAAAATCATCCTCATATCTTGTGATATCATCTTCACCAAAATATGTACCCGTTTGAATTTCAATGATCTTTAAAATATTATCATGTTTATTTTCGAGTCGGTGTTTAGCGCCTTGTGGAATATGAACTGTTTCATTCTTTATTTTGGTAAAGACATCTTCATTAATTGTAACCGTAGCTTCACCCTCTAAAACAAACCATGTTTCCTCTCTCTTCTTATGAGATTGAAGACTTAATCTGGTTCCAGGATTTACAACTAACTCTTTAATCTTATATTCTTTTTTTTCATCAAGAACTTTAAATGCTCCCCATGGCTTTTCTACAGTTGGCGATTTCCATTCCTCAAGAATCCAACTAGAAGAGTTTTTCTTAAAATCTCCTCCAACGCTAAATACAAATTCAACATTTGTTTGATCTTTGAATGCATCCATCTCTAATATATTTCCAGAGGTCCTGTCACCACCATTAGCAAATAAAATTTTATTCTTTGGATATTTTTTTAAAACTTCTCTAATTGCTCCTGAAGCTGAGTTATCTTGATCATCAAAAGTAACAACCTCGTCTACAACAGCAAGATTTTTTATAATTTCAGTTCTTTCTGACAATGACATAAAAGGTCTCCCTTTTTTGTTAACTAGCCATTCATCAGAATTAATTCCAACAATAAGTTTATCACCTAATTTTTTTGCATCTTGAAAATAAACTATATGACCTGAATGCAGAGGATCAAAACCGCCAGTTACAATTACTATAGTTTCAGACATACTTTAATGTGCCTCATCCCAATTATTGCCAAAGCTTGATTCTACCAATAATGGTACATCAAGGCTTATTAGTGGATCTAATGCATTTTCCATTTCCTGTCTAATCAATGTTTGGAATTTATCAATTTTACTGTCTTTTACCTCAAAAATTAATTCATCATGAACTTGAAGTAGCATCTTACAATCATCATTATTAGAAATATTTTTTGCATGTATTTTAATCATAGCACGCTTAATTATATCTGCAGCAGAACCTTGAATAGGAGCGTTGATTGCGGCTCTTTCTTGAAAAGATCTATAAGCGAAGTTTTTATCTTTTATTTTTGGAAAAAAACATTTTCTACCGCATAAAGTTTCAACATATCCTTGCTCTCTGCATAAAGCTTTAGTGTCTTCCATATACTTTTTTATACCAGGAAACTTATCAAAATATTTTTTAATAAAATTATTTGCTTCATGATTTGTAATTGATAATTGCTTGGCTAAGCCAAAACCTGAAATACCATAAATAATTCCAAAATTAACAGCTTTTGCTCTTCTTCTTAGATCTGGAGTTACTTTTTCTAAACTGGTTCCAAAAATCTCTGATGCAGTTAGCGCGTGAATATCTTCTCCATTTTTAAAAGCTTCTATCAAAGGCTCTATCTTTGCAATGTGTGCCAAAACTCTTAATTCAACTTGACTGTAATCTGCCGATAAAATTTTATATCCTTTTTCTGCAATAAAAGATTTTCTAATTAATCTGCCTTCAGGAGAGCGTATTGGAATATTTTGTAAATTTGGATCACTTGAAGATAATCTTCCAGTATTAGTTGAAGCCATGGCATATGAGGTATGAATTCTTTTCGTAGTTTTATTAATATGACTTTGCAAAGCTTCTGTATAAGTATTTTTAAGTTTAGATAGTTGGCGCCATATAATTAAATCTTCTGCAACTTTATTGCCTTCAAAGGCAAGGTCTTCCAAAACTTCAATTCCCGTTGAAAACTCTCCAGTTTTTGTTTTTTTTGGTGGTGTTAGTTTAAGTTGATTAAATAAAACGTCTCCTAATTGCTTGGGTGACCCTATATTAAATTCAACTCCACATAATTTAAAAATTTCTTTTTCTAAAATATTAATTTTTTTTTCAAATTCTGACGATAAAGATTTTAAATACTCTGTGTTAAGCTTTATACCATTAATTTCCATTTCTAAAATTGAGGGTACCAATGACTTCTCTAAATAGTTGTAGGCACTAAGATTTTTACCATCAATTAGTTTTTTCTTTAGTAAAAGATAGAGTTTAAATGTAATTTCTGCATCTTCAGCCGCATATTCTGTAGCTTTTTCAATTTCCACATAATCAAAAGTTATTTGTGATTTTCCACTGCCAACAACATCTTTAAATTTTATGGTATCTCGATTAAAATGAACTTTGGCTAGTTCATCCATGCCATGACGATGATTACCAGCATCATTAATATATGACATCAACATTGTATCTTCAAATGAGATGACTTCAATTTTATATTTTTTTAGTACAGCAATATCATATTTAATATTATGTCCTATCTTAAGTAATGAACTATCGCTTAAAATATTATTGAGTAATTTTAGAGCGTCCTTAAAATTAGCCTGTTCTTTAAAAAGCTCACCATGTTCATCTTTGTGTGTCAGTGGAATATAGTAAGATCTTTTAATATCTAAGCATATAGCAACTCCAGCTAAATTAGCGTCGATGACATCTAAAGAATCGGTTTCAAGATCAAAAACAAAATAGCCCTGATCACGTATATCTTTTATTAATAGCTCTAATGCATTAATACTTGTAATTGATATATATTTACTTTTTTCCAAAAAGATATCTGAACTTTCTTCATTGTTTTTTTCTATCTTTTTAATATTTATTTTCTCTTTTGATATTTTCTTTTCTGAAATGATATTTATTTTTTGTAAATTTGGATTTTTTTTTGTTAATCGCTCTTTAAGTTTAAACAATTCAAGATCATGTAAAAATGGAAGTAAAGTTTCATAATTAATATTTGTTATATTCAAGGTGTCTAGCGATTGAATATCTGTAACATCATTTTTTAATGTCACAAGTTGCTTACTTATTTTAATTAATTCTTTATTATTTATTAAACTTTCCCTTCTTTTATTCTGTTTAATCTTTTCTGCAGATTCAAGAAGGTTCTCTAAATTATCATATTCATTTATTAATAGTGCGGCAGTTTTTAATCCTATGCCTGGAGCTCCTGGAACATTATCTGAGCTATCACCAGCTAATGCTTGAACATCAATAACACGATCAGGAGCAACACCAAATTTTTCTTTGACTTCAACTATTCCAATAGATTTATTCTTCATTGTATCTATTAGGTTGATATCTTTTGTTACTACTTGCATTAAATCTTTGTCCGAAGAAACAATTGAAACTTTCCAATCTTTATCAGCTGCTTGCTTTGCGTAAGTTGCAATTATATCATCAGCTTCAAACCCAGCTAATTCAATAGATGGGATCCCAAATGCTTTAACTGAGTCTTTTATAATTTGAAATTGTGGTATTAAATCTTCTGGTGGCTCACCTCTATTAGCCTTATATTCACTATAGATATCGTTACGAAATGTCTTTCTAGCATTGTCAAATATAACTGCAAGATGGGTTGGTTTTGAATTTGATTTAGTATCTTCAATAAGCTTAAAAAGCATATTACAAAACCCGTTAACTGCACCCGTTGGCAAACCATCACTTTTCCTATAAAGCGGAGGTAAAGCATAATAGGCCCTAAAAATGTAGCCCGAGCCATCAATTAAAAATAAATGTTTTTTTTCTAACGTCACTATTTAATTATTTTCTAAAATAAAAAGTTTACTACAGTACGGACATCTAATTTCATTTAAATCTCCCATATCTAAATAAACCTTTGGATGACCTAATGAGCCACCAATGCCGGCACAATTTATTTTCTTAGATTTAACTATTTCTTTTTCAACATCTAGGTTTTGATTTGTAGTATTCATAATTTAGATGTTACAAGGGTTGAGTAAAAAAAACTATAGAGTTTTTTTTATAAATTTTATTAAAAGAATTAATCTTTAAATAAGCACTAATTTAAAATTGAATATTTTGAAGCTTTAACTCCAGTTTTTCTTGGAAATAATTTATCTAATACTACTGCTAGTGCTGGCAAGGTAGTCATTGCACATAACATATTCACAATAAACATAAAGGTTAGCAGCATTCCCATATCAGCTTGAAATTTTAAAGCTGAGAATGACCATGTAGAAACACCAATTGCTAAAGTGAGAGAGGTAAAGATTACTGCAGCGCCTGTGTTAGCGAAGGTATTTTTAAATGCTTCAGTGATATCTTGTCCTTCCTTTAAATAAGTTTGAAGTCGATTATAAATATAAAAAGCATAATCTACACCTATACCAACAGCTAAAACCATGACTGGTAGAGTTGATATCTTTAACCCAATTTCCATTACCTCCATAAAGGCATAGCCTAACATAGTTGCAAACGTTAGAGGAACAGTACAACAAATTGTAGCTCTCCAATCACGATATGTAATAAATACTAATAAAATTATAACCCCATAAACCAATAGCATCATTGGTAACTCAGATCTTTCTATAACTTCATTCGTAGCATGCATAATACCAACAGTTCCACTTGCTAGTCTAAAATTAGTTTCATTTACCCTATAGGTTACAGCGTCTAAGGTTGGATTATCTATAAATATCTTTTGCAATGCAGTTCGTGCAGCATAAATATCTTTTATTTCTTTGGTATCATATTGATCTAGATTTTCATCTTGAAACAGCGCTGAAAGCCTTGGAGTTTGTAAATATCTTGTATTAAAATCATTTTCATATCCAAAATCTATCCAATCGTCTTCTGAAAATTCTTTATATTCAGAAAATTCTTCGCTTTCGTAATCAATTTCTTGTCCATAATTAGCAAGTGTTGATGGATATTTTTTTTCACCCTCAGGTGGAAGAAATGCATAATGAAAATTAATAGAATCTTCTAAAGGCTGATACTTATCTTGATAATCTCTTGCTGCATTAATTACATGTTCAATAGTGGTAGCTTTATGATCTTCCGTAAATATATATACCGGAAGAATTGTGCAGTTTTCATTCAATAGTCCAGTTGAAGGATCTGCGATACTGGTTACAAACCCCAAAGCCCTGTCATGACGAGGAATATAATTCCACTTTGGATTACCTTCTGCATAACCACTAGCAGCTTGTCTTGCAATACCTGATAGAGAAATTACCTCAGTTACACCATCTACATTTTCCATATACCAGTGAAAATTATCTTGAACAGACATTACATCATACATTCTACATGCAAGTTCTGGCACCTCCATGATTACGATTAAAACATCAGAAGTTATATTAAATCTCGACGTTATTTCTTTTGTATCAATATTGTAAACCGCATCTGCTCTTAACTCTGGGGCACCCGCATGTAAGTCGCCAATGTGTCTGTCAGATGCTAAAATAGTTGCGTAGACAAATAAAATACTACTGATACCAAGTGTTATGAATGCTGTTTTTGGCTCAGCTAATTTACTAAAAAAGCGCATAGCATGTCTTCTTTGCGTTATTGCTTTTTCTGCTCGTACCACAAAGCTAGCACTATAATTTGCATAAGATGCTGCAAGTGGAAGCATCACAAGATTTGTTACAATTTTCATTGCAACTCCGATTGAAGCGGTAATTCCTAATTCTTGAATCATGCCGATAGGTAAAAATACTAAAGTTCCAAAACCAACGAGATCTGTAACTAAGGCCATAGTTCCTGGCACTAATAACCTTGAGAAACTTGCTCTAGCCGCTTGAATTGAAGACTGACCATCTATTACTTCTTTAGTAATTTGATTTATTTGTTGAATTCCATGTGACACTCCAATTGCAAATACTAAAAAAGGGACAAGAATTGCTAATGGATCTAAACCAAAACCAAGTAGTTTTAGCATTCCAAATTGCCATACAAGTGAAGTAAGTGAACAAATCAAAGGCAGAAAAGTTAGTGTCCATGATTTAGAATAAAAATATACTGCTAAAACTGTTAAAAGAAATGCAATAATAAAAAAGACAACTACCCCACCGGCTTCTTTTGCAATATCAGATATCATTTTGGCAAATCCAATTACATGAATCTTATATTTTTCATCTTCAAATTTATCTCTGACTTCTGTATCTAGAAGTCTACCTAAAGATAAATAATCCAGAGGTTTACCTGTTCTTGGATCAAATTCAGTAAGTTCAATCTTAATTAGTGCAGAAGTAAAATCATTTGAAACAATTTTTCCAACATGCCCACCTGTTAAAATTCTTTCTTTGATTTTTTGAATTTCCGATTCATTTAGATCTTCTGGAATAATATTGCCAGGTATTACAGCCGTAGCTTCATAGCCTTCTTCTGTAACTCGTAGTACTCTGACATTAGGAGTCCATAGTGAAGTTAAAGAAGCTTGATTAGCACCAGGTAAATATCTTACTGCCTCAGATACTTCTAAAAGTTTTGTTAGGAAATCTTTTTCAAAAATATCACCTTCTGTATTTCTTACAGCAATAATTAAATTATTTGAGCCAAATAAAGCATCTTCATATTCATAAAATGTTTTTATAAAACTATGATTGCCTGGAAGCTGTTTATAAAAACCTGCATCTAATTTTAGCTGAGATGCAAAAAACCCCATGATTATAGTTAGGGCAACAAAGGCCGACAATATTGCCATTCTATATTTAAAGAATAAATTTTCTATTTTTAAAACCATAGTGAGCTATATAGAGTGTCGTTAAATTTCAACGAAAGATATGAGAAAAAGTAAACTATGTACATTGATTATTCTTAAAAAATATAGAAGTCTTGAACAAAAGAATTAGCATAATCTAGATATAGCTCATTTATAGAGAATTAAACTATAAATCTTAAAAAAGATTTAGGTTAAGTACATGAATTTACTTTGTTTTTTTATTTTAATTAATCAATTAGGTATATCATGCTGATATATAATTAGTTTGATCAATAGAAAATTTTAAGATAAATTATCAATTATGCCAAGCACTTCAGAAAAACTTAAATTTGCAAAAATTATTGTTAAAGATAAATTTTATAAGATTAAAGAGAGTTGGCAAACATCTCAAAGTGGTAAAAACGCCTTAACAAAAGATCCTGCTTATAACGCTGCAAATCCTAAGCACTTCATTCCTATGATGGATGAAGAGAGATATGGAGAGAGATCTAATGCATTTGATAAGATAATCAGCGCTACGCACAAACACTTTTGGGATCCTCTTGATAAAAAATATATTGATTTTGACATTCCTTTTGATTTGGAAAATGAACATATTGTTGATCCAAAAGGTCCTTTTGGTCTAGAGCTAACTATACCAAGTATTGCAGAAAGATTGACTGAGAAGCAAAAAATTAAATTAAATAATGAGAGCTTTCGTTTTGTATTATCTCAAATACTTCATGGAGAACAAGCTGCTCTGTCGTTAAGTGCAAGTTTGTGTCATGTATTAAGGGATCCTGGTGCCCAAGAATACGCAGCTAATCAAACACGTGAAGAAGCAAGACATGTGACTGGTTTTACAAAATATATTGAATCTAGATGGGGCTCTCCATATAAAGTTGGTCCAACCCTAGGAAGAGTTGCTGATGATATTGTTTCTTCAGACGTTGTGTATAAAAAGATTGTTGGAATGCAAATGATGATTGAGGGTTTGGCTATGGGTGCTTTTGCTATGGCGTATGAAGATACAAATGATCCAGTTTTAAAAACTTTATTAAAATATACAATGAGTGATGAAGCATTTCATCATAAATTTGGAAAGATTTGGGCAGATAGAACAGTTCCGAAATTATCAGAAAGTGAACACAAAAAAGTAGAAGATTGGGCTGAAAAAATATTCGTTGAATTACTTTTTAACTTAATAAATCCATTTGAAAAAAAAGAAGTTTATGCCTCTGTTGGTCTTGATGCAAAATGGGTCCAACAAGAATTTGAAAAGTATATTGATCAAAGTGATGTAATTAAAGAAGAGATGAAAAAAAATAATAATATTTTCAGAGTTCTTGTTAAAACATTGCTTAAGGCACATATCATTACAGACCGAACTAAAGCTACTTATGCAGAATTTGTTGATATGGAAGAGTTAAATGCTGAGGATGATACAGTTGCTGGACAAGATATTGCTGATGAAGGCGTAGAAAAATTGTCAGTAATTAACACTGCTAAAAGAATAGCCTAAATTTATTTTGGCGAGCGTTTAGCTAAAATTCTTTGAAGAGTTCTACGATGCATTTTAAGTCTTCTTGCGGTTTCAGAAACATTTCTATTACATAATTCATAAACTCTTAAAATATGTTCCCATTTAACTCGATCTGCTGACATAGGATCTTTAGGTGGCTCAGGTTTATCTAAATAAGGCGCTCTTAATGAGGCGTCAATGTCATCGGCATCTGCTGGCTTAGCTAGATAGTCACATGCCCCTTCTTTAACTGCCGCTACTGCAGTAGGAATATTTCCGTATCCAGTAAGAATAACAATTTTACAATCTTGTCTTAATTTTGAAAGCTCTGATACAACTTGCAATCCATTTCCATCTTCTAGTCGTAAATCAATTACTGCAAACTTAGGTGGATTAATCTTAATATAAGACAGGGACTCTTTAACTGATGCAAATCCAGTTACAGCATACCCTTTTCTTTCCATAGCCTGCGAAAGTCTCTTACGAAAAATTTCATCATCATCGACTAATAATAATGTATCTAATTCTTTACTATAATTTTCCATGTCAATTAACGAGATATCATTAGATTATCTTTTTTCCAAATAATTCTCACGCAAGCGCCTATATTTTCTATATTTTTAAACTCTATATTTCCTGAAGTCTTATTAATTAAATTCTTTGCTATAAATAATCCTAAACCAATACCTGTATGATTTTTTGCATTTTTTTTAACATAAGGTTCTCCTAATATGGGCAATATATTTGCAGGAAATCCCTCACCATCATTAGTAATTTCTAAAATAACATCATCTTCCTTAAGAATTAGTTTTATCATCACATTTTGTACTGCGTATTGGTATGCATTTTCAATAATATTACTTAAACTATGAACTATTTCAGGCTTCCTTGAGATTATAAAATTAGAATTTTCAAAATAACTATCAATTTTAATATTTAATTTAATTTCATCTAATTCATAATCTTTAACTATTTCATTAATTAATCTAGGAAAATCTAGTTCATTAATAAAAGAACTATTATCATTAGCTATGTCTCCTTGGCGAAGACGATTTAAAATTTCACTACACCTTTTAATTTGAGATTGTATTAATAAAATATCATCATAATTTTTTTCTTCTGAATCTAATTCATTTACTATTTCTTTAATTATGACTGAGATAGTAGATAGTGGTGTTCCTAATTCATGCACTGCAGCGGCAGTAAGACTCATCATATCGGAAATTTTTTCTTCATCTGAAAGAGCAAGCTGAGTTTCATTAAGTGCTCTTTCAACTTTTCTTGACTCGTCTGCAACTCTAAAACAGTAGATACCTATAAAAGCAAGAGAAATAACAAGTGAAAGCCATATACCAAATATTTGAAATGATGAAAAATCTGAGCTGCTAAAGACAAAAATATTACTTGATATTGGCTGATAATAAAAAGCGAGCAATGACAATAATAAGATTGAAACAATTCCTATTATCATTGTTCTAAATAAATCTAAATATGTTGCCGATATTATAAATGGAGCAATGATAAGTATACAAAACGGATTAGTTAGGCCTCCCGTAATATAAAGTAAGGCAACTAACTGAACTGAGTCAAAAATTAAATAAAATAAAGTCTCATTTGAAGTTAAAGTTCTTACAGGTAAGAATTTAACACTAACAATAATATTTAAGATAATACTGACTAAAATACAAATTGAAGCTAGGTAAATATTAAAATTTGTTTCTAACCAAAAAAATGCAGTTGCCACTGCCACATATTGACCTAATATAGCAATCCATCTAATTAAATTTAATGTTCTAAGTCTTAAACCAACTAGATTATTATTTGATAGATTTATTATATTTAACAAATTTTTGACTTATAATTTATGTTTATGAAAAAAATTGATCACCAGATTCAATATATAATATATAAAAATATTTCAATCACGGTAAAAATTAAAAAAAATAAATATTCTAGGAATTACAAGGTTACTTATGATAAAAAATGTTTGCAGGCATTAGTTACCATTCCAAAATATATTACTTATAAAAGTGGCTATCAGTTTGCAAAAGATAATATTGAATGGATCTTCAAGCAACATATTGAGATGATCCCATCAATAATTATAGAACATGACAAATCAATAAATATTGACGGTATAGAAAAAAAATTCATATTTAAGAATGATAAGGTGAATACTGTTAAGTTTGATAGCAAAAACATCACTGTATCAAGTAAAGTTAGCACAAAACATGGTTTAGTTTTATTTAATTGGATTAAGTCAGAGATTGTAGAATTAACTGAGAGTATTTTATTAGAAAAATTTCCAGATAAGCATGTTAAAAAGATTAGGATTTCGAATTCATTTAGCTATTGGGGATCTTGCAACACCAAAGATAGTGTCAACATTGATTGGAGATTAATTTTTGCCCCAAGTTATGTTCTTAGCTACATAATCATTCACGAACTTTGTCATCTAACTGAGTTTAACCATGGGCACAAATTTTGGGATTTAGTTGATTCAAAAATGGATGACAGGAAACGTAGTCAAAACTGGTTGAAAAAAAATGCTAATTACCTGTATAGAATTAGGTTTAATTAAATATCTAAATTATTAACATTTGTTGCTCGGGATTCAATAAACTCTCTTCTTGGAGCGACATTCTCTCCCATTAAGTCTTCAAACCAACCTTTTGTGATTTCCTCATCGTCAATCGTGACTTGCATTAAAAGTCTTTTATCTGGATCTAATGTAGTACTCCATAATTGATCTGGATTCATTTCACCTAAACCCTTATATCTTTGCATCGTTAATCCTTTTTTCCCAACTTCTACAATTTTATCTAATATTTCAGATGGTGAATTAATTATAATTGGGTCAGATGAATCTCGATAAAGTTTTCCTGAGTCCTCAAATATTCTAAATATTTCTTTATAGTCTTTTACTAAAGTTTTAATTATCTGAGACTGAAGCAGATTTAAATCAATATTTCTTTCTTCAGTTACTCCTCTAACCTTCCTAGTAAATTTATAACCAACATCAATATCGAATGAACCACTCCATCCTCGTTCATATTCTTCAGAAATAGAGTCTAGACTAGTAGCTATATATTCTGCAGCTTTTTGAGCATTGTTAGGATCATCTTGAAAAGATTTTTGATTTAGATCTAGCCCTTGAGCAATTGCTATCTGCTCAATTGTTTTTGAGTCATATCTATCTGGTAACTTGCTTAATAAATTTTGAATTTCTTTTATTTTAAGTAAAAGTGAATGTAATTTTTTACTATCAAAAATTTTTTTATCAAAGGACTCAAATGAATAATCTTTTATTCCATATTCAATTAAAGCTTCAAATAACTCATCATCATCCATTATATAATGCTCTTCTTTGTTTTTAGAAATCTTATAAAGAGGTGGTCTTGCTATATATAGATAACCTTGTCTAATTAATTCAGGCATTTCTTTAAAGAAAAAAGTTAATAATAAAGTTCTAATATGTGAACCATCCACATCTGCATCAGTCATAATAACTACTTTATGATACCTTAGTTTTGCTACGTTAAACTCTTGGTTACCAATACCTGCTCCTAGCGCTGTTATTAATGTTCCAATTTCTGTTGAACTGAGTATTTTGTCTTGTCTTGATTTCCATGTATTGAGTATCTTGCCTCTTAAAGGAAGTATTGCCTGATTTTTTCTATTTCGCCCCTGTTTTGCTGAGCCACCAGCTGAGTCACCCTCAACTATAAAAATTTCAGAAAGCTTAGGGTCTTTTTCTTGGCAATCAGCTAATTTACCGGGCAGATTTGTAATCTCTAAAGCTGTCTTTCTTCTTGTAAGCTCTCTTGCTTTTCTTGCTGCTTCTCGTGCTTCAGCCGCTTTTTGAATTTTCTGAACTATTATTTTAGCTACAGATGGATTTTCTTCAAACCAAGAAGTTAGCTTATCGTTTATTAAGCCTTCAACAACCGGCCTTACTTCAGATGAAACTAACTTGTCTTTAGTTTGCGAAGAAAATTTTGGGTCTTGAACTTTTACTGATAATACACAAGTAAGTCCTTCTCTAATATCGTCACCATTAAATGATATCTGATTTTTTTTAGTTGCTAGATTATTCTCATAATAGTTATTAATAACTCTTGTAAGAGCACCTCTAAAACCAGACAAGTGTGTACCGCCATCTTTTTGTCGAATATTATTAGTGAAAGGCATTACCTGCTCATAGTAACTATCATTCCACCACAAGGAACAATCTACCTCAATATTATTTTTATTTCCTTTAACATTTATTGGCTCATCAAATATCGGTTTTTTAGATTTATCAAGAAACTTTACAAATTCTGTAATGCCTCCCTCGTAATGATAATTTGTTTCTTTTCTATCAGCTTCTCTTATGTCAGAAAATATTAAAGATACATTTGGATTTAAGAATGCCATTTCTCTAAATCTTTGGCCAAGAACTTTAGAGTCAAAATCAGTCTTAGTAAAAATATTGTTATCTGGAGTAAATGTTATCTTGGTACCGTTTTTATTTTCGACATCTCCAACCTCCTCTAAAGGTTTAACGGCATCTCCATTCTTAAAATCTATTTTATATTCTTTACCATTTCTAAAAATATTTAATTCTAGTTTATTAGATAAAGCATTAACAACTGACACACCTACACCATGCAAGCCTCCGGAGACTTTATAACTGTCTTGATCAAATTTTCCTCCGGCATGAAGTTGAGTCATAATAACTTCTGCGGCTGAAATTCCTTCTTCTGAATGCATATCAGTAGGTATACCTCTTCCATTGTCCTCAACTGATACTGAGCCATTTGAATTCAGACTAATGTATATAGTGTCACAATGGCCAGCCAAGGCTTCATCGATTGAGTTATCTACAACCTCAAAAACCATATGATGCAACCCACTGCCATCATCGGTATCCCCAATGTACATGCCTGGTCTTTTTCTAACAGCATCTAGTCCCTTAAGGACCTTGATAGAGTCTGCACCGTAATTATTGTTTTGTTCTGTAGACATATTGTGAAGATATTATTATAGCTTACTTAAGAATTTTTTACTTCAAAAAAAGTTGCATCATCGTCTAAATGAGCAAATATTTCTTTTGAGACTCCTGTAAACCAGCTTTGAGTATTAAGTTTGGATAATTCATCAACTAAAGCTTCTCTATGATGCTGATCGAGGTGTGCCATAGCTTCATCGATCAATATTATTGGTGAATTTGCAAATTCAGAATCTCTAATTATTTGTCCTACAGACAAAATTATAGATATTAGTATTGATTTTTGTTCACCGGTTGAACAGTGTTTAGCTTCTATTAGTCTATCTTCTAACTTCCACATCTTAACTTCGACTTTATTTGGTCCAATTAAAGTTCTATTCATGTCTCTATCAATTTGTCTATTATTTGACAAAATATTTGTATAATTAAAAATAAATTCTTCCTTGGTGACAGATACTTTAAGTACATCATCATATATTAAATCAATTACACATGAATTAAATGGTAGAGAAATTAATGATAAATTAGTATTAATTTGGTCAATTGCTATTTGTCGATATTCAATAATATCGGAAGCATACTGTGCAATATTTTTTTCGATTTGCCCTAACCATCCTTCATCGGCGATATTAGATTTTAAAATGTGCAATCTTTCTTTTGTAAATTTATTATAAGCAGTAAAAGATCTTAAATGTTTTTTTTCAATATTGAATATCAATCTATCAAAAAAATTTCTTCTTTCAGAATTAGACTGAAGCATTATTTTTTCCATTACTGGGGTTACCCAAATAACTCTCAAAAAGTTTAATAAATCTGAAGTTTTAGATTTTTCATCATCAATAAGTAGCTTAGATTTATGAGGGTTATCTTTTATGTATATTTTTTGAATTTTAATTGAACTATCATTAAGTTTTACATCAGCCGTTAAGCCATAATTAATATCATTTTTTTTATTTATAATTTCATCATTTTTTGCATTACGAAGTCCTCTACCTGGAGATAATAATGATATAGACTCAAGGATATTAGTTTTTCCAACTCCATTTTTCCCAAATAAAACTATATTTTTAGAGCTGGAATCGATGGAAAAATTCTCATGTGATCGAAAGTTATTAAGAATTATTTTTGAGATAAAAATATTGGGACGCATTTTAAATGCGCATCGGCATTAAGACAAAGAATAAGTTGTCCTCAGCGTCATCAGTAATTAGGACGGGCGCTGCAGGATCTGAAAAGTTCAATGTAACATCATTACCATCAATTTCTGATATAATATCAAGCAAATATCTAGAATTAAAACCTATTTCAAGTTTTTCATGTGAAAACTGAATATCAAGCTCTTCCATTGCAGAACCTTTGCTTGCACTATTGGCTAACAACTGTAATTTATTATTTTCAACAACAAGTTTAAGCCCTCTTGATTTTGTCTCTTCACTAACTGCAATCGCAGATACTCTCTCGATTGCTCCCTTTAAATCACTAATATTTGTTTTAAGTTTTTTATCGTTATTCTGAGGTATTACTTTGGTATAATCTGGAAAAGTGCCATCTATAACTTTAGAAACTAATTCAATTTCACTAAATACAAATTTAACTTTACTTGATGACAGTGCAACTTGAACGTCTCCATTGGCGTCATCTAAAATTCTTCTTAGTTCTAAAGTAGTTTTTTTTGGAATAATAATTCCAGACATTTTTTCAGCACCTTGAGGGAGCGGCATATCATATTGCGCTAATCTATGTCCATCTGTTGCTACTGATCTTAAGATATCAATTCCATTTTTATGAGCTGAATGAAAAAAAATACCATTTAAGTAATATCTAGATTCTTCATTTGAAATAGCAAACTTAGTTTTATCAATCATAGTTTTTAGATCATCAACATTCATTATAAATTTAACTGAGAGATCATCTTGTGAGATATCTGGAAAATCATCTGTTGGTAAGGTAGATAAATTAAACCTTGAGCGACCAGATTTTATGTTAATACTATTACCTGACTCATCCATATTAAAATCAATATCTGACCCTTGTGGTAATTTTTTTACGATTTCATGAAGTGTAATAGCTGGAACAGAAATTTCTCCATTTACTTCTATGTTTGCTGTAATTTTTTCAGAACAAAATATATCTAGGTTTGTAGATGAAAGTTTCAGATGATTATCTTCAGCTTTAATTATGACATTGGATAAAATAGGAAGTGTATGTCTAAGCTCTACAACCCCCTGTAAGTGAGATAATGCCTTAGCAAGATCAGAGCTATTAACTTTTAATTTCATATGCAGTATTATACATAGTTTAATTAAGACTTGTTATTAAATTTGAATAAT
>CAJJBM010000003.1 GCA_905182445.1 Pelagibacteraceae bacterium AG-422-B15 | reverse complement strand
CTCTATCTAAGGCTTCGTGACTTAATTCTATAACCTCATCTTTTGAAGTAAAAATGACCTTATGATCACCTATAACTTTTCCTTTTCTATATGAATTAAAAGTAATTTTGTCATTTTGAGATTTTTTTCTGCTTCCCACTTTTCCAATAATTTTTATTTTTTCTAAGCTTTTATTTTTTCCATTTGCAATAGCTTTTCCAAGCATCAAAGCTGTTCCTGATGGTGAATCAATTTTATGTTTATGGTGTGTTTCTAAAACTTCAATATTGAAAGTATCATTAAATAAACTAGAGGCCCTACTAACTATTTGTTGAAGTATGTTTATCCCTATACTCATATTTCCAGATTTTATAATTATTGCTTTTTTTGAAGCTAAAATAATTTTTTTTTGTTCTGCCGTACTAAAACCAGTAGTTCCTATTACATGCACTATTTTATTTTTTGATGCAAGCTCAACATGTCTCATGGTCACTTTTGGTAATGTGAAATCAATAACAACATCTGCTTTAGAGAAAAGGTGCTCTATATCATCTGTAATGTCTATGCCAATTTTTTTAGATTTAATTATTTTACCAACATCAATACCAAGATATTTACTATTATTGGCCTCAGTTGCTCCTACTAGTTTAAGTGACTTATCAGATATAATTTTCTTTAAAATTGTTTGTCCCATTCTTCCGGAAGCACCCACAACAATAACTTTTATTGGTTTCATGATATGAAGAATAAATGAATTATATAAAATTGGTATGTAATATTATTTTATTGAAACTAACATTGGACCAAGATTACGTCCTGCTAATAAATGAACATGAAAATGAGCAACCGTTTGATGAGCTTCAGCACCAGCATTAGAAATTAATCTATATCCCTTACCACCTGCAGCCTCACTAATACCAAGTTGATCGGCAACAATAGGGATGGACTTATTAAATCCAATAATTTCCTCATTAGTAGCGTTCTTGGAAAAGTCATTAATATCTAAATATGCTCCTTTGGGAATTATTAAGATATGAGATGGTGCTTGAGGATTTACATCTTTAAACGAGAAAACATAGTCATCTTCATAAATCTTTTCACAAGGTATTTCTCCGCGTAGAATTTTAGCAAATATATTTTGATTATCGTAGGTAGTCATTTTCTTATGCCAGTTTTACCTTCTCGTTTTTCTAACTCAGAATAAATTTCATCAGGAGATAGATCAAATTTTTTCCACATTACTAATAAATGATAAATTAAATCAGCAGACTCATAAATAATTTGACTAATATCGTCCTGTTCAGCAGCTTCAACTGTTTCTAGGGCCTCCTCTTTAACTTTAGCAATACACTTTTCTTTACCTTCTGATAAAAGTTGTGCGGTATATGATGTTAAAGAATTTTCTTTAGACCTTGTTTCAATTATATCAAATAGACGAACTAAAACATTAATTTTACTGCTCACTACTCCGCACCTTCGACAATTGTTAAGACTCTATCTTTATCATCACCTAAAATAGATTTAGCATAAGTGTATTCCTCACTCTTATAAGCATCTTGTGCTAATTGATATGAGTCGAATTCTATAACAACATTACGCTCAAAATCAATTCCTTCTTTGGTAACATTTTGGCCTCCACGAACTAAGTATTTACCTCCAAATTTTTTAACTGCTATTGAAGCAAGAGGTGCATACACACTTTGCTTTGCAGCATCTACTGTATTCGCTTTTACTATCCAATATCCTTTCATATTCAAATCCTAACTGGTATATTTTTATCGGCAAGATATCTTTTAACATCTTTAATTTTCAATTGGCCAAAGTGAAATACTGAAGCCGCTAAAACACTGTTTGCGCCTCCTTCTAGTATCCCCTCAGCAAAATGTTCTAATGTTCCAACGCCCCCAGAAGCAATAACTGGAATGTTTAGTTTCGAGGTAACTTTTTTTAATAGCTCTAGATCAAATCCAGATTTAGTACCATCTTTATCCATTGATGTGAGAAGTATTTCACCTGCTCCCAAACTTTCAACCTCTTGACAATAATCTATAACATTCATTCCTGTGCTATTTCTTCCACCATGAGTAAAAACTTCCCAGTTATTTTGAGCATCACGCTTTGCATCAATAGCAATAACTATGGTTGAGGTTCCATACTTTTCTGCCGCCTGTTGAACAAAACTTCTATTGGTCACAGCTGTGGTATTAATAGAAACTTTATCAGCCCCAGCATGAAGTAAGTTTTTTATATCAATAATTTCTCTTACACCTCCACCTACTGTCAAAGGAATAAAGCAGTTTTCTGCTGTTTTTTGAACAGTATCAAGTAAAGTTTGTCGATTGTCACTAGAGGCTGTTATATCTAAAAAGCATAGTTCATCGGCTCCTTCTGCATCATATATTTTTGCCTGTTCTACTGGATCTCCAGCATCAATTAAATCTATAAAATTAACGCCTTTAACAACACGTCCATTGTTGACATCCAAACAAGGTATAATTCTTTTTTTTAGCATACTTATTTTAGAACCTTTATTGCATCAGAAATTGTAAACTCATTATCGTAAATGGCTTTTCCAGCTATTACACCTTTTAGATTAATATAATCATTATTTTTTAATTGAATTAAATCATCTAAGGATGCAACTCCACCTGAAGCTACACAAGAAGCTTTCGATAGCTTCATTACATTTTCTAACATCTCTAAATTAATTCCTTTTTTCATTCCATCTCTTAATACATCAGTACAAATAACAGAATTTAATGGAAAATTATTTAATTCAGTAAAAAGATCTTTTAAATTTATATCAACCTGCTCTACCCATCCCTTAGTAGAAACTAAATCATTTTTAATATCTAAAGCTAAAGAAATTTGATTTGGGTATTTTGCAACTATTTTTTTAAATAAATCTGTATTTTCAATAGCTGATGTTCCCATTATAACATTTGAAACTCCCATCTCTAGAAGATATTTTACTTTCGCTTCGTCTCGTACTCCTCCACCAAATTGAATTTTTAAATTTGTTGAGTTAGATATAGATTTTATAAACTCTAAATTTTTTGAAACACCTTTGAAGGCACCATCAAGATCTATACAATGTATCCATTCGACACCTTGATTTTCAAAGATTTTTGCCTGATCTAAAGGATTTGAGTTATAAATCTTAACACGATTTAAATCACCTTGTGATAACCTTACACATTGACCATCTTTTAAATCTATAGCTGGAAATAAAATCATAACCTACCAATCAATGAAGTTTTTAATTAATTGCTGCCCATTTTTATGACTTTTTTCTGGATGAAACTGAGTACCAAAAATATTATTTTTTTTTATTGCAGCAGTTATCTTAGACGCATAATTAGTACTTGCTAAAATATTTTCTTCAACAGTCTTAAACTCATAACTATGAACAAAATAAAAATCTGAATTTTCATTAATATCCTTAAATAAATGGCTATTTTTAAAGTTAATTGTATTCCACCCCATATGAGGAATTTTATAATTTGGTGATGCTTTCATTTTTTCTACAGATCCTGATACCCATCCGAATCCATTATTTTCTCCATTTTCATACCCTATATCTGCTAATAATTGCATGCCAACACAAATACCCATGAAACATTTTTGTTTATTAATAACTTGTTCTTGCAACGTTTCAAAAACTCCATCAATTGAATTAATTGCATTCAAGCAATCAAAGAATGATCCCACACCAGGCAAAACAATCTTGTCAGCTTTATTTATATGATCGGGATTATTTGTAACTTCTATTTTGGCATTTAGATTAAAATCTTTATTAGCTTTTTCAAACGCTTTATTTACCGAATGTAGGTTGCCATAGCCATAATTAATAATGGCAATTTTCATCTTATTATTCTAATTAATTTGATTATTTTTTTATTATAAAAAAAATATTTTTCCACTTACAGTTGACCTTTAGTGGATGGAATACTATTAGATTCTCTATCGTCGATAGTAATAGCTTGCCTTAGACTTCTGGCCAAAGCTTTGAAGCATGATTCAATAATATGGTGATTGTTTTCACCATATATATTTTCTACATGCAGAGTTGTACCACTTGCTTGAGAGAAAGCCTGAAACCATTCTCTAAAGAGCTCAGTATCGAAGTCACCTTGTGTAGAGGTAATTTTTGGAATCGTGAACTTTACATTCCATATTAAGTATGGTCGATTAGATAGATCAAGGGCAACTCTTGACAATGTTTCGTCCATTGGAATATATGCATTTGCATATCTTATAATTCCCTTCTTATCACCAAGTGCTTTTTTTAAACACTCACCAATTGCAATTCCTGAATCTTCAGTGGTGTGGTGATAATCAATATGTAAGTCTCCCTTAGCTTCAATATTGATGTCTATCAATGAATGCTTTGAAAGTTGTTCAAGCATGTGATCTAAGAAACCGATTCCAGTAGATATGTTTGATTGACCAGTGCCATCTACATTAATTTCTACTTTTATAGATGTTTCTTTTGTAGTTCTTTCTACTGAAGCCTGACGCATAATAAATACTTTATTTTATCAAAGATTTTCTATCAATTATTAAGGTTATTTACTAGTTGTAATTCTATGTTTTTTTCAGCAAAGTACTTGAACTTATTAAATAAATGACCACATAATTGATATTATGAGCGAGCAAAACAACCCATCTTGGCATGGCACCACAATTATTTCAGTTAGAAAAGATAATCAAGTTGTAATTGCTGGAGATGGCCAAGTTAGCCTTGGTAATACCGTAATAAAAGCTAGTGCACAAAAAGTTCGAAGAATTGGTGATGGCAGCGTAATAGCAGGCTTTGCTGGAGCAACAGCTGATGCTTTTACATTATTTGAAAGACTAGAAACTAAACTAGAGAAACACCCCAATCAATTGACTAGGGCAGCAGTAGAACTAGCTAAGGAATGGCGTACAGATAAATATTTAAGAAGATTAGAGGCGCTGCTTTTAGTAGCCGATGCAAATGTTAGCTTGTTAATAACAGGTCAAGGAGACGTTTTGGAGCCTGAAAATAACATAGCA
>CAJJBM010000002.1 GCA_905182445.1 Pelagibacteraceae bacterium AG-422-B15 | reverse complement strand
GAGCCTTCTGAATTACTAATTCCCTCAATACTTAAAGCAGCATCTTCACATTTTTTTACATTATCAATCATTAATTCTGTTTTAGTTTCATGCTCTTGACATAAATCTAAATCTACAAAATCTGTTTCTAATTGAGAGTGATCACCTAAACATGCAGTATCATCTTCTGGAGCCAACTTAGCCATTTCAACAACTTTTGTTACAAGAGTATCTATATTTTTATTGTCAAAATTTGATGAAGAAACAAATGATTGTTTTGAGCCAATTAGAGCTCTTATTCCAAATGTCTTACCAGAAGACTCTTCAACATCTTCAATATTACCAAATCTATATGCAATTGATTTACTCGTACCCTTAGCTAAAACAATATCGCAATCAGTTGCTCCTGCACTTTTAGTTTTCGTAATAATTTGGTCTGCTAAATTTTTAAATTCCATACTGCTAAATATAACTCGATAATAATCCTATACAAATAAGTAATCCTAAATACTGATTACTTTTGAATATTGCAAGACATACCTCTGGTTTTTTGATATTCAGTCTAACTATCTGTAAAAATTGATGAGTGATAATAGCTAGTACAAATACAAAGAAGAGTAACTTTTGAGATGATATTATGCCAAATATTACAAGACTTAGAGTCATGAGCAAGTAAAAAGAAGCAATCCAATACTTAGAGCTATTGCCAAATAGAATAGCCGTAGACTTTATTCCAATTGATAGATCGTCATCTATATCTTGATGAGCATAAATAGTATCGTATCCCAAGGTCCAAAAAATACCTGCCATATATAAAAAGAAAATAGCAATCGACAGATTGTTAGTTATTGCAGAATAACCAATAAGAACTCCAATATTAAAAGTTATAGCGAGAAATAATTGTGGCCAGTGAGTTATTCTTTTTGTTAATGGATAAATTATTAACAAAAAGAATGCTACAACACCTATTTTGATTGATAATAAATTTAGGCTTAAAAGTATACAGAGTCCAATCAAGGAAAGTGTAATAAAAATCAAAATTGCATCATGAAGAGGTATAGCTTTATTCGCCAAAGGTCTGAATTTAGTTCTTTCGACTTTAACGTCTATGTTCCGATCAAAAATATCATTTATAACACAACCAGCGGAACGCATTACAAATGAACCAAAAATAAATATTATAAATAAAAACATATTTTGTTTAATATCTGATAAAGAAGCACAAGCCGCTATTAACCCCCATAAACATGGAAACATTAGGAGCAATGATCCAATTGGCTTATTTAATCTTGTTAGTAAAATGTATGATTTTAATTTATGATTCATAACTTAATAAAACTATAGCTAATATATAGCCTATAATAACTAAAATAATATGAACCCAAGAAATCGAATATTTTTAGATGAAAAAATCTTAACTGGTAAAATTATTGTTATTAAAGAAAAATTAGCACATTACTTAATTAATGTACTGAGATGCAAGGTCAATGAAAAAATCTTAATTTTTAATGATGGTGAGTGGGTAGCAGAAATAATCAATATCAAATCTAAAGCCATTGAATTAATTGTAGAAAAAAAAGTAAAAGATATTTTTGAAAAAAGATCAATAAAGCTATATTTTTCACCTTTAAAAAGAAGCCCAAACGAGATCTTGATTCAAAAATGCACTGAGATTGGGGTAAATACATTTCAACCAGTAGCGATGGAGCATACCAATATTTCAAAAGTTAATGTAGATCGATTAAAATTAATTTCTACTGAGGCTATAGAGCAATCTGCACAACTAATAATTCCTAAAATTAATCAAACAATAAGTTTTAAAAATTTCATAGAGCAAATAAGTAGTAATGAAATAGTTATAGCTTGTACCGTTCAGTGTAAGAACATGTCCATTAGTCAAATTGTAAAAGATAATTTGAATAAAGATATTTCTATATTGATTGGTCCAGAGGGAGACTTTTCTAAAACAGAGCTGGAAAATATAAAAACTAATATTAATATAGTAGAAGCTTCCTTGGGAGAGAATATTTTAAAAGGCGAGACAGCAACAATAGTTGCAGCAGCTTTAGTAATGGATAATTTATTTTCATGATAAAAAAAATTGATTTAGTTAAATATTTTTCTGATGGAATTAAATTAAAAGGATCGGAAAAAATAGGAACAGAGCATGAAAAATTTATTTATAATAAAAATGATCTTTCACTAATTCCTTTTCATGGAGATAGAAGTATCACTACTGTTTTAAAAAGATTTGTGGATGATGGATGGAAAGCTGTAATAGAAGAAGGTCAAATTATTGGCGCAACTAAGAATGGAGCTAGTGTTACATTAGAACCAGGTGGCCAATTTGAACTATCTGGCGCACCCTTGAATAACTTGCACGAAACTTGTCGTGAAATAAACGATCATTTAAGTTTTACTAAATCACTTGAGGAAGAACTTGATATAGGGTTTTTAGGAATAGGTTTTATTCCACTTGGAGGTTTTGATGACATGGCAAAAGTTCCAAAAAAAAGATACCAACAGATCATGACACCTTATATGAGGAAAGTTGGAGGTCTTGGTCTTGAAATGATGTATCAGACTTGTACTGTTCAAGCGAACTTTGATTTTATATCTGAAAAAGATATGGCTAAAAAAGTCAATGTTTCTGCAGCGTTACAGCCATTAGCCACTGGGCTATTTGCAAATTCGCCCTTTAAAAATGGTAAGCCTAATGGACATTTATCTTATAGAAGCGTTATTTGGGATGATACTGATAAAGATCGAACTGGAATATTACCGGGCATGTTAGAAAATAGTTTTAGCTTTGAAGAATACACAGACTACTTACTAGATGTACCTGTATATTTTATTGTAAGAGATAAAGTGTATACCGATTCTACTAATTTTACTTTTAGAGATCTAATGAATGGAAAAAATCCAGATATTAAACCTGATGATATTACAATTGATGATTGGGAAACTCATGTCTCTACAATCTTTACTGAGGTAAGGTTAAAAACATATATTGAAATGAGAGGTGCAGATGCTGGAAGCTACAAATCATTATGTGCCTTACCTGCTTTGTGGACAGGATTACTATATGATGACGAAACATTAGATGCCGCAAACGACATTGTAAAAGGATGGGAACTAAATGAAGTTCTTAATTTTAAAATTGAGTGTTCTAAATCAGGATTAGGTGCATTAATTCAAAAAAAAAGTGGCTGGAGAATTACAGAGGAAGTTCTTGAAATAGCAACTCATGGACTAGAAAAAAGGAAAGAATTTAATTTGAGTGGTGAAAACGAAACAGTATTTCTAGAGTACTTGTTTAAGATATTAAAAACTAAACAAGTTACAGCGGCTAAAATATTAAATTCTTTTAATGACGACTGGGGAAAAGACTTTAAAAAACTTTATGAGGAATTATCTTTTTAATTAACCTGCGGCAGTTCCACCTACGGTTAAATTATTTACAAGCATTGTTGGTTGTCCAACTCCAACCGGCACACTTTGACCACCTTTACCACAAGTGCCAATACCAGTATCCATTGCACTGTCGTTACCAACCATAGATACTCTTTTTAAAACATCTGGTCCATTGCCAATAAGTGTTGCACCTTTAATGGGCTGCACTACCTTACCGTTCACAATTTTATATGCTTCGGTACATGAAAAGACAAATTTTCCACTAGTAATATCCACTTGACCACCACTGAAATCAACAGCGTAAACACCATTCTTAACAGTTTTTATAATTTCTTCTGGTGGTTTGTTGCCTGAAAGCATGTACGTATTTGTCATTCTTGGCATTGGTGCGTGAGCATAGCTTTCCCTTCTTCCGTTACCTGTAGGACTAACTCCCATTAGTTTTGAATTATGTCGATCTTGCATGTAACCAGTCAGAATTCCATTTTCAATTAAAGTTGTACAACTTGTAGGCGTTCCTTCATCATCTACACTTATAGACCCTCGTCTAGAATCAATGGTACCATCATCAACGATAGTTACAGATTCGTGTGCAATTTTTTCACCCATTAAGTTTGAGAAAGCTGAAGTTTTTTTTCTATTAAAATCGCCTTCTAAACCGTGACCTATTGCTTCGTGTAAAAGGATACCAGGAAAACCAGGGCCAAGTACAACATCCATTTCGCCTACAGGAGAGTCAACTGATTGAAGATTAACTTCTGCTTGAGCTAAAGCACCATCTACTTGTTTTTGCCAATAATCTTCTTCTAAAAATTTTTGATAATCTATTCTACCACCAACGCCTCGGCTTCCAGTTTCAAGTCTTCCATTTTTTTCTAATACAACAGAAATATTTAGTCTAACAAGAGGCCTAATATCTTCTACAAGTACTCCATCTGGACGATATATTCTTACCACTTGCCACTCACCACTTAGAGAAGAAGAGACTTGCTTTACCAATGGGTTTGCAGCTCTTGCATACCTATCTATTTCTTCAAGAGTTTTGATCTTATTTTCAAAATTTACTGAATTGATAGGATTTAAATCTGTATAAAGTTTTTTGTTAGTTCGGCTAAAATTTGAGTTAAAATTTCCATTATTATTTTTAGTGATAAAATTAACAGTATCACTAGCTTTTTTTAAGGACTTGGCATCAATATCAGATGAATGTGCGTAACCAGTAGCTTCGCCTGCAATTGCCCTTAAGCCAAAACCTTTTGACACGTCAAATGAAGCACTTTTTAATTTTTGATCATCAAAAACAAAGCTTTCACTCTCACAGTATTCGAGAAATAATTCACCATCATCTGCTTTATGAAGAGAATCATTAACAATACTATTAATTGAGCCAGATGTTAAATCGCTATCACTAAAGAAAAGATCTTCAGTGTTTATATTGTCTAATTTTGCACTACTTTGATCGTCATTGTTCATATAATTTATATAGTTTAAAAATTAGCCAAATTTGATTAAAAATTGCGTCATTCTGTCGCAAAAATATAATCATTAAATTAATTCTTAATGCCATTAATATTGCTATTGCAATTGACTAAAATAGCTATATTTACCTAGTAAATCAAGTTGTGATTATGAAACTATTTTTAAAGATATTAATTTTACTATTTGCTAGTTCTAATATTGTTTTTGCCGATAATCTGCCTACAGACTGGCAGTTAGGTTTCCAAGAGCCAGCTACGGATTTAATGGCAGATGTGATAAATTTTCACACCTACATCTTATTACCAATTATAACAGCTATCTCAATTTTTGTTCTTGGGCTTCTTCTATTTATTTATTACAGATTTAATAGTGTTAAAAATCCAATAGCCTCAACAACTACCCATAATACAGTAATTGAAATATTGTGGACTGTTATTCCAGTCGTTTTACTAATCATTATTGCAATTCCATCTTTCAGAATTTTATATGTCTCAGAAACAATTCCAGAGTCAGACATTACCATTAAAGCTACAGGCAACCAGTGGTACTGGAGTTATGAATATCCAGATTATGGCGACTTTGTTATAGATGCAAATATGCTAGACGATAGCGAATTATCAGATCCAAAGTTAAGGTTATTAGAAACAGATACTCAAATTGTTGTGCCAGTTAATAAAGTTGTTAAGCTTTTAATTACTTCAGATGATGTTTTACATTCTTGGACTATTCCAGCTTTTGCTGTTAAAATGGATGCAGTTCCAGGGAGAATAAATGACACTTGGTTTAAAGTGAACAAAGAAGGCATTTATTATGGGCAATGTTCTGAACTTTGTGGACCAAGACATGCATTTATGCCTATAAATGTTAAGGTCGTTTCACAAGAAGAATTTGATGAATGGATAGAGTTTGCTAAAGAGGAGTATGCTTCAGTAGAAACAACTCAAATTAAATTAGCTGCTAAATAATTAAGGAGAAAACAATGGTAGATATTACACCCAATACTATAGATCATGCACATGATCATCATCCAACTGGCTGGAGAAGATATTTATATTCTACAAACCATAAAGATATCGGAACATTATATTTAATCTTTGCAATAGTTGCGGGTGTAATTGGTGGCGCAATGTCTGTTGTAATGCGTATAGAGTTAATGTACCCAGGTGATGGAATTTTAGGCGGTGATCATAACCTTTATAATGTTTTAGTTACAAACCATGGCTTAATAATAATTTTCTTTATGGTTATGCCCGCAATGATTGGCGGTTTTGGTAATTGGATTGTACCTCTTATGATAGGTGCACCAGACATGGCTTTTCCAAGAATGAATAATATATCATTTTGGCTTCTACCTGCTTCTTTCATACTTTTACTCGCTTCATTATTTGTTGAAGGTACTGCTGGTGGACAGGGTGTTGGTGGTGGTTGGACTATGTATCCTCCTTTATCTTCATCTATTGGGGCTCCTGGTCCCGCAGTTGATTTAGCTATTTTTGCACTTCATATAGCCGGTGCATCTTCAATTCTGGGTGCTATTAACTTCATTACTACAATATTTAATATGCGTGCTCCTGGAATGACACTTCATAAAATGCCATTATTTGTATGGTCTATTTTAGTAACAGCCTTCTTGTTACTTTTATCCTTACCTGTCTTAGCTGGTGCAATCACCATGCTTCTAACTGATAGAAACTTTGGAACTGCTTTCTTTGCTGCTGAAGCGGGTGGAGACCCAGTGCTATTTCAACATTTATTTTGGTTTTTTGGTCATCCAGAAGTTTACATATTGATTTTGCCTGGCTTTGGAATTATTAGCCATGTTGTTTCTACATTTTCTAAGAAACCTATATTTGGTTATTTGGGAATGGCATATGCAATGGTATCAATTGGTTTTTTAGGATTTATTGTTTGGGCTCATCATATGTATACAGTTGGAATGAGCGCAGACATAAAAGCATACTATATTTTTGCTACAATGGTTATAGCTGTACCAACTGGAATTAAGATATTTTCTTGGATTGCGACAATGTGGGGTGGCTCAGTAGAACTAAAAACTCCAATGTTATGGGCAATGGGATTTATTTTCCTATTCACCGTAGGCGGCGTAACAGGTGTAGTTCTAGCCAATGCTGGAATCGATCATTCACTTCATGACACATATTATGTGGTAGCACATTTTCATTATGTTCTTTCAATGGGTGCTGTGTTTGCAATATTTGCAGCTTTTTACTATTGGTTTGGTAAAATGTTTGGAAAAAACTATTCTGAATGGCTCGGAAAGCTTCACTTTTGGTTAACTTTTATTGGGGTTAATATTGTATTTTTCCCTCAGCATTTCTTAGGTCTTGCAGGTATGCCAAGAAGGTATGCTGATTATCCAGACGCTTTTGCAGGCTGGAACTATGTTTCTTCAATGGGATCCTATCTTTCTTCCGTTGGACTTTTGGTATTTTTTGTTATGTTAGCTCATGCATTTATGAAGAACGAACAATGTGCAGATAATCCTTGGGGTGAGGGTGCAGATACACTGGAATGGACATTGTCCTCTCCACCACCATTTCACCAATTTGAAGAATTACCTGTCATCAAGTAATATAGGAGACATCTTTGTCACACATAACGACTCTAGATCAAGATAAAGGCAAACATTCTATGAATACTTTTGTTTTTAAATTAAAGGCTTACTTCTCTCTTCTTAAGCCAAGGGTGATGTCACTCTCTATATTTACCAGCTTTGTTGCAATGATCATTGCTCCAGGTGAAGCGTCATTAATTTCTAGTGCTTTAATTATCCTAGCAATTTCAATTGGGTCAGGGGCTTCAGGGGCATTAAATATGTGGTATGAAAGAGATACTGATAAACTGATGACTAGAACAATGGGTCGAGCAATTCCCGCTGGAATTATTGCACCTAATCATGCTCTTATATTTGGTTCAGTATTATCAATCGTATCTGTTGCTATTTTATATTATGCTTCAAATTTATTAGCGGCATCTCTTTTAGCCTTAACAATTGTTTACTATGTTGTTGTTTATACGGTCTGGCTTAAAAGAAGAACGCCTCAAAATATTGTAATAGGTGGAGCAGCTGGAGCTTTCCCCCCAATGATTGGGTGGTCAGCAATTGCTGGAACTCTTTCCTACGAACCTTTGATAATATTTGCAATAATCTTTTTATGGACCCCTCCACATTTTTGGGCGCTGGCGCTATATCGCTCTGGTGAATACAAAAAAGCCGGCATTCCAATGATGCCTGTTATTGTCGGACCTGAAAGAACTTTAAATATGATTGTTGCTTATAGTGTTATTTTATTTCCAGTTACTGTAAGTCTTGGTTTATTCTATTCTTATTTCTATACAATTTCTGCTTCTGCTTTAAGCATCGTATTTGTTTATTTATCCTTGAAATTAAAAAATACCCCTATCGACGATAAAGATTTTGAAAAAAAAGCTCAGCAGTTTTTTTATTTTACTATCATATTTTTATTTAATATTTTTTCAATTTTGTTAATTGATAGCGTGGTAATGTAAATGGTAGATAAAAAGACAAAAAAAAAGAATATGTATACCGCAATATTTTTAGCGAGCTTGATGGTTATATTCTTTCTTTATACCATCTATAAAATCTCAAATATGGCCTACCCATCATGAAATATTTCTTATTAAATTACATTTCAGATAAGAATAATAAGCTAGCTCTTGGTCTTTTAACCATAGTGTTTGCAATGCTTTTATTGGCATATGCTTCTGTGCCATTATACGATTTATTTTGTAAAGTAACAGGATTTGGAGGCACGCCAAATATAACGCAAATTGAAAGTGAGTATGTTTTAGATAAAACTATTGAAGTAAGATTTGACGCTAATGTTTCATCGGATTTAAACTGGGATTTTTACCCTGAAGAAAAAACCTATGCTCTAAAAATAGGAGCTGATTATACTGCTAATTATATTGCAAAAAATAATTCTCATGTTCCTATTAGTGGCACAGCTTCATTTAACGTAAGTCCAAATGATGCAGGGAAATATTTTAGTAAAATGGAATGCTTTTGCTTCAATGAACAGTCTCTTCAGCCAGGAGAGCAACGAGTAATGCCCATCAACTTTTATATTGATCCAGAAATTGTTAATGATAAATTTATAGGTGATTTATCTGAGATCACTTTATCCTATACCTTTTACGAAACATCTGATAACAAGAATTTATGAGCTCAAATAATCCAAAAGGACATGATTATCATTTAGTAGATCCAAGCCCATGGCCGATATTAGCCTCTATAGGAGCTTTAATATTATGTTTTGGAGCAGTCATTTATTTTAGAACAGATAATGCATGGACTATGGTTATAGGACTTCTCGCTGTTATATATGTTGCATTCATGTGGTTTAGGGACATCATAATCGAAGGTGAAAAAGATGGTCACCATACAATGGTAGTACAGCTAGGCCTCCGATATGGTATGACGCTTTTTATTGCATCAGAAGTAATGTTCTTTGTTGCATGGTTTTGGGCTTATTTTAATGCAAGCTTATTCCCAACTGAACAAATAGGTTCTACATGGCCTCCATTAGACATTGAGCTATTAGATCCTTGGCATATTCCGTTAATTAATACTTTAATTTTACTATTGTCAGGCACATCTGTTACCTGGGCTCATCATGCACTTCAAGAAGGACATAGAAAAGAAGTTATTCAAGGTTTAGTTATTACAGTAGTTCTGGGAGCAATATTTTCTGGATTTCAAGCTTACGAATACATGCATGCGCATTTTGATTTTGCTGGCCATATCTATGGAGCAACATTTTTTATGGCAACAGGATTCCACGGATTTCATGTAATTATTGGAACTATATTTCTTGCTGTTTGTTTAGGTAGAGCAATGGCAGGTCACTTTAAACCAGATCATCATTTTGGATTTGAAGCTGCTGCCTGGTATTGGCATTTTGTCGACGTAGTTTGGTTATTTTTGTTTGCTTCCATATACGTATGGGGCTCATATTAAAGAGTTAATCTTTGATAAAAAATTTTATATTTCATTCATTATTTTTAATTGCTCTAGCTTTTTTAGTGCTTTTAGGTTTTTGGCAATTACATAGATTGGAATGGAAAACAAATCTTTTGAGTTTAATTGAAGATGGGCAAACAGAAGGTTATGTTGATTTTCCATTCAACATAATAGATGAAAATTTCTCATATAAAAAAACAACTTTATCTGGAAAAATAGACCATTCTAAAGAACTACATTTTTTTAATATTAATTCTTATGGTCAGTCAGGATATAATATAATTGTTCCGATGCTTACTAATGATAAAACGGTTTACATTGATCTAGGGTGGACTAGTTTTGCCGATATTAATTCTAGAGAGTTTGAGTTCAGATCCCTAAAAAGTGAGCTTGATCTTAGAGGAATACTTATATACTCAAAAAAAAGAAGAGCATTCTCACCTCAGCCTGATACAGATAAAAATAATTGGTACTTGATGAATATTGAAGAAATGGACCAATACACAAAATTAAATAGTGAAAAATATATTTTTCGAGTTCTTCAGCAAGAATATTACTCGGACTTATTAAATGAGTTTACAGCTATAAATATTCCAAATAATCACTTACAGTATGCTATTACGTGGTTTGCCTTAGCATTTTCTATTGCATGCATGTATGTAATTTATATTTATAAAAATATTTTAAAAAGATGAAATATCTAAGTACTAGAGGCTCTGAAAAAGATCTTACATTTAAAGATATACTATTTTCAGGACTGGCTTCGGATGGCGGCCTCTATGTTCCTGAAAAGTGGCCACAAATTAATTATAATGAATTAAAAAAAATTGATAACTATTCTGAATTAGCATTGGAAATTATATATCCATTTATTGGAGAAGATATCAAAAGAACAGAACTTAAAGATTTAATAGATAACGCTTACGACAAATTTAGTAAAAATGAAATAGTTACATTTAAAGGTCTTAAGCAGAGAGAGCATATAGTTGAATTATTTAATGGTCCTACGTTAGCATTTAAAGATTTTGCGATGCAACTTATTGTTCCTATTTTTGACTATTATCTATCACAAGAAAATAAAAAATTAAATTTAATAGTGGCAACTTCAGGTGATACTGGTTCGGCAGCAATTAATGCAGTGAATCAAAGTTCAAAAATAAATGTCTTTTGTTTATTTCCAAAAGGAAGAATTTCTAGTTTTCAAAAAAAACAAATGACCACTACACATGGAGAAAATATTTTTCCAATTGAAGTAGATGGTACATTTGATGATTGTCAAAATATAGTTAAATCAATTCTTGTCGATAGAGATTTTTCTGAAGAATTTTCAATTGCCGCAGTAAATTCAATAAATTGGTCTAGAGTAATGATTCAAATTGTCTACTATTTTTATACGTTGATTAAAAATAATATCTCTGAAAATGAGACAATAAATTTTTCTGTTCCAACTGGAAATTTTGGAGACATCTATGCAGGCTATGTTGGCATAAAAATGGGCCTACCAGTAAATAAACTAATTATTGCTACTAATGAAAATGATATATTGGACCGCTTTATTAATTCTGGCACTTATTCAATAGAAAGTGTTACCAAGACAACCAGTCCAAGTATGGATATTGCAATAGCTAGTAATTTTGAACGATTATTATTTGATCTTTGTAAAAAATCAACTTCTTTAACATCGGAAAAAATGAATGATTTAAAAAATAATAAATTTTTTAGTGTATCTAGTGAGCAATCTGATTTAGTAAAAAAAATATTCTCTTCAAAGATGATTAATCAAAATGAGGTGAGTGATTTAATCAAAGAAACTTATAATCAATTTAATTATATAATTGATCCACATACAGCTATTGGACTTGGAGCCTCAAGATTATTAAATGAAATAGATCAAAATAATTTTATTTTAGGGACAGCGCATCCAATTAAATTTTCAGACACAGTTGAAAAAGCAATAGGGCACTCAATGCAACCTAGTAGTGATTTTAATGAGATGTTTAAAAATGAAGAAAAGTTTTATAGTTTTAAGAATTCAGTAGAAGAAGTAAGAAACATTATTAAGGATAATTATTCTAAATAATAAAAATGTCTTTCCTAAATGCATATAGCCTAAAGAAGAACTTATTCGAAATTATTGGTCAAAAGGTAATATTGCGACCACCACATTATAGTGACTGGAAAGTTTGGGCTGATGAAAGAAAGAAAAATGAATTATATTTGCAACCATGGGAACCTTTGTGGTCTATCAATGAATTAGAAAGGAGTTCTTTTGTAAAAAGAGTTAGAATGTTTGAGAGGCTTTCACATAATGACCAAGCATATTCATTTTTAATATTTAAATCTGATAGCGAAGGCTTTGTTGGAGAAGTTAATATTAGTAATGTTCAAAGAGGTATAATTCAATCTTGCGCAATTGGTTATTGGATTGCAAAAGATTGTGAGGGCAAAGGTTTAATGAGTGAATCATTAGAGCTACTTAAAGGCTTCATATTTAATGAACTAAAGCTAAATCGAATTGAAGCGGCTTGTTTACCTAACAACAAGCCTTCGTTAAAAGTACTTTTAAAAAATGGGTTTATAAAAGAGGGAACAGCGCGTAAGTTATTGAAAATAAACGATAAATGGCAAGACCATACTGTACTTTCCTTTATAATCGATGATTTTAAGAATTAAAATAATTCAATTTCTCCATCCCCATCGTCAACAAAAAAGTCTGGTAAAGGCTTTGCATTAGGCATCGCAAGATATTCATCTAAATTTGTCTTACCAGAAGCAAGTATTGTACTGTCATCAACACACATATTTCCTGTAAATTTTTTAGAGTCTTGAGTTAAAATTATATATGCAGCATCTCCCATAATTTCTGGTTTACGGCACTGACTTAAGCCTTTATCAGCTAGCGTAGAACCAAGAATATTTCTTACAGCAGATGTATTGATCATAGTTCGTGGCCATAATGAATTAACTGCAATACCATGTGTCTTAAGTTCTTCTGACATTCCTAGAGTACACATACTCATACCATATTTTGCCATTGTATAAGCAACATGTGGCTTAAACCATTTAGATGCCATATTAAGTGGTGGACCTAGATTAAGTATATGTGGATTTTCAGATTTTTTAAGATGAGGAATACATGTTTTTGACACCATGAAAGTACCTCTTGTAT
Source organism: Pelagibacteraceae bacterium AG-422-B15 (assembly GCA_905182445.1). Lineage (GTDB taxonomy): Bacteria > Pseudomonadota > Alphaproteobacteria > Pelagibacterales > AG-422-B15 > CACCCN01. The sequence continues at coordinate 3,448 of CAJJBM010000002.1, read as the reverse complement.
TGATATTATGCATTAAATCATATCTTTTCATCTCTGTATGTAGAGTTGAAGATAAATTAATTGCGCTAGCATTATTAATACAAATATCAATACCACCAAATGTTTTTATAGTTTGTTCAACTGCAGCGTTAACTTGGTCTTCAAATCTTATGTCAGTTTTAATACCTATAGCATCACCACCAGCTTCTTTTAATTCTTCAGCAGCAGTATGTATTGTGCCTGGTAGCGTAGGATGAGGAGTATCTGTTTTTGCAGCAATTACAATATTAGCACCATCTCTTGCAGCTTTTTTAGCAATCTCAAAACCAATTCCACGAGTTGCTCCAGTTATAAATAATGTTTTTCCAGATAAATTTTTCATATTATTTTCCTTTAAGTTTAGTTTGATTTAGTATTTAAGCATTACCACCAGAAGATGATAAATAAGTTACGTTAACACCCAAATTAGAAATACTTTTATTCCATTTTTTACTTGATTCACAATCAAATATAAAATTTTTTGATGCATCAGCTACAAGCCATTCATTGTCAGTTATTTCTTGCTCAAGTTGTCCAACTTCCCATCCCGCATAACCAAATAAGACCATTTTATTGCTAGGTATTTCTTGATTTCCCATATTTTCCAAAACATTAGTACTAGTTGAAAGTTTTATGTCAGGAGTAATTGATTGGGTAGTTTCTTCGGTGTAATCATTGGAATGTAGAACAAAACCTTTAGTTATATCTACAGGGCCTCCTAAAAAAATATCAAGATTATAATCGTTATCTTTTATTTTTCTCAAACCTAAATCTTCTGAAAGTACATTCAAATTTATTTTTTTGAGGGGTTTATTTAGAATTAAACCAAAAGCACCTTTGGCATCATGGTTGTATATAAAAATAACTGTATTTTTAAATCTATCATCAGGCATGTGAGGCATTGCAATTAATAGTTTGCCTGTTATATATGTTTGTTGAATACTATTCATAATTATATTTAATATAAGGTAATATATTATTAATTACCTAGAAAGAAAGAAACATGACAATAAAAGTTGGTGATAAAATAGCAAATGAGCCTTTAACGATTCCCTCAAAAGAAAAAGGAGTCGATTCATTAAATTTAGAAGAATTTTCAAAAGGAAAGAAGATAGTTGTATTTGCAGTACCCGCAGCATTTAGCCCAACTTGTTCTCAGACACATCTACCTGGTTATATTGAAAATCATGATAAATTAAAAGAAATGGGAATTGATGAAATAATTTGTGTATCTGTGAACGATAATTTTGTCATGAATGCATGGGCTGCTGATCAAAATTCAGGTGATAAAGTAATCCTAGCTGCTGATGGCAGTGCTAAATTTACTAAAGCAGTTGGAATGGATGTAGACTTGGAAGTGTTTGGCTTAGGAGTAAGGTCCAAAAGATACTCAATGCTTATTGAAGATACTATAATTAAAAGTATTAATATTGAGGAAAAACCAGGTCAAGCTGACTTGAGTGGTGCCGAAAAAATGCTTGAAATAATTGGATAGCTATATTGCTGAGGTAGCTAGGTAGTCAGCTTTTTCATTGCCAAAGTTTCCATCGTGTCCCTTGACCCAGACCCAATGTATTTGGTGAAAATTAACAAGTTTATCTAATTCAATCCATAAATCTTGATTTTTTACTGGTTTTTTTTGTGCTGTCTTCCATCCATTCTTTTTCCAATTTTCAATCCACTTACTAGATCCATCCATAACATATTTTGAGTCTGTATAGAGATTCAAAGTAGTTTGAGGTTTAAAAGAATTTAAGGCCTCAATAACTGCTTTAAGTTCCATTCTATTATTCGTAGTATTTTCTTCACGCCCAGATAGTTCCGTAACTACTCCAGCGTTATCAACATAAACACCCCAACCACCTGGACCAGGATTTCCAGAACAAGCGCCATCAGTATAAATATTAATTAAATTATTAGAGTCCATATTCACTTACATTTTTAACTGTTTGATGAAATCTAAGTTTTTCATAATATTCTTGAGGGTCTTTTGAGGACACCAAATAATCTTCATTATGATGAATTTTATCATATAGCCTAGTTAGTAAAAATCTTAGAGCTGCTGCTCTAGCTAATATAGGAAGAAATTTTAGTTCTTCCTCACTTATTTGCCTAATTGAATTATATTGATTTAAAAAAGATTTTGCTTTTGAAATATTGAATTCATTATTTCCTTCAAAGCACCAGGCGTTAATGCAAATAGCTAACTCATAAGCATAGTAGTCGTTACAAGCAAAATAAAAATCAATAATTCCAGATAATTGATCATTTATAAAAAAAACATTATCTGGAAAGAGATCTGCATGAATAATACCTGAAGGAAGATCAAAAAATATTTCATTTTTTAAATAATTATATTCACTATTTATTACGTTTAATAAATCTTTATGCTCTTTTAAGTCTAACTTATTAATTGCATCCACTAGTTTATTAAGATCTTTAATGCCAAGAGCGTTATCTCTTTTGATATCTAGTTTATTTGATGCAAGATGGAATTTAGCTAAATTGGTACCTAATTCACCGCAGTGTTTAGGTGCTATTTTTTTAATAGACATACCTTCTAGGAAAGAAGTTACTACTGCAGGCTTCCCCTTTATAAAATTGTATAATTTGCCTGATTTATCTTCTATTACCTGAGGACACTTAATCTTATTGTCGTTTAAGTGATTCATTAGATTAAAAAAATATGGCAAATCATTTTCATTCGTTCTTTTTTCAAAAATAGTTAAGATATATTTAGATTCATTGCTTTCCAAAAGAAAATTAGAATTTTCAACACCTTCTTTAATACCAGTAAATTTTATAATTTCTTCAATATTATAAAGAGTTAGAAATGAACTTAGTTCACTCTTATTTATTTCAGTATAAACTGCCATTAGACAGTTATAACGCATGTTTTATTGAGTTGGAATGATGTTTTAATAAATCTATATTTATTAGATTTTCAGCTTATCTAGGTCTTTTAGGCTATCAGCAAAGATTTGATCTAATTTTTCTGCAGAAATTTTTTCAGAAACAAGTCTTTCCGCAGAATTAATAGATTGTTCAATAATAGTTTTACGTATTTTTGACACAGCTTGTATTTCAGCCTGGTTAATTTTTTCAATTGATTGGGCTTCTTGGCGTTTAATAATTTCTTCACTTTTAACAAGCGCTGATTCTTCATAAGCTTTTGCTTTTTCTTTAGCATTAGAAATAATAGTTTCTACTTCTTGCTCTGCGTCCTCTTTTTTTCTTTGATATTCAGCTAGCAATGAATTGGCTTCTTCTTTTAATTCTATAGCATCACTTAATTCTTTTTTTACTCTTTCAATCTGTGCATCAAGTAATGTTGCAACCATTGACGGAGCTTTTAAATAAATTGCTATTCCAATAAATATTAAAAATGCAACTAATGTCCATGATGCTGGTTGTGAGAAAAATTCCATCT
>CAJJBM010000001.1 GCA_905182445.1 Pelagibacteraceae bacterium AG-422-B15 | reverse complement strand
TTGGATACAAAAAGTTAGTTTTTATTTCTATTGTTGGTGGGCGTTTAGTAAATTGAGATTTAAATATAAAAGAGAGTGCCATAGTGTCATCTATCATTCCAGATAGAAGCCCTCCTTGTACATCCCCAGTTGGATTACAGTATTTTTTACTAATATTAAATTCAAATTGAATTGTTCCCTCTTCAGTATTCAAATCAACACACCTCATATCGTATAATGAATTAAAAAACTTTTCGTTCTTGTTATAAAGTTCGATTAATTCTTGATCTGTAAATTTTTTCATTTGAGTCCTCTAGAATTATTTTTTAGATTTCCAAAAATCTTTAGCTTTTTTAAAATAGGCACTTTTAAGAGGAGTTTCAGAGTCAGTAGAAATTTCTTGAAATGTCTGCAGTAATTCAATTTGTTTTTTATTAAGCTTAACAGGTGTTTCAAGCTTAGCTTGAATATATAAATCACCAACTTTACTACCTCTTACACCAGGCATTCCTTTAGATCTTAGTCTAAATTGATCACCAGACTGCGTACCCGCTGGTATTTTTAATCTTGCTTTGCCCCCATCAATTGTTGGTACATCAATAGTACCTCCAATAGTGGCATCTATTACTGACACTGGTACTTCAGAAAATAAATTATCATCCTCTCGTATAAACAAACTGTGCCTGTTAAGAGATACAAAAATATATAAATCACCTTGCTGTCCACCATTTAAACCAGCCTCGCCTTCCCCTGAAAGTCTTATTCTAGAGCCGTCATCAACACCTTTTGGAATATTAACCATTAAAGATTTATTTTTTTGAATTCTTCCAGTTCCACGACAAGGCTTGCATGGGTCGGAAATTATTTCACCTTTACCTCGGCATTGAGGACAAGCCTGTTGTACAGAAAAAAATCCTTGTTGTGATCGAACCTGGCCGTGTCCATTACACATAGGACATGATGATGGAGAACTACCTTTATTTGAACCTGATCCACTACAATCATTACATTTAATTTGAGTTGGAATATCAATTTTTAATTTTTTACCATTAAAAGCTTCTTCTAAATTTATTGAGACCTCGTATTGTAAATCTGAACCACGGTTATTGTTGCGTCTCCCACTGCCACCAAAAGGTGATGAATCACCGAAGAAGTTTGAAAATATATCTTCAAAAGAAAAATTGGAGTCAAATCCTCCGCCCATATTACCTTCAACACCAGCATGCCCAAATTGATCATAGGCTGCCTTCTTTTCTTTGTCTGAAAGAATGCCATACGCTTCACTAGCTTCTTTAAACTTTTGTTCAGCTTCCGGATTATCTGGGTTTTGATCAGGATGATATTGTTTAGCTAATTTATAATAAGCTTTTTTTAAATCTGCATCGCTTGCAGATTTGTTTACATCCAAAATTTCGTAGTAATCTCTTTTAGACATAAGCCTTCAATTAAAAAATGTTAGGCTTGTTTTGTATCTTCGTCTACTTCTTCAAAATCAGCATCAACAACATTCTCATCTTTTGTTTTTTCATTGTCTTTATCAGGGTCTGTAGCACCTGCTGCAGCTTGCTGTTCCTTATACATAGCTTCACCAAGCTTCATAGAAGACTGAGTTAGAGCTTCAAGAGCAGGTTTAATTTTTTCTAGATCATCACTTGCCAACACATCTTTTAAGGCCTGCAAATCTTTTTCAATCGTCATTTTTTCATCTTCAGTAACTTTATCACCAAATTCAGTAAGATTTTTTTCAGATGAGTGAATCATAGTATCCGCCTGATTCCTAGCATCAACTAATTCTCTTTTCTTCTTATCTGACTCTGCATTAGCTTCTGCATCTTTAACCATTTTTTCTATATCTTCATCACTTAAGCCACCAGAAGCTTGAATTGTAATTTGTTGCTCTTTGCCTGTTCCCTTATCTTTAGCAGAAACATTTACAATGCCATTTGCATCAATATCAAATGTCACTTCAATTTGAGGAGTACCTCTTGAAGCAGGAGGTATGCCATCTAAGTTAAAATCACCTAATTGTTTATTATCTGTAGCCATTTCTCTTTCACCCTGAACAACACGAATTGTTACAGCTGACTGATTATCTTCTGCCGTCGAAAAGGTTTGGCTTTTCTTAGTTGGTATAGTTGTATTTTTATCAATAAGTTTTGTAGCAACTCCACCTAAAGTTTCAATTCCAAGAGACAAAGGTGTTACATCAAGAAGAAGCACATCCTTTACGTCGCCTTGTAGAATACCCGCTTGAATAGCGGCACCCATAGCAACCACTTCATCAGGATTAACTCCTTTATTAGGTTCTTTACCAAAAAAAGTTTTAACAGTTTCAATTACTTTTGGCATTCTAGTCATTCCACCAACTAAAACAATTTCGTCAATTTCTGCAGCACTTAAGCCAGCATCTTTTAGGGCTGCCTCACAAGGAGTAATTGTTTTTTGAACTAAATCTTCCACTAACGACTCTAATTTAGCTCGGGTAATTGTTAATGTAAGATGTTTAGGGCCAGATTGATCAGCAGTAATGAAAGGAAGATTAACCTCGGTCTGAGATGTAGACGATAGTTCTATTTTCGCTTTTTCAGCAGCCTCCTTCAATCTTTGTAATGCAAGTTTATCTTGTTTTAAGTCAATCCCATTTTCTTTTTTAAATTCGTCAGCAAGATAATGAAGCAAACGTGCATCAAAATCTTCACCACCTAAAAAAGTATCACCATTTGTAGATTTAACTTCAAATACTCCATCACCAATTTCTAATATAGATACATCAAATGTTCCACCACCTAAATCATAAACAGCAATTGTTTTTCCATCTTTTTTATCTAAACCATAAGCTAATGCAGCTGCAGTTGGCTCGTTAACAATTCTTTCAACTTCAAGTCCAGCAATTTTACCGGCATCTTTCGTGGCCTGTCTTTGTGAATCATTAAAATACGCTGGTACAGTGATAACTGCCTTTTCAACTTTTTCGCCTAAATATCTTTCAGCATCTTCTTTAAGCTTAGTTAAAATAAAAGCAGATATTTGTGAAGGTGAATATTTTTCACCAGAGGCTTCAACCCAAGCGTCACCACTATCAGATTTAACAATATTATAAGGAACCATTTCAGCATCTTTTTGAACAGTCGGGTCATCAAATGATCTGCCAATTAATCTTTTAATAGCATACAAAGTATTTTCAGGATTAGTAACAGCCTGTCTTTTTGCAGGTTGCCCTACAACTTTCTCACCATCTTTGCCAAAGCCAACAATAGAAGGTGTAGTTCTTGATCCTTCTGAATTTTCAATAACTTTAGAATTTTTACCGTCCATTATTGAAACACAACAATTTGTAGTTCCTAAATCTATACCTATTACTTTTGACATTTTATCTCTCTCATTTAAATATTTGATTAATATATAGTTAGTGAAATGTTCAACTACAAGTGCCTAAGGCTAACTTTTTATTTTTTTAAAAAAAATGATTTTTTAGTTAAAAATATAGCTTATTTAGATACTTTTTTTGATACACCAACTAATGCAGGTCTCAAAAGTCTATCTTCGATTTTAAATCCTTCTTGAATAACTTGAAGAATAGTACCCTCATCAACCTCATTATTTTCAATTTCAAACATTGCTTGATGTATATTGGGGTCAAATTTTGAGTTTAATGATTCAATTATAGAAATCTTAAATTTCTCAAAAATTGAGTTTAACTGCTTTTCTGTAAGCTGAACACCTTCGATGAAGTTTTTTGTATTATTATCAACATCTTTATTTTCTATATCAATTTTATTACTGACTTCTAAAGCACGTTGTAAATTATCTAAAACAGATAACATTTCCTTAGCAAAATTAGAAATAACGTAAACACTTAAATCTTCCTTTTCTTTTTCATACCTTCGACGATTATTTTCATTATCTGCTAAAGTTCTTAATAATTGATTTTTCAAATCACTCATTTCATCTACTTCAACAACAATTGGTTCAACTGGTTCTTGCTCACTTTCAATTGAGGTTTCTTCACTCTCTATTTCTTCAGCTTCTAGTATTTTTTTCTTTTTGGTCATTTTACAAATTTCTCTAATATTTGATATTTATGTAATGATCTATATTCTTTTCGTCAATATCTGAGTAATATAAAAAATAAAAGGATAAAAATGAGAAAAGATAGAAATTTAAATGAATTAAGAAAAATTGAATTTATAACTAATTTTTCACAGTATGCAGAGGGATCATGTCTAGTAAAATTTGGTGATACACATGTGCTTTGTAATGCTTCTTTAGATTCATCGGTACCGCGTTGGTTAAAAGGTCAGAATAAGGGATGGGTTACAGCAGAATACGGAATGTTGCCTCGTGCAACACACGAACGAGTTTCACGAGAAGCAAAAAAAGGTAAACAAACAGGTAGAACTCAAGAAATTCAAAGATTGATAGGTAGATCTTTAAGAGCAATTGTAGATCCAGCATTATTTAGTGAAATGCAAATTTTAATTGATTGTGATGTACTTCAGGCTGATGGGGGGACAAGAACAGCTTCAATATGTGGAGCTTTTATTGCACTTCATCATTGTTTTGAGTCTATGATTAAGAAAAATATTATTAGAAAAAATCCTATAATAGAAAATTTAGCAGCAATTAGTTGTGGAGTAATAGCAAATGACTGTTATTTAGATTTAGACTATCCTGAAGACCAGTCTGCTGATGTTGACTCTAATTTTGTAATAACAGAAAGTCAAAAGCTAGTAGAGGTTCAAGTGACATCAGAGGGTAAGATATGCGAAGAGAGTCAATTTAATAAGTTGTTAGATTTAGCTAAACTGGGAATTGCAAATATTATAGATGAACAAAAAAAAGTTATGTAATTCATTTATTGTATGAAAACAAAGTTAGTAGTTGCTAGTCATAATCAGGGTAAAATTAAAGAGATAAAAAATCTTTTAAAACCTTTTAAATTGAAAGTTTATTCAGCTTCAGATTTTAATATTGCTGAACCTAAGGAAACAGGTAAAACCTTTATAGCTAATTCTATTATAAAAGCCAAGACTGTTGCAGACAAATCTAACTGTCTTGCGTTGGCAGATGATAGTGGTTTGTGCATAAATTCATTAGAAGGTAAACCAGGAATATATTCTGCTAGGTGGGCGGGAAAAAATAAAGATTTTGATTTAGCTATGAAAAGAGTTGAAAAAGAATTAAATAAGATTTCTTCAAATTCTAAAAGAAATCTTAGAGCTCATTTTTGTTGTGCTTTAACTTTATGCTATCCAGCTGGAAAAAATATTTCATTTGAAGGAAAAGTATTTGGCTACTTACAATTTCCTGCTAGAGGATTAAACGGTTTTGGTTACGATCCTATATTTGTACCTGACGGATACAAAAAAACTTTTGGAGAAATGAGCTTTTCTTATAAGGAGCGGCTTAGCCATAGACAAATAGCGTTTAATAAGCTTAAAAAATATTTAATTAAAATTTAAATCTGCTTTTTTTATTTCTATAATTTTTTGATTTTTGATTTGAAAAATAGACAATGAACGCTCAATACTACCATCTTTTTTGAATCTAAACAGGCCGTTGCTTCCTATAAAACCTCTTTTATTGGTTATATTTTTAACATCAATATTTTGACTATTTTTTTGCAGTGAGGAGATTAAACCTATTAAGTCGTATGGTAGAGATGAAACTTTATGCGGCTTTTGTCCAAAAATACTTTGATATTCAAGTTCAAAATTTTCAATCCCTATCCGATCAATATTTGGAAAATAACCTTTTTCAAGCGCTGGTTCTTTAAGGACTATATTTTGTGCCCATAAAGAATTACCCATATAAAAAACTTTTTTTGGATCAACATCATAATATGGCAAAATAGAAGCAAGCATAGATAAGTGTTTTACGTTCTCCACACCTATATAAAGACTATCAAAATCTAGTTCTCCAAGAGTATCTTGGTTTTTTAATTCCTCATATTTTTTTTTGAATCTAAAGATTCTATATTTTTTAATTCTTCTAATTTTTTTTCTAAATCAAATTTTCTTTGTTCATAGTTAGCCACTATTTTGGCAACCATATAAAAATCTGGATTCTTAGAATCATAGAGAACCAACTTAGATAGTAGACTCTGATTTTCTGATAGTAGATTTTCAATTAATTTTTTAGATCTCAGTCCATATTGATTGTTAGGTAAAATAACTGCAAATTTATTCTTTCCATTTAATATTGCATATTCAAATATTTTTTTAATTTCATTTTCAGGTGCCAAACCCGATATGAAGATATTTTCATTTTTTATTCCCATATTATTTGAAAATGTAATCATGATAGTATTTTCTTCTGTCGCAATAGGAGTAATTAACTCTATATTTTTTGAAAATAATGGCCCAAGTATTATATCAACGTCTTCATTAATTAATTCGTAATAAGAGCTAATAATATTTTTATCAATATCCTCTGTGTCTTTAACCAATAATTTTATATTTTTATTTCTAGTTTTATTTAAAGATAGCCGTGAAGCCTTAAGAAGAGATTCGCCAATTTTAGAATTACTGCCACTTAGTGGTAAAAGGAGGCCTATCTTTACCTCATTATTAATCTTCTTTTTTTTATTAATAGTGGATTTATTGGTTTTATCTGAACTTTGATAAATAGTAGTTTTATTTTCATAAGTTACTGTTTCACATCCATAAAATAAAAATGGGATAACTAATAATAGAATAATGCTATAATTAAAATAATTATTAAAAAACAGTCTTATGGATTTAAATATAAGTACAACAGCTATCATAGATCAATTAAATAAGAATAATTTCTTGCCAGGGCTATACATAGTATCAACACCAATTGGTAATTTAGCAGATATTTCCATACGTTCACTATCAGCACTTTCTTTATCTTCCCTTATATTGTGCGAAGACACAAGAACAAGTAAAAAATTAACTACCAAATATGGCATAAAAAATAGTTTAAAAGCTTTTCATAAATTTAACTCTACAAAAGAAATACCAAATATACTAAGAAAACTAAAAGAGGGTTTAATTGTTTCTATTATTTCTGATGCAGGTACGCCACTCATATCAGATCCAGGAGAATCTTTAGTTAATAAGTGCATTGAAGAAAAAATTTCAGTTTATTCTATTCCAGGAGCATCTTCAGTTTTAGGAAGTGTTGTAGTTTCAGGAATAGATGCAAGTAAATTTACTTTTTTAGGATTCTCACCTCAAGTCAAAAAATTAAAAGAAAATTTTTTAGAAAAAATAATTTATTCTAATGAAACTGTAATTATATTTGAATCACCTAAACGTTTAAAAAAATTATTATTAACGCTCATAGAAAATATACCTAGTCGTAAAATTGCCGTAATTAGAGAGTTAACTAAAAAAAATGAAGAAGTTGTCAGAGGTGTGCCACAGTTTATATATGATCAATTTAACGATAGAATAAATATTAAAGGAGAAATTACCTTAGTAATAGAAGGTACGGATTTTGATAAAAAAAATCAATTTAGTAATGATGAAATAAGTGTGTTAATAAATCTATATAGAAAGACTTTAAGTGACAAAGATATAGTTACAAAAATTTCAAATAAATTTAATGTATCAAAAAGGGTTGTTTATCAACTTATAATCGATAGCAAAAAATAAGTATTTTGATTAAATTTTTTTTATGGTTTAAATAATAATAAATATATGAAAACAATTACTTTATATAAGCTATTTATAGTATTTTTTATCTCCGTAATTATTTCTGGATGTCAAACTGCTTTTATCACTGGGGCATCCAAAGCAGTTTTGATTGATAAAGAAGAAAGATCCTTTAACAATTATGTTGAAGACACAATTATTTTAGCCCAACTCAAAAACTTATACTTTAGCAATAACGAAATAATATTCTTTAATGTTAGTGTAGAGGTTGTCGAAGGAAGAATCTTACTCACGGGAACTGTAAATCAAATTGATCAAAGAATTGAAGCTACTAAATTGGCTTGGGGAATAGTTGGAGTAATCGAAGTTATCAATGAAATTCAAATTAATAATGATGAAAGCATTTTAGATTATGCAGATGATTTAATTATGAAAACTAAAATAAATGCAAAGTTGTTACTTGAACAAGATGTTCTAAATATTAATTATTCTGTCGAAGTTGTTAATGGTATAGTTTATTTAATTGGTATTGCACAGAACCAAGTAGAATTAGATATAGTTATTACTATAAGCAAGAACACTTATGGTGTTCAAAATGTAATTAGTTACGTTAGATTGAAAGATAATCTCACTTAAAAAATGAATGTAGCTTTTCAAATGGATGATTTATCCAAAATAAATTTTACTACAGATAGTACGATTGCATTAATATTAGAATCACAATCTAGAGACAATAAAAATTATGTCTATTCTCCCGATGATTTATTTATAAAAAATAATGAAGTTTTCACTTCTGCGTGCCTAGTAATCTTTAATAATAAAGATTTTTCTAAATATAAATGTGCTAAGAAAAAAATTATAAATCTTTCTAATATGAATTTCATATTTATAAGACAAGATCCCCCTTATAATATGGCATATATAACTTCATTACATATTCTTGAATTAATAGATTCAAATAAAACAAGAATAGTTAATGAGCCAATGGGCATACGCAATTCACCAGAAAAAGTTCTTATATTTAACTTTCCTAAATTAATGCCTCCAACAATAGTAACTCGATCTAAAGAACAAGTAATTGAATTTTTAAAAATAAATAAAAAATCTGTCATTAAACCTCTTTATGGAAATGGTGGAGAGGGAGTTTTTCTTATTTCAAGTAATGACATTAATCTAAACCAAATTATTGAAAATTTTATCTCTACTAGTAAAGAGCATTTTATAGTTCAAAAGTATCTTCCTGAAATTATTAAAGGAGATAAAAGAATTATCTTAGTTGATGGTAAACCAGTCGGTGCAATTTCAAGGGTACCTAAAGTAAATGAAATCCGCTCTAATATTCATGTTGGTGGGTCTGCAAGAAAAATATCTATTTCTAAATCTGATAAGATAATATGTGATATTATTGGTCCAGAGCTTAGAAAACAAAAACTGTTTTTTGTCGGCATAGATATAATCGGAAAATATTTAATTGAAATTAATGTTACATCCCCAACTTGTATTAGAGAAATAAAAGAACTCTCAAAAATAGATATAGCAAAAATTATTTGGGATAAACTAGTTTAACTGTTTAAAGCAAGCTAGCGCTGCCAAGTTAACCATATCTGCAACACTTGCACTTAGAGGTGCAATTTGAACAGATTCATTAAATCCTACCAAGTAAGGACCAACTAAATCTCCACCACCGAGTTCCTGTAAAAGTTTTGTGGATATGCTGGCACTATGAATTGCAGGCATAATTAATAAGTTAGCTGGCTCTGATAATTTACAAAACGGATAAAGAGCTAATAAATTTTCATTTAAAGCAACATTTGCAGCCATTTCTCCATCATATTCAAAATCAAGATCTCTATTATTTAAGATTTTTATGGCATCTCTAATATAGGCAGATCTTTCTGTAAACGGTTTACCAAAATTTGAATAAGATAATAAAGCTGCTCTAGGTTCTATACTAAAAATCTCTCTTACAACTTTAGCACTTTGCTCAGTTATATCTGCAAGTTCTGCACCATTTGGCATATCATGTACGTTTGTATCAGCAAAAAATATAGTTCTTCCATTACAAATCATAACTGTAAGACCTAAAATTCTTTTATTTGGAATTGGATCAAGAACATATTCAACACTTTCAAGCGTAACAGCATAACTTCTATTTAGACCACATATCATTGCATCCGCTTCTTTTAACGAAACCATACAAGCACCAAAAACATTTCTTTCTTTAATAAGTAAATCTAAACAATCTTCTTTTAAAAAACCTTTTCTCTGAAGCCTATCATAAATATGATCAGCATATCTTGTGTGAGCTGCCTTATCTCTTGTATTATGAATTTCCATTTGATCAAAAAATTCAAGACCTATTTCTTTCATTTTATCTTTAATTATTTCTTCTCTTCCAATTAGAATTGGAGTACCCATTTTATTATTATAAAATATTACTGCTGCGCGGATCATATCCTCTTCTTCACCTTCAGCAAAAACAACTCTCTTAGGGTTTTCTTTAACACTTTGGAATATGCCCTGAAGCAATCCAGCTGATGGGTTGAGTCTTGCGGCCAATTGAGCACCATAAGTTTCAGTATCAACAATGGCTTTTCTAGCAACACCTGTTTCCATAGCCGCTTTTGCTACTGCCATTGGAACCTTAGAAATTAGTCTTGGATCGAATGGAGATGGAATAATATATTCAGCACCATATTGTGGTCTCTTTCCAGGATATGCATTTGCCACTTCATCTGGTACATCTTCTTTTGCCAGTAAGGCTATCGCCTCTGCAGCTGCAATTTTCATTTCAATATTGATAGTAGTTGCCCTTACATCTAAAGCTCCTCTAAATATATATGGAAAGCCTAAAACATTATTTACCTGGTTCGGATAATCAGACCTGCCAGTTGCAACAATTGCATCAGGTCTAACTTCTTTAACTAATTCAGGTAAAATCTCTGGTTCTGGATTTGCCATTGCAAAAATTATTGGTTTATCATTCATTGATTTAACCATTTTTTGACTAACAATGTTGGCAACAGAAAGACCTAAAAAAACATCTGCACCAACTAGAGCTTCTTCTAGTGTCCTTACTTTTGTTTTAATAGCGTGTGCCGATTTCCATTGGTTAATATTTTCTTTTCTTTCAGAATGTATAACCCCTTTAGTGTCACATAAAATAGCATTATCATTTGGTAAGCCCATCGCCTTTAAAAGTTCTAGACAAGCAATTCCGGCGGCGCCTGCTCCATTAACTACAACTTTTATATCTTTTATTTTTTTCCCCGTTAAATCTAATGCATTAATGATTCCAGCAGTTGAAATTATAGCGGTACCATGTTGATCATCATGAAACACTGGAATATCCATTTTTTCTTTTAGAGCATCTTCAATAATAAAACATTCAGGTGCCTTTATGTCTTCTAAATTTATACCTCCAAAAGATGGCCCTAAATATTTCACAGAGTTTATAAATTCATCAGTGTCTTCAGTATCAATCTCTAAATCAATAGAATCAATGTCTGAAAATCTTTTGAATAAAACAGCTTTACCTTCCATAACAGGCTTTGATGCTGCTGCACCTAAATTACCTAATCCTAGTATCGCCGTACCATTAGTAATAACTGCTACAAGGTTGCCCTTTATAGTATAATCATAAATTGAGTCTGGATTTTCAGCTATTTCTCTTACAGGCGCTGCCACTCCAGGTGAATATGCGAGTGATAAATCTCTTTGTGTAGCTAGAGGTTTAGTCGGTCTTATTTCTATCTTCCCAGGTTTTCCATTGGAATGAAATTGAAGGGCTTCTAAATCACTGAAATGCTGTGAATTTTTTTTATTTTTCATAATATTTTATATTGTTAATTAAGTTATATAGGTTTTTTTATGCTATTCAAATTCAAAACCTATATAATGCAAAAATGCTAGAATTTACCAATACAAGATGAATATTTTAAAGTCATCAGCTATATATTCTTTTTTCACCCTTATCAGTAGAATCTTTGGATTTATAAGAGATATTATATTTGCTAATTTTTTAGGAACCGGATTAATTGCAGATGTTTTTTATGTAGCTTTTAGATTTCCAAATACTTTTAGGAGAATATTTTCAGAAGGAGCTCTTAACTCATCTTTTGTTCCAGTTTACTCAAAACTTTTAAATCAACCAAACAACACTTCTGCCAATATATTTGCAGGTAATATTTCTCTAATTTTGCTCTTTATAACATGCATACTTGTTATTCTTTCTGAAATTTTCATGCCAATATTTATTAGTATTTTAGCGCCAGGGTTTATTGAAAATTCAGAAAAATTTAATTTGCTTGTTAATTCTTCTAGAATTATCTTTCCTTTTCTAATCCTAATAACCATGTGTTCAATTTATTCATCTATACTAAATGCACATGGAAAATTTGCATTATCGGCTGCTTTACCAATAGTACTTAATATAGTTCTAATTTTAGGAGTTTTAACTGCACATTACTTTGAAGGAAATATTCTTTTAATACTATCATACACTGTAATAATTGCCGGTATATTACAGTTGCTATTATTAATATTTTCAATAAAAAATAATAATATACAAGTATCTTTTTTAAATAAATTTTATAAAAATGGATTAAAAAAATTTTCAAAATTATTTATTCCAAGTATTTTTTCCTCTGGATTGTTACAAATAAATATTTTAATAGGCACAATAATAGCTTCATATCAATCAAGTGCAGTCTCGTATTTATATTATGCAGATCGAATATATCAGTTACCCTTAGCACTAATTGGAATCGCTTTAGGAATTACACTCTTACCAGGTCTATCTAAAAAAATAAAAAATAAATCTAGTGCAGAAGTGTTCCCCATTATTGAAAAAGTAATAATATTTTCATTGCTATTAGCTGTACCAGCATCAATTGCTCTATTTACGATACCAAATATTATAATGGAAATTTTATTTCAAAGAGGTAATTTTAATGATATATCTACAACCTCTTCAGCCCAAGCATTAAAATATTTCTCCTTAGGTTTAATTGCTTTTATTTTAACTAAAATATTAACGCCTATTTATTTTGCAAATGAAAAACCCAAGCCTCCGTTGGTGTTTGCTTTAATTACAGTCATAACAAACACATTTTTAAGTATCGTCTTATTTAAAAATTATGGTTTTATAGGTATTGCAATTGCAACAACAATTTCAAGTTGGTTAAATATAATCTTAATGTATGTGCATCTTCATATATCTGGATTATTTACTCATAGTAAAAAAATAATTATACCACTCGTAGTAATAACTATAGCCTCATTTTTTATGGGAATTTTATTATTTTTCGCTGCTGAATTTTATTTAAAATTAATAATTTCAAATTTTTTTATTAAATTAATTTTATTATTTACTATAATAATAATATCAATTGTATCCTATATTGTATTAATTTCTCTGTATAAACCATTTTCTTATGCTAGTTTAAAATTGGAGTTTCTAAAAAATGATTAAAAAAACAGTTTTATCAGGAGTCCAGCCTACTGGAGATTTACATCTTGGTAATTATTTGGGTGCCATTAAAAATTTTGCAATGATGCAAAATGAAAATGACTGCTTATTCTGTGTTGTAGATCTTCATGCGATAACCGTTTTTCAAGACCCAAAAGAACTTCGAAATAATACTTACGAAGTTACTGCAGCATATTTAGCCAGTGGTATTGACCCTTTAAAAAGTATAATCTTTAATCAGAGTCAAGTTACAGGACATGCTGAATTAGCGTGGATCTTAAATTGTATATGTAGAATGGGTTGGTTGAATAGAATGACTCAATTTAAGGAAAAATCAGGAAAAAATTCTGAAAATGTAAGTTCAGGTTTATTTACATATCCAACCTTAATGGCAGCAGACATACTTCTATACAAGGCAACCCATGTGCCAGTCGGCAGTGATCAAAAGCAACATTTAGAATTAACAAGAGATATTGCCCAAAAGTTTAATAATGACTATAAATCACCTGATTTTTTCCCTCTACCAGATCCATATATTGAAAAAGAAATTTCAAGGATAATGTCTTTAAGGAACGGTGTTTCAAAAATGAGTAAATCTGACATATCTGATTATTCTAGAATTAATCTTAAAGACGATAAAGATACTATAGTTAAAAAAATCAAAAAATCTAAAACTGCAGATTCACCAATGCCCTCATCGCAAGAAAAAGTTACAGAGATGCCAGAAGTCAACAACTTGTTAAATATCTTTGTTGGGGTTACAAGCTTTACAAAGCAAGAGCTTATTTCTAAATATGAAGGTCAAAACTTCTCAAATTTTAAAAATGATTTATCAGATGCATTGATTGAAAAAATTGTACCAATTGGAGATGAAATTAAAAAACTAATGAAAGACAAAAGTTATTTAAATCAAGTTATGCAAGAAGGTAGTGATAAGGCAAGAAATAAGTCTGACATAGTTTTAAAAGAAGTTTATGATATAATTGGATTTGTAAAACCATGAGCCACAGATCAAAATTCTTAGTTATTATTGATGAATCAGTAGAGGTAAATGTAGCTGTACAGTTTGCATCACGTCGTGCATCAAATACAAAAGGAGGTTTAGTTCTATTAAGTGTAATTGAACATGCGGATACTCAGCAATGGAAAGCAGTTGAGGATATTATTCAGCAAGAGGCACGGATAGAGGTAGAAAAAAAATTACAAGAATGGTCTGAAGTGGCATTTAATATATCAGGACAAACCCCCGAAGTAGCTATCAAAGAAGGCATAATTAGTGAGGAAATAATCAAGTTTTTAAATGAAGATAATAAAGTAAGATTCTTAGTTTTAGCTGCTTCAGATGGAGATAACCCTGGACCATTAGTTTCTCTACTGGCAGGACAAAGATCTGGGAAATTACCAATTCCTATTGTTGTGATTCCTGGTGGCTTATCTAGCGAAGAAATTGATGATTTGGCCTCAAGAGCGCAATAAAAATATTTAACTTAATCAATAACTTATAATTTTTTTCACTGTATTAGTTCTATTTGTCACATTTCTAAAATATACATCAAGAATAACCTTTGAAATTATGTTCATACAAACAGAATCCACTCCAAATCCAAATTCACTAAAGTTTATTTTGGAACAAGAAATTACAAAAAATCAAACTTTTGAATTTAATTCATTAGAAGATTGTGTGAATTCTGAACTTGCTGCACAATTATTTAATATTGATGGTATTGAATCAATATTTTTTGGACTAAATTTTATCAGTATTAATAAAAATAAATATGAATGGGATCAACTTAAAGCTCCAATATTAACAAAAATTGCAGACTTTCTTAGTTCAGGAAAATCAGTAATTAAAGAGAATAATTTAAATGAAATAAGTAATAATAGCACAGAATTTGATCCTGAAGATAAAGAAGTGGTTTCACAGATACAGGAACTATTAGATTCAAAAATTAAACCTGCAGTTGCACAAGATGGTGGAGATATAGAATTTAAAAAATTTCATAAAGGCATTGTATATTTAGCTCTTCAAGGAAGTTGTGCGGGGTGCCCTAGTTCAACAATGACTTTGAAATCAGGAATAGAAAATCTGCTTAAGCACTATGTTAGAGAAGTTCAATCTGTAGAACAATATATATAAAGATATGGTTATTTTTATAAAAAAATTAGTAAATAATTATAACTCAATCTATCATTTAGGATATATATTTTACGGTGGGTCAGTAGTATTGATGTCAATTATGATTATGATGACTTGCTACTTAAATCTATATAAATTTGATTACACAATCTTACATGATAGCTCAGAGAAAATAAATTCAATTAATAAAGAAAATTTTTATTATGATAGCTCAAGAGTCGCTAACTATAATTTAACAGATGAAATAGAAAACCAAACCGAAGAAATAAATAAAAAATTTACTACTGTGGACCTAAAAATAATGTTTACAAAATATGCGTACACTATTGAGTCTGTCAGAAAGAATAAATTAGTTCCAGATATATCAATTAATAAATTTCCAAAGGATTTTACTTCAATAAAATCTACGAATGACAAGAAATCTTTATTTATAAAATCTCTACTTCCATTGATTATTAAAGAAAATAACAAAATTTTGTTGACTAATAATCGAATTAAAAAAATTCACAACAGCACTTCTAAATATATATCTAAAGACAACGCATTATGGCTAAAAAAACAGTTTAAAAAATATAAGGTCTCAAGTCATAACATTAATGATTTATTAATTAAGGTGGATACAATTCCAGTATCAATTGCTTTAGCGCAAGCAGCAATTGAAAGTGGGTGGGGAACGTCACGGTTTGTGATCGAAGGCAATGCTTTATTTGGTCAATGGAGCTGGTTTAAAGGAAGTGGAATAGTGCCAGAAGATAGAGATTCAAAAGAGACATACGAAATAAAATCTTTTGAAAGCCTGGGACGATCAGTAGCCGCATACATGAAAAACTTGAATACCAATAATAACTATTCTGAATTCAGAGTAGTAAGAGGCAATTATAAAGAGAATAGTAATGTAATCAATTCAATTAAACTTTTAAAATACCTGTCAAGTTATGCTGAAAATTCTGAGTATTCAAACATTTTAGAAAGAATTATTGTGAAAAACAATTTACAAGAATTTGATGAAGCTAAAATCTATAGACTTCCATATAAAGTTGCGAATTTAATCTCTAATTAATAGTAAACTGGTGTCCAAACCAAAGCCAATCTTCACCTTTTTTAGCCGTGCAATTTATTCTACCTCTGCCAATTAAAAAAGGTTCATTTAGATTTAAAGTAACCGTATTATCTTGATCCACCTCTAAATTAACTTTATTCCATTTGCCGCCACTATTAGAAAAACAATTTAATTGGCTTTTATCAATTTTAGATATTAGATCAAATTGAATTTTAGGCTTCCTATCCTCTGTTAATAATATCTTATTTGGTAAAAAGTTTTTTATAGTTAAAGGCTTAGTATTTGCAGAAAAAATAAATCTATCTATTTTTCCATAATTCTCATTCAATGCAAATCTTGGTAAGTAATATTGATTTGTATCCTTGTGTATTACACCGGAATGTTGACCAAAAGCATATTCGATATTGAGCTCTTTTAGTAAACCAATGATTTCATTACTAGCCTCGCCATATGGATATGCAAAAACTTTTGGAGAAATATTAAGTTCTCTCTTGATAGCATTAATTGATGAAATTAGATCATTTCTGATATAAGAAACATCATGTGAAGGCATATGCATATGTGATGCACTGTGAAGCGCAACAGATCCACCTTCATCTATAAACTCCCTTAAATTATCCCAACTCATGTAATTCCAGTGAGATTCGTCAATGACATCTGTGGAAACAAATAATGTTATTGGAATTTTATATTTTTTGAAAATGGGCCAACCATTTTTAAAAAAAGATAAAAACGCATCGTCAACTGTAAAGCCGATTGTTTTTGGTAAAAATAATTTTTCTCTACTTTTTTTTTCTAAAATATCATCAATAGTTTCAATATTAAAATCATTATTAATCAAATAGATTAAATGTTTTTCTAGTTGCTCTATACTGATATTTGTAGACGGGTATTTTGATTCATCAAATCTATGGTACATAAATATATTGGCACCATTTTTATCTTCAGTTTCTGCCAATAAGTTGTTCAAAAAAATAAAATGAAAGATAGCAACATACAATATTAGGTTTTTTAATTTAAATAATTGCATACTTTTATAAAAATCTTATTAAACTTAAGTCATAAACATAAACCTAAATGTAAAGATAATCAATTATATGATATTATTGATAGATTGTTCAAAAGGACTACACCTTGTTCTTGGCAACAAGCAAAAAATACTTGTAACATCTTATAAGCCAAGATTAAAAAAAGTATCCGAGGCTTTGGTTGTGGAGATAGAAAATCTACTCAATAGTGCAAACATAAATTACAACAACTTAACGAAAATAATTGTGATGAATGGACCCGGAAGCTTTACGGGGATAAGAACAGCTGTAACTGCCGCAAAGGTTTTAGGACTTTCTCTTAAAATTCCCGTTTGTGGAATATCATTATTCGACCTTTTAAACTTGCATCATGCAAAAAATAAATCAAATAAAAACCAAAAATTTTTTATACATTTGAATAATCAAAAGTTTTTTATGCAAGAAATTTTTAAATTAGGAAAAAAATCTGAAATTAGTATAATTAATTTTGAAATTGATTTACCGATAGACATCAATGGTTTTGATGTTATTTCAAGTGATAGAAAAATTATAAAACCCTTGAGAACAACTAGCAAACTCAGTCAAGAAACCAATATATTTGTATATAATGATATATTTATTAGCTGTTATAACAATTTGATTGATTTAGTGGAAAACAAATATAATCCAGATCCAATCTATGTTAGAACATTTTGATAATGATTAATTTAAAAAAAATATGCCAAGATAAAGGCCTACGAATGACAGATCAGAGAAGTACTATTGCTGACATTATAACTGAACTAGGTGGTCATCCTGCTGGTCATCCAGACGTTAATTTGATTTATATGAAAGCATCTGAAAAAGATAATAATATTAGTATTGCTACTGTCTACAGAACAGTAAAGCTCTTTGAAGAGTATGGTGTTATTGAAAAGCATGATTTTAAAGACGGCCGTTCTCGTTATGAGCCAATTCAAGAATCTAATCATGATCATTTAATTGATATTGATAGTGGAGATGTGTACGAATTTTCAAATAATGAGATTGAAGCTATTCAGAAAAAAATAGCAGATGAGCTTGGTTTTGAATTAGTAGACCATAGATTAGAATTATATGGAAAAAAAATTAATAAATAAAAATTATTGATTATCAGTTTTAATGAAATTTATTAGCCTTATATTATCATTATCAATTATTATTATTTTAATATTATTGATATTACCTATTCAAATTATTTTAAATATTTTTAACTTAAGATTTAAGTACACCGCCCCATTTTATTTTTTTAAATTATTAAATTATTTTATTGGGGTAAATATCGAATTAGATCAAGAAAGCAGAAATCATTTAAGGAACACTAATGATGTGGGGAATTTGTATATTTCAAATCATGTTTCCTTCTTTGATATAATAACAATAGGCTCTTTAATTAAATCAACCTTTATTGCCAAAAAAGAAGTTAAGGCCATGGGTATATTTGGTTTTTTAGCAATTTTAAATAACACATTTTTTATTGATAATACTAAGGCCACAAAGGCATTAGGATATTCTAATGACATACAAAAAAAACTTTTAAAAGGTCAAAATTTAATTCTTTTTCCTGAAGGCACTACATCAGATGGAAGTAGTATTAGATCTTTCAAATCATCTTTTTTTGAATCAGCTAATTCAAAATATACTTGCCCTAAATCAGGTGAAGAAAAATATATAAGAGTTCAGCCAATCACTCTAAGTTATTTAAAGAAAAGTGGACTACCTATGGGCACGGCCACCCGTCGAGAAATTGCCTGGATTGGAGACAACAGCTCGATAATTGAGATAATGAAAAACTATTTAATGTCAGCAAATGTAAGTATAAGTATTAAAATTCATGATTCTGTAACTATAGAAGATTTTGGTGACAGAAAAAAATTAAGTGAGTATTGTGAAAACACAATTCTTGCAAATTTAACAGATACACTTCATTCAAGCCCACTATGACAAATAAATCATTTTTTATAAAGTCTTATGGCTGCCAAATGAACGAATATGATAGTGAGAAAATAACCTCTTTATTACTAAAAGATGGTTATTCAAATAGTGATGATATTAATAAAGCTGATTTAATTGTCTTTAATACATGTAATATTAGAGAAAAGGCTGCTCAAAAAGTCTACTCAGATATTGGAAGAGTTACAAAAAAAAATAACAATAAAACCATTGCTCTAGTAGGATGTGTTGCTCAAGCTGAAAATGATGAAATTTTTAAAAAAAATAAAGATGTTGATATTGTTCTAGGTCCACAAAGCTATCATTTGTTGCCTAAAATGATTGATGCTCACAATGAATATCAAAAGAAACAAATTAATACTGATTTTATTATTAATGAAAAATTTGATTTTATTCATGAAGAAAAAAGCCCTAAAGGAGTATCATCTTATATAACTATACAAGAGGGCTGCGATAAATTCTGTGCTTTTTGTGTAGTACCTTTTACTAGAGGACCAGAGTACTCGAGGTCAGTTATTAATATTGTCGAAGAAACAAAATCTTTAATAGATCGGGGAACTAAAGAAATTATTTTACTTGGGCAAAATGTAAATGCTTACAGTTATTCTGATGAACAAGATATGACTTATAGTATTTCAAAACTTATAGATGAGATAAGTAAGTTAGATAACGTTAAGAGAATAAGGTATACGACTTCACATCCAAACAATATGGACCAAGAGTTGATGAGGCTGCATGGTTCAAATGAGAAACTTATGCCGTTTTTACATTTACCTGTTCAATCTGGATCAGACGAAATACTTAAAAATATGAATAGAAAATATAGCATTGACGAATATAAAAAAATTATAGATGGCTTAAAAACTTATTGTCCAAATATTGAAATATCTTCAGATTTTATTATTGGATTTCCTGGAGAAACTAAAAAAGATTTTCAAGAGACATTAGCATTGATTGATTATGCTCAATTTAAGCAATCATATTCTTTTATTTACAGTGAAAGACCTGGAACAAAAGCTGCAAACTTAGAAGATAATACCCTCTTAGAAGAAAAAAAAGAAAGGCTAGAAATTCTACAACAAAAATTACAAAAGATTCAGTTAGAATTTAATACATCATTCTGTAATACAAATTTAACAAACGTTCTTATTGAAAATCAAAGCCAAAGCAATCCAGAATATTATTTCGGTAGAAGCACATTTTTACAACCAGTTTACGTTAAAGCCAAAAACCTAACCGTTGGTGACATAGTCCCAATTGGAATTGAAACTTGCAATCATAAGAGTTTATATGGTACTATAGCTCATTAAATGATGAGTAAGAATTGAACAAAATTCTAGTACAAAAATCAGATCACCCCCTTATAAGTGACAGCAATTCAACAATTGTTAATTTAGAAAACTCTCTAATTGTAGAAATACTTGGCATTAACAACGAAAACCTCGATTATTGTGAAAAAAAACTTAATGTGCAAATTTTTCAAAAAGGAAATATTGTTATTATCAGTGGAAATAAAAAAGACAGATTTTTAGTAAAAAATACTATAATTCGATTATCTAAAGAATTAAAAAAGACAGATCAAAAAAAACAAGATGGCTTTCAAGAAATATTAAATATGGAAATAAATAATAACTCAGTGAATGTAAATATTCAAAATTTTACTGTTGCTAAAACAAGTAAATTATCTATCACAGGAAAAACACCTAAACAAAATGAATATCTAGAAGTACTACATTCTAAGCAGATAATTTTTGGTATTGGACCGGCTGGAACAGGTAAAACTTATTTAGCTGTTGCAGCAGCAGTAGCACAATTACTTGAGGGAAGGTATGATAGAATAATTTTATCAAGACCAGCTGTAGAAGCAGGTGAAAAACTTGGATTTTTACCAGGAGATATTAAAGAAAAAGTAGATCCTTACCTTAGGCCTTTTTATGATGCTATTTATGAAATGCTACCAATGGATGAGGCACTAAGAAAAATAGAATCTTCAATGATTGAAATAGCACCTTTGGCATTTATGAGAGGAAGAACTTTGAATAATGCGTTTGTAATTTTAGATGAAGCACAAAATGCAACTAGTACACAAATAAAAATGTTTTTAACTAGATGTGGAAAAAATTCAAGAATGGTAGTTAATGGTGACCCTTCACAAGTAGATTTACCAAAACATATTGGATCTGGTTTGGTTGATTCAATGCAAGCTTTAGAACAACTATCAGAAGTTGGTATTACTAATTTTTCTAAAAAAGATATTGTTAGAGATGAAATTGTATCGAAAATAATTGATGCTTATGATAATCACAATAAATTTAAATCTAATTTAATAAAATCTTAACATGGTGAATTTAGATTTTTCAGTCTTGGATAAACAATGGAATAAATCATTACCAGATTTTAAGCAAACTATCAGTAATGCTGCTAAACATATATTTAATGAATTAATTCAGTTTAAAGACAAGAGTTATGAAATCAGTTTTTTGATGGTAAATAATGATTATATCAAAGAATTAAATGTAAACTATAGATCTGAAGATAGCGCTACTAATGTATTATCTTTTCCAATGATTGATAGTAATTCACTTCAGCATGAAAATATACTAGGTGATGTTGTTATATCAATTGATAAAATATTGAGTGAATCTAATGAACAAAAAATTGAAGTAAATGAGTATCTTGCAAAAATATCTATACATGGAATATTACATCTCTTAGGGTATAATCATATTTCTGATAACGATTATGTAGTTATGAATCAACTTGAAGAAAAAATTATAAAAAAAATCAAATGTTAAAAAACTTTCTTAATAACCTTCTCTTTAAAAATACAATAGATAAAACTAATATTAAAGAAGATTTAGAAACAGTTCTAGATAATAGATCCAATAATACTGATGGTATTTCTAAGCAAGAAAGAATTATGCTTATGAATATTCTTAAAATAGATAAAATTCTAGCAAGAGATATTATGATCCCAAGAGCCGAAATCATTGCTCTCGAAGAAAGTATTTCTTTTGAAGAAGCTATAAAAATCTTTGTTGATGGTGCTCACTCCAGAATACCAATTTATCACGAGCAATTAGATAATATAACAGGAATGTTACACATTAAAGATCTAGTAAAATACCAAATTGAAAACGATATTAAAAATGATTTTATTGATAATATTAAAAAAGATATTTTACATATTCCACCATCAATGCCAGCTTTAGACTTATTAATAAAGATGCAATTAACTAGACTTCATATGGGCGTAGTAATAGATGAGTATGGTGGCGTAGATGGACTCATTACTATTGAAGATGTAATTGAGGAAATAACTGGAGAAATAGAAGACGAACATGATGCTAAGGATATTTCAATGCTTATTAAGCTTGGACCTAATATATTTGAATCAAATGCTCGCCTTCCAATTGAAGAACTAGAAAAAATATCTCAAGTTAAACTATTAAAAGATGATGATGATACTGATACAATCGGTGGTTTAGTTGCTTCTATTGCAGGAAGAGTACCTCAACGTGGAGAAATTATTAAACATGATTCAGGAATAGTATTTACTATACTTGATGCTGACCCAAGACGAATTAAAACTATAAAAATATTATTACCAAAATAAATGCTGTTAAAATTATTACAGCCTCAATCCCAAAAATATTTTTTTGCCATATCTTTTTTTTTAGGTACTTTTTTATCTCTAGGGTTTGATCCTTTTAATGTACCTTTTTTATCTTTATTGGTCATAGGCTTACTTTTTAAATTAAACAATCAGTTTTATTTAAAATATAGTAATTCGTATAAGGGTTTTTTTCTAATTGGTATGGCTTTTGGTTTTGGTTTTTTTATTTCAAGTACATACTGGATATCTAATGCTTTATTTGTTTATGGCGGAAATATAAAATATTTTTTACCTTTTTCAATTATTCTACTGCCATTAACTTTAGGTGTATTTTATGGAATTATGCAAATTCTTAATTGCTACTTTTGGAGTAAAAGTAATGCAAAAATATTTTACTTTACTGCTTCTTGGGTAATATTTGAAATTTTAAGAAGTCATATGTTTACTGGATTACCATGGAATTTAATTTGTTATAGTTGGTCTTGGTCTCCTCACTTTATTCAATCTTTATCATTAATAGGTCCGTATGGCCTTGGAATAATTTCAGTACTTTGTTCGTGTTTAATATTTTCTTTTAGATTTAAACTTTTAGATTCAATTATAGCCATATCAGGAATACTAACTCTAGTTTTGGTATATTTATATGGACTTGAAAGAATTGAAAATTATAAAGAAGCATACTCTTCCAACATTGATGTAAGAATAATTGGAACTAACATTAATCAAAAAGATAAATGGTTAGAAAGTACGAGAAATATTGTTAATAAAATGCAGTCAGAAACCAGTTTGACTATAATTCCAGAGACAATGGCAGGATTAAAAAAATTAAAAGGAGATAATCTACTACAAGGATACCTTAGAAAAGAAGGAAGCAAATATTATAATTCTATTGCATATAATGGTTTCACATATGATAAAAAACATCTTGTGCCATTTGGAGAATTTATTCCCTTTTCAAATTTTATCGATAAAACATTTTTATCTAATTATTTTGATACTAGTTCATTATCTAAAGGTGAGAATAAAGACTTTCCATCTATAATTGTGCCTTTAATTTGCTACGAAGGAATATTTCCTCATATTGTTGGGAGTAACCGAAAGACTGGTGCAAGGTTATTAGTCAATATAACTAATGATTCCTGGTTTGGAAAAAATACTGGACCAAAGCAGCACTTTACTCATGTAAGATTTAGGGCAATTGAAGAAGGTTTGCCACTGGTAAGATCAAGTAATATGGGATTTTCAGGACTTGTGAGTCCATTAGGTAAAGTTCTTAATCAGGTCGCGAATGAAAGTAATTCTTACGTCGATGTAAAAATACCAAACAGTGTTGAAACAATCTATTCAAAATATAGGCTTAAGATTGTTTATTTTTTAATAGCACTTTTATTGATAATTGGTTATTTTACTGAAATATTATTTCTTAAAAAAATTAAATTATTATGAACAAAGAGTTTTTATTTACTAGTGAGTCAGTATCTGAAGGTCATCCAGATAAAGTTTCAGATATAGTATCAGATTCAATAGTTGATGACTTTATGAGTCAGCCTAACCCAGAAAACGCAAGGGTTGCAATTGAAACCCTAGTAACAACAAATAAAATAGTTATGGCTGGTGAAGTCCGAGGGCCAGAGGGCTATAATTGTCAGTATGAAGAACTTGCAAGAAATGCTGTTAAGCAAATAGGATACGAACAAGCAGGATTCCATTGGAATGATCTTTCTTTTGAATCCTATATTCATAGTCAATCAGCTGATATAGCTCAAGGTGTTGACTCTTCTGATGGAAAAGACCAGGGGGCTGGAGATCAAGGAATAATGTTTGGTTATGCATGCAAAGAAACTCCTAGTTTAATGCCTGCACCTATTTATTATTCTCATTTAATTTTACAAGATCTTGCTAAAGCAAGAAAAGAAAAATCTATTTTTGGAATTCAGCCTGATTCTAAAAGTCAAGTTACCTTAAAATATATAGATGGCAAACCTATTGCCTGTACCTCGGTTGTTGTTTCAACTCAACACGATGAAGGATTATCATCTGAAGACATAAAAGAAATTGTTATGCCTTTTATAAATAATGCCATGCCAAGTGAGTGGCTTTCAAGTGATACTAAATATCATATTAATCCAACAGGAAAATTTGTTATAGGTGGACCAGATGGAGATACAGGTTTAACAGGTAGAAAAATTATTGTTGACACTTATGGAGGGGCCGCACCACATGGTGGAGGTGCATTTTCAGGAAAAGACCCGACCAAAGTAGACAGATCAGCCGCTTACATAACTAGATATTTAGCTAAAAATATTGTTGCTTCAGGTATTGCAGATAAATGTTTATTGCAAATTGCATATGCTATTGGAGTAGCTGAACCAATTTCAATTTATGCTAATACCTATGGAACATCTAATATAGATGAAGCCAAGCTTATTAAATGTGTTAGAGAAATTGTTGATTTATCACCAGGAGGTATAAGAGATCATCTAAAGCTAAATCAACCAATATATAAAAGAACAGCAGCTTACGGTCACTTTGGAAGAGAAGCTGATTCTGATGGTGGATTTTCTTGGGAAAGACTAGATATAGTTGATGAATTAAAAAATATTTAATTTTGTTATTTAAATTAAAAGAATCATTTCCCGCTTACTATAGATATTACGGTAGAAGAATTGCAAAAAAATTATCTCCTACTCTCAGTACAGTATTTGAAAATAGCTATAAAAAAATTTCGATTGATCAAAACGTTCTCGACATAATTTCAAATAAGAAAATAAGTAAAAAATATATTCTAAATAAAACTTTTAACAAACATATAATTGAAATTGGTTTTGGTGATGGAGATCATTTACTTGCACAATCAATAGCCAACAAAGATGTGCATTATATAGGATGTGAAGTTTTTGTTAATGGATTAGGGAAAGTTTTAAAAAAAATTATAGATTTAAACTTAGATAATATTAAACTTTGTGGCCTAAACTGTTTGCATCTTTTAAATTGTCTAGAGGACTCTTCTATTGATCAAGTTTTCATAATAAATCCAGATCCATGGGAGAAAAAAAGACATTTTAAAAGAAGACTTATAAACAAAGATTTTATTTCATTACTTTATAAAAAAATAAAAAGCGGTGGAAATATAATGATTACGACTGACTCCTCGTCATACTATAGTCACATGTCAGAAATTTTAAAAAATAAAGAAATAGAATTTGAAAAAATTGAAATAAATAGCTTAAGTCCAGGTGATAGACTTTATGATATATCAAAATATCAAAAAAAAGGGATCGATAAGGGCCGAAAAATACACTTAGTTGAACTAAGTAAAATATAAGCTATTGAAATATATGGGATTTTTATACTCTTGATTTATAAAATACGACTGTGTATAAGTCACTATACATTTTAGTAAATTTCAAAAGTGGGTTTAGCCCACTTTTTTTTTAGATAACGTTCAAGGTATATAGAATAATGGTAAGTGCTAATAAAATTGAGATATTAAGAATTGTCGAAGCTGTCGCGCAAGAAAAAATGATTGATAAAGAGGTCGT
Organism: Pelagibacteraceae bacterium AG-422-B15; assembly: GCA_905182445.1. Taxonomy (GTDB): domain Bacteria; phylum Pseudomonadota; class Alphaproteobacteria; order Pelagibacterales; family AG-422-B15; genus CACCCN01. Next base: position 9,093 of record CAJJBM010000001.1, on the reverse strand, counting down.
TATTTCTGCTTTAGAAGAAGCAATGGTTAAAGCTGCAAAAAGCAGTTATGGCGAGGAAAATGATGTTTTTGCAGAAATAGACACTGAAACTGGACAAATTTCTTTATCAAGAAAGATGCTGGTTGTTGATGATGTCCAAAACAAATTCTCAGAAATCTCACTTAAAGATGCTAAAGCCACTAACTCTGTTGCTGAAATTGGTGATGAGTTATTAGATCCATTGCCTCCTTTAGATTTTGGAAGAGTGGCAGCACAAGCTGCAAAGCAAGTTATAACTTCTAAAGTTAGAGAGGCAGAACGAGCAAGACAGTATGATGAATTTAAAGATAAAATAGGCCAAATAGTTAATGGAATAGTTAAAAGGACTGAATTCGGAAATATAATATTAGATTTAGGAAAAGCTGAGGGAATAATAAAAAGAGATCAAGGAATACCAAGAGAAAGCTTAAGAAATGGAGATAGAGTTAAAGCTTATATATATGAAGTTAAATCTGATACTAAGGGTCCACAAATTTTCTTATCTCGAGCACATCCACAATTTATGTCCATGCTGTTTACCCAAGAAGTTCCAGAAATTTATGATGGGATTATAGAAATAAAAAAAGTCGCTAGGGATCCTGGAAGTAGAGCAAAAATAGCAGTTTCTACAAACGATGGCTCAATAGATCCAGTCGGTGCGTGCGTAGGTATGCGTGGTAGCAGAGTTCAAGCTGTTGTAAATGAATTGCAAGGTGAAAAAATAGATATCATTAATTGGTCTGAAAATTTACCAAATTTAGCTATAGCCTCCTTAGCACCCGCTGAAGTATTGAAAGTAGTACTGGACGAAGAACAAAATAAAATCGAAGTTGTAGTTGATGAATCTCATTTAAGCTTGGCTATTGGTAGAAGAGGACAGAATGTTAAACTTGCCTCTGAATTAACTGGATTTGAAATTGATATTTTAACTGAAGCTGAAGAGTCTACTAAGAGACAGGCAGATTTCACTGAAAAAACTAATTTAATTATTGATGCTATTGATGTAGATGAAACGTTAGCTCAACTCTTAGTCAGTGAAGGCTTTACTTCAATTGAAGAAATAGCAGGAACTGATAAAACAGAGTTTTCAAGCATAGAAGGTTTTGATGAAGAAATTGTTGATGAATTAGTTAATAGATCGACTCTATATCTAGAAAAAACTGAAGAAGAAAATAATAAGATATTAAGTGATTTAAAAGTAGAAGATAAATTTATTGAATTTTGGCAATTAAATTCATCAATGTTAGTTGCTTTAGCTAAACATAAAGTAATTACCCTTGATGATTTTGCTGGGTTAACCACAGATGATCTTATTGGATATTATGAAGATAAACATGATAAGAATAGTAGAGTAAGAGGAATACTTGATGGGCATAATTTAACAAGAGATGAGGCTGATCAATTAATCTTAGAAGCAAGGAAAATATGGCTTAATTAATAGCTATATAAAAAATTAAAAATGGTCGAAGATAAAAAAAACACCACCAAGAAAAAAACATTAAGCCTAAAGCTTGGTTCTTCAATTAAACCTAATCCAGCAAAGAATTTTGGGATTGGCTCGACAGTGATCGTTGAACGCAAACGTGCTAGAAAAAATATTTTTTCTACGCCAGAAAATAATATTCAGGAAAAACAAACTACTGAAGAACTAGTATCTCTCACAACTAATGAGCCTAAAAAAGTTACTGAGGTTCAAGAGATAAAAAAATCTGGTAAAATATTAAAAAGACTTACAAAAGAAGAACAAAAAAAATTATTGGAAGCTAAAAATGCGGCTGACAAAAAAATTGTCTTAAAAGAAATAGGCGGTATTGTTAATGAACCACCTGAAGAGATAACAATAGAACCCGAAGTTAAAGAAAAAACAGTATTAACTGATCAAACAAATGCAAATGAAAATATACTAAAGCCAACATTAATTGAACCTGATTTAACTGAAGATCAAAAAGAAAAGAAAAAACCTACTACCGGTTTTGGTAGAAAAAATCTTAGAGAAAGAAAAGTTACTATTGTTACTGCCCTTTCTGGGATGGATGAGCGCACAAGAAGTCTAGCTGCATATAAAAGATCTAAACAAAAAACTAAAAAAAATATATCAAATAGTGATCCACAACAAAAAATTATAAGAGAAGTTAATATACCAGAACATGTGACGGTAAAAGATTTAGCCATTAAGATGGCTGAAAAGTCAGGGGATGTGATTAAGTCATTAATGAAAATGGGCATGATGGCAACTATAAATGAAACTTTGGATGCCGATACCGCTGAATTAATTGTAACTGAGTTTGGTCATAAATTTAAAAGGGAAAATGTTGAAGAGTTAGAAAAAGATCTCATTTCACACAATGATGATGCAACCAAAGACTCAGTGAGACCGCCGATTGTAACAATAATGGGTCACGTTGATCATGGAAAAACTTCTTTGCTAGATAAATTAAGAAACTCAAACATTGTTTCTGGAGAAAGTGGAGGTATTACACAACACATCGGTGCTTATCAAATTAAACATAACGACAAAAAAATTACTTTTATTGATACACCTGGACACGCTGCATTTACAGAAATGCGTGCTCGAGGAGCTAATGTTACCGATATTATAATATTGATTGTAGCTGCTGATGATGGTGTTATGCCACAAACCCAAGAAGCAATTTCACATGCAAAATCTGCAAACGTTCCAATTATTGTTGCCATTAATAAATGTGACAAACCAGAAGCGGACCCAAAAAAAATTAAAGAACAGTTGTTATCTGAAGAAATCATAGTTGAAGAATTATCAGGTGATGTTCAATGTATTGAGATTTCAGCAGAAACCGGAATGAATTTTGATAAATTACTCGAATCCATAGTTTTACAAAGTGAGTTAGCAGACTTAAAAGCTAACAACGATACATATGCTGAAGGAAGTGTAATAGAAGCAAATGTTGATAAAGGTAGAGGAGTAATATCCAATATAATAATTACGAACGGTTGTCTAAAAGTTGGAGATATTGCTGTTGCAGGCACAGAGTATGGAAGAGTAAGAGCTATACTTGATGATCAAGGAAAAAACTTAAAAGAAGCATTGCCATCATCTCCAATTCAAATGCTTGGATTAGGTAATGCCCCTTTAGCAGGAGATAGTTTTGTAATTGTTGACAGTGAAAAAAAAGCTTTAGAGTTAATAAATATTAGAAAAGAAATTTATAAAACAAAAACTCAACCAAAAGGGGTTAAAACTTTTGATAATGAAACAGCATTTAGTTCTGCAAATCAAAATAAAGAGCTGGTAGAAATAGTTCTTAAGTCAGATACCCGTGGATCAACAGAGGCTATTGTTAATCAAATTAATAAAATTGCGAGTGATAAAGTAAATATCAATGTTATACACTCAGGTGTTGGTCTTATTAATGAAAGCGATGTTGCATTAGCTGCAGCTTCAAATGCACTATTAGTTTCATTTAATACTTCAGTTACAAAAGAAGCGAAAGTTAAAGCAAAAGTTAATAAAACAAATATTGCGGATTTCTCAATAATTTATGAACTTTTAACTTATATTTCTGATTATGCCACTGGACAACTAAAACCAGAGATTAAAGAAAACTATTTAGGCAAAGCTGAGATATTAAAAGTATTTAAAGTATCCAAAGTTGGATCAGTAGCGGGATGTATGGTGATTGACGGAGTGATAGAAAAAACTGCGCATGCAAGAATATTAAGGGACGAGAATTCAATCTATGAAGGTAAAATCATTACATTAATGAGAGAAAAAAATGAAGCTAAAGAAGTTAATGTCGGTACTGAGTGTGGAATTGGACTAAAAGAATTTAATGAATATAAAGAGGGTGATATTATTGAAGTATTTAATGTTGAAGAAGTATCACAAACATTGTGATAATAAAAAAAAAATACAATCAATCTAATCGTCATTTTAAAGTCACTGAAAATATTAAAAAATCAATTAGTGAAATTCTTCTTAGAAACGAACTTCCTATTGAATCAAACTTTAACTTTCCACTTACAGTAATAGAGGTAAAAATGAGTGATGATATTAGACATGCTTATGTTTATATTAGTACACACGAAACATTAGAAGAAAAAGAAATACTTAAAAAGCTAAAAGACTCTAGCCATTACATTGCAAAAGAAATGAATAAACTTGTTAGTATGAAATTTTTACCTAAATTAATTTTTAGATTTGATAAAACATCAAAAAATTATGAAAAGATTGCTGAATTATTAAATAGTGACAAAGTTCAAGAAGATTTAAAAAAATAAATAGATGGTAATAAATAAGATCGATGGGTGGCTTTTTATTGATAAGCCAATTGGTATATCTTCATTTTCAGTAATTAGAAAAATTAGAAAATTACTAAATATAAAAAAGATTGGTCACGCGGGTACACTCGACCCTTTTGCAACAGGTGTTTTAGGTATAGCCATTGGTGAAGCAACAAAATCTATTGACTATCTAAACGATAAAAAAGAGTATGAATTTAACATTACCTTTGGTGAATCTAAAACAACTGAAGATCTCGAAGGTGAAACTATTGACAGTACTAATAAAATTCCTAATAAAAATGAAATAAAAAATATTTTAAAATATTTTACTGGAGTTATTGATCAGCATCCACCCAAGTATTCATCAGTTAAAATTAATGGAATTAGATCTTATAGTCTTGCACGTAAAGATCTGGATTTTCAAACCAAGTCTAGAAAAATAACTATTTATGAAATTAGACACATTAAACAACTTAATAATTTCACTCACAAACTCAGAGTAAAATGTTCATCTGGAACTTATATAAGATCTCTGGGTAGAGATATTGCCTTTAGATTGAATTCATTAGGCTATATCTCATTTTTAAGAAGAACTAAAATTTCAAAAATAGGTGAAAAAAGCATTATTTCACTAGATAAATTCTCTGAATTAGTACATATTGGCAATCATTTCAAAATGGTGTTACCTATTGAAAGTGTACTGGACGACATCCCGGCGGTATATCTCAATAAAGATAATGCTATTAGATTTAGAAATGGTCAGGTACTGAATATTTTTGACTTGTCTTGTAAAACTAACTCTTTGCTAGTCTTAAAAGAAAAAAAAGTAATTGGTCTTGGCAAAGTTGAAGATGGTAAATTAGTGCCAATTAGGATGTTTAATATATAACAAAAAAAGGAATAGAGATGTCGATTAATAAGGAAAAAAAAACTGAAATTATAAGTAATTTCTCAAGAGGAGATACCGATACTGGATCTCCTGAAGTACAAGTAGCAATATTAACTGAAAGAATATCCAATTTAACTGGACACTTTCAAACACATAAAAAAGATAACCATTCAAGAACAGGGTTAATGAGACTTATTAACCAAAGAAAAACCTTGCTTGCTTATCTGAAGAAAACCAACACAGCTTCTTATGAGGCATTAATTGATAAGCTTGGTTTAAGAAAATAATATAAATAATAAATTTAATTGAAAAAGGAAAATATAATGAGTGAGTCAATCTCAAGAGAGATCCAATGGGGAAAAGAAAAATTAATAATTGAAACAGGAAAAGTTGCTAAGCAAGCAACAGCGTCAACTATCGTAAGATATGGTGATACCGTTGTAATGTGTAATGTTACGGCCGCTAAGACTCCGAAGCCGGACTTAGATTTTTTCCCTTTAACAGTGAATTATACTGAAAAATATTATGCTGCTGGAAAAATTCCAGGTGGTTTTTTTAAAAGAGAAGCTCGTCCAACAGAAGCAGAGACATTAATCTGTAGATTAATAGATAGGCCTATCAGACCATTATTTCCTGAAGGTTTTAGAAATGAAACACAAGTTATATTAACAGTGTTGTCACACGATACAGAAACAAACGCAGATATTGTTGCTATGGTTGCAGCCTCTAGTGCTCTTACTTTATCAGGCATACCCTTTATGGGACCTATATCAGGCTGTAGAGTTGGATATCAAGATGGTGAATATACTTTAAATCCAAAAATGAGTGAAGTTTCTGATCTAGATTTAGTTGTAGCGGGTACAAATTCAGCAGTTTTAATGGTTGAATCTCAAGCCAATCAACTATCTGAAGAAATAATGCTTGGTGCAGTTACATTTGGTCATAAAGAAATGCAACCCGTAATCGACATGATCATTGATCTTGCAGAAGAATGTGCAAAAGAGCCATGGAAGTTTGAATACGTTGAAAATACTGATTTAAAAGAATTAGTAAAAAAAGAATGTTCAGACGATATTGCTAAAGCATATAGCTTGACAGATAAAATGGAACGACACTCAGCTCTAACTGTATGTAAGGATAAACTTTTATCTGCACATGAAGCAAACGAAGAAATTAGCTCAAATGAACTCATGGCATATTTTAAGAAGATTGAAAAAGAAATTGTACGTGGACAAATTATTAATAAAAAATCACGTATTGATGGAAGAAAACTTGATGAAATTAGAAATATTTCCAATGAAGTGTCTTGGCTTCCAAGAACACATGGATCGGCTTTATTCACTAGAGGTGAAACACAAGCTATAGTTGTTGCTACTCTTGGATTTGGTGAAGACGAACAAAGAATTGAAGCTTTACAAGGATCTTATAAGGAAAAATTTATGCTTCATTATAATTTTCCTCCTTATTCAGTTGGTGAAGTAGGAAGATCTGGCTTTACTAGCAGAAGAGAAGTGGGACATGGTAAATTAGCATGGAGAGCTTTAAAGGCAGTACTTCCAGATTCTGAAGAATTTGATTATACAATTAGACTTGTATCGGAAATAACAGAATCAAATGGATCTTCTTCTATGGCTACTGTATGTGGATCATCATTAGCACTAATGGATGCAGGTGTTCCAATTAAAAATGCTGTCTCTGGAATTGCCATGGGCTTAATTAAAGAAGGTGATGATTTTGCAGTTTTATCTGACATTTTAGGTGATGAAGATCATCTTGGAGATATGGACTTTAAAGTAGCTGGTACAAAAGATGGAATTACTTCATTACAAATGGACATCAAAATTACTGGAATCACTACAGAAATTATGGAGCAAGCATTAAGTCAAGCCAATGCAGGAAGAATGCACATTTTATCTGAAATGAATAAAACAATTGAAACTCCTAGAACTGAACTTGGACCATATACTCCTAGAAGCGAAAGCATTAAAATTCAAAGAGATAATATTGGTGCAGTAATTGGTAAGGGCGGGGCTGTAATTAAAGAAATTATAGCAGAATCTGGTGCTAAAGTTGACATTAGCGACAATGGAACTGTAAAAATTTCAGGAACAAGCAAAGAAATGATCCAAGCTGCGATTGATATGATCAATGGAATCATTCAAGAGCCTGAGATTGGAGATATCTTCGAAGGTAAAGTTGTTAAGATAATGGAATTTGGTGCATTTGTTAATTTCATGGGTAAGAAAGATGGCCTTGTGCATATTTCTCAACTTGCTGAAGAAAGAGTTGAAAAAGTTGCTGACGTTGTTAGCGAAGGTGATACTGTTAAAGTTAAGGTTATCGGATTTGATAAAGGTAAAGTTAAATTATCAATGAAAGATATAGACGCTTAATTAACTGGAAATAAATGGCAGATATAAATCTTGAAGAAGACAAGTTACACGAAGAGTGTGGCGTCTTTGGAATATTTGGAAGTCCTGATGCCGCTACTTTAACAACACTCGGTCTACATGCATTGCAGCATCGTGGTCAAGAAGGTGCTGGAATAGTTACCTTTGATGGCGACAAATTTAATGGTGTAAGAAAACCAGGTTTAGTTGGTGATAATTTTAATAGACCAGACATAATAGCAAGACTTCCGGGTCGTAATGCTATTGGTCATGTTAGATACTCTACGACTGGCGATTCAATTTTAAAAAATATTCAACCTCTTTTTGCTGATTTAGCTATGGGTGGCTTTGCATGTGCACACAATGGCAATTTAACAAATGCTTCATCTTTAAGAAAAAGACTAATTACAGATGGATCTATATTCCAGACCACTTCTGACACCGAAACAATTTTACAGCTTGTTGCACGATCAAAAAGAATGCTTATTGTTGACAAATTGATAGATGCTTTATTTCAAGTTCAAGGTGCATACTCCTTAGTAATTTTAACAAATAAAAAATTAATTGGTGTTAGAGACCCTCACGGTATTAGGCCTTTAGTTTTAGGTGATTTAAATGGTGCTCCTGTCCTAGCATCTGAAACCTGTGCCCTAGACATTATAGGAGCAAAATATGTTAGAGATGTAGAGAACGGAGAGATTGTCGTTATATCAGAATCTGGTATTGAAAGTATTAAGCCTTTTCCAGTTGTCGAAGAGCGTCCTTGTATTTTTGAAAGAATATATTTTTCAAGGCCAGATAGCCTTGTTGAAGGTAAAACAGTTTACTTTTATAGAAAAAATCTTGGCGAGCAACTAGCAATTGAAAATCAAATTAAAGCAGACGTTGTAATACCAATACCTGATTCAGGTGTGCCAGCAGCATTAGGGTTTGCACAAAAATCTAATATTGCATTTGAACTAGGAATAATAAGAAACCATTATGTTGGCAGAACCTTTATTGAACCTACTCAAAGTATCAGGCAATTTGGTGTAAAATTAAAACACAGTGCAAACAGATCTTATATTGAAAATAAAAAAGTAGTTTTAATTGACGATTCAATCGTAAGGGGCACAACCGCCAGAAAAATTGTTAAAATGATTTATGATGTTGGTGCTGCTGAGGTACACTTTGGAATTTCATGTCCACCAATAACCCATCCTGATTTTTATGGGATTGACACGCCAGATTATGAAGAACTCATTGCATCAAAAAATAGTATTGAAGAAATGCGAGAATCTATAGGTGCTACTTCTTTATTTTTTCTATCTTTAGAAGGTACATATAAAGCCATGGGTCATGATAAGCGTAATAATAAACAGCCACAGTTTACAGATCATTGTTTTACGGGAGAATATCCAACTCCACTATTAGATCAAGAAGAAGGAACTTCATCTAATCAGTATTCTCTTCTTACAGAAAAAAATTAAATCTCTCTAGGTACGCCAACTTTATTATAGCCACAGTCAACATAGTGGTTTTCACCAGTAACACCGG